>JANPER010000201.1:0-29712 GCA_031423015.1 Planctomycetota bacterium | reverse complement strand
GGGTACTGCGCCACCCCCCTCGCCACCACTCGCCACCCCCCGTATCGGGCGTCGACCCCCGTGCGGCCGATTGAACACCCATAGCCGCAGTGCCGCGGCTTCGTTCAACAGATCCTACCCGGACGAAGCCGCGGGCTGCCGTCGGTGTACGTCGAGCACTCGCGCGGCTTCATCCGGATAGGATCCTATTCGTTTTCGTTTAGGCGCCGCGACGGCCAGCAGTGACAATCTCATCGAGGACCAATTCAATGGCTACATCCCATCAGTGTCCGAAGTGCAAGAGTGGCATGGAGCAGGGTTTTGTGCTCGACAACACCTACGGTGCAAGGGTGGTCAGCCAATGGGCCGCAGGAGCCCCCCTGAAGTCGTTCTGGTCGGGCACGAAACTGCCCGATGAGAAGCTCGTCCCCATCGGGACCTACCGGTGCTCGTCTTGTGGATACCTTGAGCAATATGCGAAGCAGGAATTCGCCGCCAAGTAGTGGCGGCGCCTAACCAGCCGCAGGAGGCGACCGGCCGCCAAGCCGGCCGGCGCCTCAGCGTCAAAGACGTTAGGGCGCACCGGCATGCGCTTGCAGAACTTGAGGTACCGACTATGATGGCAGCGTGGTACGAACGGCAAGGTAGGGCCACCGAAGTGCTTGTCATAGGCGAAATGACGACCCCTGACCCGGGACCGAAAGAGGTTCGCATTCGCGTAGCAGCGTCTGGAATCAATCCAGGCGAAGTCAAGTCTAGACAAGACACGTTTGGTCTAGGAATGCCATACCCGCGCGTTGTTCCCCACAACGACGGCGCTGGCGTCATCGAGAAAGTCGGATACGAGGTGACCTCGTGGCGCATCGGCGAGCGAGTGTGGTGTTTCGGCGCCCAGAGCTACCGCCCATTTGGAACCGCCGCAGAATCTGTTGTCGTACCTGCTGAGCATGCCGTACGTCTTCCCGAGAACATTTCCTTCGAGCAGGGAGCTTGTTTGGGCATACCAGGCATCACCGCGCACCGTTCGGTACATGTCGCGGGCTCTGTCGACCGCAGGACCGTTCTTGTACAAGGTGGCGCTGGTGCCGTCGGGCAGAGCGCCGTGGCTCTTGCGCGGCACGCGGGCGCAGTTGTGATTTGTACCGTTCGCAGCGAGCCCGATAAGGCAGTCGCGGAGTGGGCAGGTGCTCACCATGTAATTGTCACTGAAGGCCTCACAGCAGATGAGGTCGTCGAACGCGTTCTTGCGCTGGCGCCCGACGGAGTTGACCATATTGTCGAAGTCGCCTTCGAAGCGAACATATCAATAGACGAGCGGCTGTTGCGGCAGGGCGGGTCGATCGCCGCTTACGCCACGGGCAATCCGACACCGGCGATCCCATTTTGGCCGCTGGTGTTTAAGAATGTCCGCCTGTTTTTCCTTGGAAGCGACGACTTTCCTGAGGAAGCCAAAAGCGAGGCGGCCCGTTGTTTGAACGAAGTACTCGAATCCGGGTGGCCGGGGTTCCAAATTCACTCGGTCTTTCCACTACACTCGATCGCGATGGCTCATGAAATGGTTGAACAGGGCAGGGTCTCGGGGCGAGTTGTATTGAAGCTCTGAGTTCCACAGCCGAAGCATCTTCGCGAAGCGCGAAGATGTTTCGGCTGTGGAAAGTCATGAGCCGTAAGTTGTTAGCCGTAAGTCCAGTACGCGGACAGGCGGTCAGACAGGTATGCAGCGGTCTGGGACTTAGGGCTTACGTCTTACGGCTCACGACTCGCGGCAGAGCCGTTCATGCAGCCGCCCTCGCGTCTCGTTGGTTGCGGCTCTGCCGCGCTGAGCAAGCTACTGAGACTAAGCAAAGTGCGCCCTAACTGAGCGCTTGCAGCTGACAAACTCCGGCGGGCTTCGCTTCGCTCACCCCGCCTCCGTTTGCAGCTGAAGCGCGGCGTTGGGCGGGCCTCAGACCAGAGAAGAACCACGGAGAGCACCGAGACCACAGAGGAGCACAGCTGGCTTCGATCCGCTCTCTGTGGGCTCGGTGTTCTCCGTGGTTCTCCTGGCGCTGAGGCACGACATCCAAACTTGAGTCATCCGTCACGTCTTCGATCAACCAAGGCCTCTAGCGCTGGAAGATCGGCAGGTACTGCCGCGGCAGCTGCAGGATCAGAGCGGCCACGGCGGTGGAGAACGCGTCGCCCGGGCCCGTATGGTTGAGCCAGCGCCCATCGTCGCGCTGCAGCGCCAGCAGGTCGTCGGCCAGGCGGCGGTAGTAGGCGTGGAAGCGCGCGCCCCCTGCCCAGAAGAAGGCCTGGCAGGCGTAGTAGTTGCCGTACCAGTAGTAGTAGTGGCTGCCGTAGTAGCGCAGCGTCTCGGGGTAGCTCTGGTCGACCAAATCGAGCGCCGGCGCCCAGAGACTCTGCTCGTAGTTGCCGGCCGACGCCAGAGCGGTGACCGCCGCCGCGTTGATGCTGAACTCGGCCGGCTTGCCGTAGGCGCCGCGGCCATAGATCTTGTAGTGAAAGAGGCCCTGATAGCGCCCGCTGTCGACCCGGCTCCTCAGCACGTAGGCCAGCGCGCGGTCGATGCAGTCCTTCGGCACCTCGATGCCGATGTTGCGCGCGGCACGCAGCGCCTGCAGCTGGCACACCGTGACCGACAGGTCGGCTTCGATGGTGAACGGGTTGTAGCGCCAGGCGCCGTAGCGGTTCTGGTTGTCGACGATCCAGTGCACCGCGCGCTCGAGGCTGATCTTGATCGCCGGCGTGCGCACCATGCCGTACGCCTCAGCCAAGAACAGCGTGGCAAAGGCGTGGCTGTACATGCGCGTCTCGCCGTCGCGCAGGTAGCCGTTCTCGCCCGTGCGCTCCAGCATGTAGCGCAGCGTGGCATCGACGACGGCGCCGTGCTTGCCGCGGCCCGGTAAGTGACCGCCAGCCAAGAACGCCAAGCCGCACAGTGCCGTCACGCCGAGGTGAGCTTGGCCGCGCGCCTTCTGCTCGGTGGCCGTGCTCAAGATCAAGTAGTCGTCGCCCTGCTTGTGGCCGACATCCGCCGGCCAGCCGCCGCTCGCCTCTTGCTGTTCGACTAGCCACGCAAGCCCACGCTCGGCCGCGTCGTGCAGCGCGCGTGGGTTCAACTGCAGGTAGAGCGTGTCGAGGTCGAGCGCCCGCCCATCGAGGCTCGCCTTGGCCGTGGCCTCGCGCACGTCAGGTTGTGCTGCAGCCGCAGCGTGGCCGAGCACGGCGAGCACGGCGAGCACGGCGACAGCGGCGCGACGGCAGAGACGAAGCACGGCGGCAGTGTAGCGAGCGCGGCCGCCGTGCGAGTGCCTACATCGACAGGGCGCGCGTCTGATCTTGCTGACTGTAGGGCGTGGTGGTGCCGCGGCCCGCGGACAGGTTGGTGCCTTTCAGTAGCACCTGCCGCAGTACACGTCGACACCCTCGATTGGGCGACGGCGGAATCCACGCGCGCGCGGTGTCGCGGCCACGCGGATCGCGCTGGAGACAGATACCGCACTCCCCGCACTCCCACGGCCACTTGCCAACATCGCAAAATAGCGATACAGTGGCTGCCGACGAATGCCGAAAACCGAGGTGCTCTTCTACCAGGACGTCGACGGGCATTCCCCCGTTGTCGAGTGGCTCGAATACCTACAAGGAGTGACTCCCATGGCCAAGACGACCAAGCGCACCAAGAGAAGCAATGCCCAGCGCGTCCTCGACCGGATCACGGGGCAAGACTCCAAACTCCGCGAGGCCGTCGAGGTGCAGAAACTCAACGTCCGTGCAGCCGAGATGATTCTCGCAGCGCGCGAACGCGCCGAGCTCACCCAGGCGCAGCTCGCGAAGCTGGTGGGCACCACCCAGAGTGTCATCTCGCGGCTGGAGGACGCCGATTACGAAGGGAGGTCCCTGACGATGCTGCAGCGAATTGCAGATGCCCTCAACCACCGGCTCGAGGTGCGTTTGGTCCCGTTACGTGCCTGAACTGTGTGAGCGGGTCTATCGGTCTATCCGGACATTCGAGAGCGCGGCCGCCGTGTGAGTGCCTACATCGACAGGGCGCGCGTCAGATCGTGCTGACCGTCGATCGCCTCGCGCACGGAGGTCCCGCCGGTCAGGATGTCGATCGGCAGCTTCACTGCCTCGTACTCGTAGGGTGGCTGCCGCCAGGCGAAGGCGCTGGGCCACAGCTTGCGCACCAGCCAAAGGAGGGTCACGGTGGTGCGGTACGGTCGGAACGCGGCGCGATTGGTGACATGGACAAACACGCCGCCGCAGCTCTGCCCGTGCCACTTTTGGAACGTGGGCTCGAAGCGCACCGGACGGAACACCACGCCGGGCAACGCCTGCTCGGCGAGCGCGTCGCGCAGGCGGTGCGGGTCGACGAAGGGCGCGCCGCACACTTCGAAGGGCGTGGTGGTGCCGCGGCCCTCTGACAGGTTGGTGCCTTCCAGTAGCACCTGGCCGCAGTACACGTCGACGCCCTCGATGCGTGGCAGATTGGGCGACGGCGGAATCCACGCGCGTGCGGTGTCGCGCCACGTCATCGCCGGCGTCAAGCCGTCGCAGGCGAGCACGTGCACGTCGGCGCCAATCGCGCGCTCGCGGTTCAACTGCTGGGCCAGTTCGCCGAGCGTGCGCGCGTGCCGCATCGGCAGCGCGTGCAGACCGACGAAGCTCGTGAACGCGGGATCGAGCGGGGGGCCTTCGATCAGTTCACCCCCCAACGGATTGGGGCGATCGAGCACCAGCACCGGCAGGCCGCGCGCCGCGCAGGCCTCCAGGCAGTAGAGCAGGGTCCAGACGTAGGTGTACACGCGACAACCGACGTCCTGCAAATCGACGATCAGCAGGTCGAGTCCCTCGAGCATCAAACGCGTCGGCTTGCGGTGTTCGCCGTACAGGCTGAACACCGGCACGGGCAAGCGCGGGTGGCGCGCGTGCGCCGTCTCGATCATGTTGTCCTGCTGCTCCGACAAGATGCCGTGCTGCGGCCCAAACAGCGCGCGGAGCTGACCTGGCAAGCGCGCCGCCAGCAACTCGTCGGCGAGCTGGAACTGGTGATCGACCGACGCCTGGTTGCACAGCAGGCCCAAGCGCGCGCCGCGCACGATGTCGGGCGGCGACTGCAAACAGCGCTCCAGGCCGATGACGACGCGCGGCGGGCGCTTCATCGGTACAGCAAGCACGCGTCGCGCCGGGTCATGAACGCGGCCAGGTCTTCGCTGTGCAGGGCGAGCACTTCGCGCCACGGCTTGCCTTGCTGGATCGCCGCCAGCGTGCCGGCGTGCAGCAGGAGACGCTTGGCATCGGCCAGCTTCCACTCGGCAGGATGCTGCGCGTGCAAGGCGCACGCGAGGGCGAACGCGAGCGGCATGGTGCGGAACGCGGCGCGATCGGTGATGGCGACGTTGATCCCCGCGCAGACCTCGCCCTTCCACTTGCTGGCCGTGGGCGTGAAGCGCACCGGCACGAACGCCACGCCCGGCAGGTTCTCGGCGCGCAGGCGGCGCGCCAGCGCTTGGCCGTCGAGCCACGGCGCGCCGATCACTTCGAACGGCGTGTCGGTGCCGCGGCCAACCGACAGGTTGGTGAACTCCCACAGCCCGAACGCCGGATACAGGAAGGCCTGCGTCAGGCTGCGCATGTTGGGCGAAGGATTGACCCACTCGAGATCGCAGCCGTCGAAGGCTTGGCGCGCGTTCCAACCCTCGACACCGATCACCTGCAGTTGGCACGCGATCTTCTTCTCGGCCGCGAACATCCCCGCCAGCTCACCGGCGGTCATGCCGTGGCGCACCGGCAGCGTGTGCCAGCCGACGAAACTCTCGCTGCCCGCATCGGCGACCGGGCCCTCGACGAGCTGGCCGCCGATCGGGTTGGGTCGATCGAGCACGACGAAGCGCTTGCCGTTCTCCGCCGCCGCCTGCATGGCGAGGCCCATCGTCGACACGTAGGTGTAGAAGCGGCAGCCGATGTCTTGGATGTCGAACACCAGGGTGTCGAGGTCCGCGAGCTGCTCCTTCCCAGGCTTGCGCGTGTCGCCGTACAGGCTGTAGATCGGCAGGCCGCTTTCGTGGCGCGAGTCGCTGACCTTCTCGTCGAACTTGCCGGCAAAGCCGTGCTCGGGGCTGAACAGCGCGACCAGCCGGATCGCTTTGCTGCGCAGGAAGGTGTCAAGGGTACTCGTGCCGTTGCGTTGCCGGCCGGTGTGGTTGGTGATCAAGCCGATGCGCTGGCCGCGCAGTGCGGCGAAGTCGTCGCGCGCGAGCACGTCGATTCCGCACAGGACTGTGCCGCTACTCTGTGCCGCGGCTGACGTAGCAAAGGCCGAGGCTAGAAGGAACGACAAGCCGATCGAGACACAGTGCATGGACATTGATCAGAGCTCCGCGGGGCCAGATCGATCGCAACGATGCGTATCCGAGACCACGGTAGGCAGTCGCCGAGGTGTGTCAGCCACTTTCTTGCCCGTGCCGACGGACGGCGCGGCAAACTCGACGCCATGGCTGAGGTCGTTTTCGACGCGTTGGTGATCGGCGCCGGCATCCATGGTCTGTGCGCGGCGTGGCAGCTGCGGCGCCGCGGGCTCACGCGCGTCGCCGTGCTCGATCGCTTCCCCGCCGGTCACGCGCGCGGCAGCTCGCACGGCGAGAGCCGCATCACGCGCTCGTCGTATCACCACCCGCTCTACATCCGCCTAGCGCAGACTGCGCACGCGGAGGACTGGCCTTGTCTGGCGGCCGACATCGGCGTGGTGCCGATCGTGTCCACACCGGGGGTGTTCTTCGGCCCCGACGTGCCGCGCTTTCGCGCCTTCGTCGCCACCACGCTGGCGGCGGGAGCGAACGTCGAGGCGATCGAGGCGCGCGAGGCCGCGCGCCGCTTCCCCCTGCTGCGCTTGCACGATGCGGCCAGCGTGTTGCTCGATCACACGGCCGGCGTGGTGCGCGCCGACGTGGTGCTGCGCGGCCTGCGCGCGTGGCTCGCTGGGCACGGGGTCGAGGTGGCGGACAGTACGCGGGTGCTGGCGCTGCGCAGCCAGCCCGACTACGTCGCGGTCGACACCGAGCGCGGCGAACGTCGCGCCGCCCACGTGGTGGTGGCGTGCGGCGCCGGCGTGTCGGCGCTGCTGCCGAGTTTGCGCGCACGCTTTGAAGTGCGTCGGCAGAGCGTGGGCTACTTCGAGCTGCACGCGGCGCCAGCCCGAACGCAGGCGCCGGAGTTCCCGGTGTGGGCGCGGATTGGAGACGAGGTGAACGACTTCGTGTACGGCACGCCCGCCGTGGGCGCTGGCGGCGTGAAACTCGCGCGCCACGTCACGCTTGGCCGGGTCGACGGTGCCGGGCCCAATGACGCCGAGCAAGACGTGCCCATTCCTTCGCCCGCCGCCCTAGAAGACCTCGACGCTTGCGCACGCCTGCTGTTCGGCGACGCGGTCCGCGGCCGACTCCGCAGCGAAACCTGCCTCTACACGATGACGCCCGACGAGCACTTCGTGGTCGACGCGCTTTGCCATGATCCGCGCATCGTGGTGTGTGCCGCGTGTTCTGGTCATGCCTTCAAGTTCGGTCCGACCCTCGGCAGGCTGGCGGTCGACGTTCTGCTGCATGGTGCGCGTCCGCCGGTCGAGTTCGCCCTCGCCCGCTGAGGTGCAGCGCCAGCACATCCGTCGATCAGTTGTGCTTCTTGCCGGGGAACTTCTCGTGCGCGTCGAGCACCATGCGCGCGCGCTTGGTCACCTGCGTCTCGGCGAAGATGTGCGCCATCAATGCGCCGGGCAGCGGCACGCACTGCCCCAGGATGTCGGCGAGTTGGCCGGTGGTCACGCTGCCGGGCAGCTGCACGCCGTCGCCGATGCGGTCGGTGATGGCGCGTTGCAGCGGATCAAGCAGTTCTCCGGCCTCAACCCGCGTGGGCCCGACCTCCTCGACGACGTCGTACGTCACGCGGCGATACAGCCGGTCGCTGCTGGTCTCTTCGAGGCGCACGCGACCCAAGCCCATGATCCAGATCAAGAAACGCCCGTCGGCGAGGCGGTGGTGGCGCACGATCTCGCCGATGCCGGCCACCGCCGGCAGACGCGGCCCGTGCAGCGTGGGCGGCTCATCCTCGCGCGGCGCCGCGACGACGATGCGCCCGGGTCCATCGAGACAGTCTTCGATCATCTGTCGGTAGCGCGGTTCGAAGATGTGCAGCGGCAACAGCTGACCGGGGAACAAGAACACGTCGCGCAGCGGGAACACCGGAGCGCTGCGCGACATCGTCTCGACACGTTCGGGCCAGCCCGAGGGGACTTCGAACATGCCGAGAGTCTAGCGAACACGCGTCGGCGCGCCCGGTGCGCAGAACGGTGTTGGGCACGCAGCGTTGGGTTTGTGCCGATCGCGCGTGGCTTCCGGCGCGCCGGCGTGTCATCCTGCCGCCTGTGACCGAACCACCTCGCCGCGAACAGACCGCGTGGTCGCCCGGCCTGCTCGGCTTCTATGCGGCGGTGGGCATGGCGTCGCTGGGCGGGGCCGTGTCCGGGGTTGGCTTTTTCGTCGTGCGTGGGGGCGGCGCGCTGCCCAAGGTCTTGCTCTGGCTTGGCATCGTCATGATGGTGGCGGGCCTGCTCGGCGGCATCCGGTTCTTGCGGTCGGCGCGCCGAGAACTCTGAGTCGGGGGCTCGCGATCAGGGATCGCGAGATGCACTTGCCAGCTCAGGGCTCGTCTTGCCAGTGCGTTGCCAGCGTGTCGATGCGCGCGCGCAGCGAGCGCAGGCGCGGATCGTTGAGGTCGCCGCCGGCCAGCAGGAAGCGTCGGTAGGCGCCCGCGGCCTGCGCGACATGGCCGGACAGATCGGCGGCGGCGCCGAGGTTGGCGTGCGCCTCGCGCAAGTCGGGATCGAGTTCGAGCGCCCGCGTGAACGCGGCGATCGCGGCCTCGCAGCGCCCCTGTTGCAGGTGGGCGACGCCGAGGTTGTTGTGCGCCGGCGCCAGCGCGTCGTTGGCGTCGCGGAGGGCGCGGGTGAACAGGCCTTGCGCGGCCACCGGGTTGCCGCCCGCGAGTTCCAACAAGCCCAGGCTGTTGAGCGCCACGGCGTGCGCGCCGTCCAGCGCGAGGGCGCGCTCGAACGCTTGGCGCGCGGCTGATTCGCCAGCTCGCCTTCGCGCTTGGTTGCCGACCAGCAACCACGCTTCGGCGTCGGTGTCGTCGAGCGCGAGGGCTTGCTGCAGTTCGAACGCCGCGTGCGCGTCATCGCTCGTCAGAAGCGCCCGCCGCGCGCGGCCCAACGCCAGGCGCGACAGACCGCGTCGCGTGATGCCGCGGCCCGACGCTTTGCCCTGGTGCACGACGCGCACGTCATGCTCGCCGCCGTCGCCGCGGGTCGGGGCGCCGCCGAGTGCGGGCTCGCGCCACGTGCTGGTTGGTTCCTCCATCGCCAGCGACAGGCGGCGGAACGGCACGCGGGCCGCGATCGCGCGCTCGACGCCGCGCTCGACATCCTCGTCGATCCACGCCGGCGACAACAGGCGCGGAAACACCACGATCACCAGCTCGGTCTGCGTGCGGGTTTGCATCGTGCTGCGGAACAGCGCGCCGAGAATCGGGATGTCGCCGAGCAGCGGCACCTTCTCGAGGTCTTCGGTGCGACGCGAGCCGCGCAGCCCACCGATCACGGCGGCCTGTCCGTCGGCCACGCGCACGATGGCTTCCGCCGACCGCGTGTTGAGGATCGGCTCGCTCACCAGGCCGTCCGGCGTGGTGACGAAGCCCGACACCTCGGTGATCGAGGGCAGGATGTGCACGGTGATCATGCCGTCTTCGCCGACCTGCGGCGTCACCGACACCTGCACGCCGGCGCTCTCGAAGCGCACCGCGAACTGCGTGCGCGAGGTGCCCTGGGAATCGACGATCTCGCGTTCGATCACCGGCACCTGCTCGACGACGCGGATCTGCGCCGGCACGTTGCTGAGCGTCGAGACCCGCGGGTTCGACAGCACGCGCAGCTGGCCTTGGCGTTCCAGCATGTCGACCAGCAGCGAGAACGTGTTGTTCTTGATGAGGCCGACCCGCAGCGCCTCGGCCGCGGTGGCGAGCGATTGGCCGAGCATGGCGCCGCCGGGGAGTCCGCCCTGGTCCGCCGAGTTGAAGAAGCCGGGTAGCAGCGACCAGTCGACGCCGAGCTGCATGGCATCGGTGAGGGTCACTTCGAGCACGCGCGCCTCGATCGAGACCAGGCGCGTGGCGCGGCGATGCGCGCTGGCGAGGTAGGTCTCGACCCGCTGCACGACGCTGGGCGGCCCCTCGACGAGCACGGTGCCGAGGTTGGCGTTGGCGACCAAGCGCACGCCGGCTTGGTTGCTGGTCAGGCTCGCCAGATCGGCGCGCAGGCCGGTCCAGAACGCCGCGGCCGCCGCCGCACTACCGCCGCCTGTGGTGTTGCCGCCGCTGGACCCGGATGCGGAGGTGGAACTGCTCGCGTCGCCTCCGGCCGAAGCGGGATAGTCGACGTCGAAGACCCGCCGGGTCGAGTGGCTGATGCGCAAGAAGTTGCCGTCGAAGCGATAGGCGAGGTCGTAGCTCGACAGCACTTGCTGGAAGGCCTCCTCTAACGAGGCGCTCTTGATGTCGAACGTGGCGGTCAGGTCGCCGATGTCGGGATCGAGAACGACGTTGACGTCGGAGTCCTTGAACATCGTCATCAGCGCGTCCTGCAGCAGCACGTCGCGGGCGCTGAACGACTCGATGTTGGCCGCTGCGGTGGCCGGCGTGTCTGGCTCGATCGTCGGCGTCACTTGCACGCCGAGTCCGCGGAAGCGACGCAGGGCGGTGTGCAACTCGTCGCCTTTTGTCTGTGTCGCGTGCTCGTGGCCGGGGGTTTGATCGACCTGGGGCGCGTGACAACCGGTCAGCAGAAAGGAACCACAGAGAACACAGAGGACACAGAGAGAGGGACCGAAGCTCAGCATGCTCCTCTGTGGTCTTTGTGCTCTCCGTGGTTCTTCTCTGAGGTGGGGCGAGGCTACGCTCGGCGTAGGGCACGCGACGCTGCGGTGGGGATTGTCGAGACTTGGCCGCATCACTTCTCTTCCTGGGGTGGGGGCTGCGTGAGCGCTTGAATCTTGGTCGCCAGTTCTTCGACAGACTGGGTCTTGGCGTCCGTCGCTGACGGGGTGCTGTCTGGCTTGGCGGCCCGGCGTGCAGCGCGGATGTCGGGCAGTGCGAGGCGCACGAGTGATCCAGTCGCGGTCTGCACCATGACGTGGTCCGCCTCGATGGCGGTCACGATGCCGTTGTTGATCTTGTCGCCGACGCCCACCGTGTTGCGATCGATCACCGCGCGTTTGCTGTCTCGACTGCGCAGGATCATGCTGACCTGCGGCAGCAGCGCGCGCGTCGCGATCGCACTCGCTTCGCTTGGCTCCGCGTCGGGGACGCGCAGGAAGGGGTCGGCCAGCTCCGCGCTTGGCTGGACCGGCTGAAACGTCGAGCCCCCGTGGGCGGTCGACTCGGGCCCCGCCGGCGCCGGTGCACCCGCTTCCGCAAGAGCGCCCTCAGGCGTGGGTTCGAACATCGACGCCGCGGCGCCTCCGGTCAGCAGGCCGGCGATGGTCTGGTAGTTCACGGCCAGCGCCAGGACGACGAGCACGACGGGCAGGAGGCGTCGACGCGTCATCGTTCACCGCCCGGCGCGGGCGCCGCCGCTGGTTTCGTCGCACGCCCATCGCCCGCGTAGGCATAGCCGATGAGACCAATCGTGGCGCTGACGCCGCTGCCTTGTGGAGTCACCGCCAAGCTGCGCACGCGCGTGACCGCGGGCATCGCTTCGACCAGGCCGAGGAACTGCACCAACGCGCGGTAGTCGCACTCGATGGTGATCTGACACTTGAGAACCTCGGGTTGCGGGCCTGAGTCCTCGGGTGTCGCGATGTGCAGCTGCTCGGCGACGTTCTCTTGGCCAGGAGCGTCGGCGCCCTCGGTGCCAAAGCTCACGGCGCGCACGTCGGCTTGGCGCGCCGCCCGTTCCAAGCGCTGCAACAGCGCTCCGACCGTGAGGGTCCGCGGCAGACGATCGGTCAGAGCGTCCTGCGACTGCGGTGGCGTCAGCAACAGTTCGCGCCGAGTGCGATCGAGTTCATCGGCCAGTTGGCGCAGACGTTCCAACTCGGCGGGGTTGGGCTGCGTGCCGGCCTGCAAGAGGGCGAATCCGAGCGTGACCACGCCGAGGACGGGCAGAGCGGCCGTGCCGCAGCGCAAGAGGATGCTGCGGCAACTCATGGCTTGCTCCCTCCGAGGCGTGCCGTGAACCGGAACGCGATCTGGCCGTCGCCCGCCGTTTCCCCGAGCGAACTGCGGCCGTGGCCGAGGCCATGCACGGCGCGCAGACAACCCTCCAGTTCGGCGAGCGCGGTGAGCGCGGTCAGGCGGTCCTCAGTGCGGGCGACCCCGGTGAGCGCCAGCTCGCCATCCTCCGCAAGGTCGATCTTGGTGAGCGCCAGCGACGTGGGCCGTCCACTGGCGAGGGCGGCACACAGTGCCGAGCGCGCCGCGGCGTCGTCGTCGATGCGATGCAGCACCGCGGCGCGCGCACGGACCGCGCTTGGCAGCTGTAAACCTTCGCGTAGCCCCTCGACGCCAGCTTGCAGGGCTTCGACATGCGTGCGCGCAGTGGCGATGGCACCGCCCAGCGCCGCAGCCTCGGGCGAGTGCGCGTGCGTCAGCAGGCCGGCGCCGAGCGCGATGCCGGCAACCCCCGCGCACTGCAGCGCGGCGATGCCAGCCATGCGCTTGCGCGACGTGCGCGCCGTCTCCACCAAACAAGGCAGGTCGGCGATGCGCGTGGTGGCCGCCAGCGCCGGTACCAGGAAACTGAGGCTCTCCTCCACGATCTCCCAGCCACTCAGGTCGGGGGCGGCGGCGATCTCGACCGGGATCGGCAACAGGCTCGCCAACGGGCTCAACAACTCGGTGCGTGGCGTGAACGCGCCCGACAAGAGCATGCGCCGCGCGTCGCCCTTGCCTTGGTCGCGGAAGTACGCGAGCGATCGGGTGACTTCGCCGAGCAGCATCGGCGCCACGTCCGCGCCGTTGTCAGGCGAGGGGCTGTAGGCGAGCGGTAGCCGGAAGCGGCGCACGGCGCGCGCTCGACCGGCGTGCGCCAGCACCAGGACGGCGCGGTTGGCGTGCAGGTCGAGCAAGGCCACCGGCTCGGTGCTGTTGGCGGTGAGGCCTGCCGACAGCAAGACTTCGCTCGGCAGGACGTTCACGTGGGCAAAGCCGAGGCGCGCGGTGGCTGCCGCGAGTTCGTCCACCAGGCTGCGTGGCGCGGCACACACTGCGGCGTCGAGGTTCGCTCCCCGGCGCAGGCGATAGCCGACCACCAGCTGATCGGCTTCCGCATACACGCCGATCTTGCGCGCCTCGCTCTCCAGCAGCGCCGCAAGCTCATCGCCGCGCGGCAACGCTGCCTGACGCGTGATCTCGCCGCAAGCCACCAGGCGGCTGCGAATCGCCAGCACCAGCGAGGTACGGCGTGGCACCTGGTCGCCGAGAACGCTCATCAGCGCCTCCGTCAGCGCGGCCGCGCTGTCGTTGGCCAACGTGAGCTGCTCGGCTCGCAGGACGTGCGCGCGTCGGCCTTCGCCGGACATCACCAAGACGCGCAGGGCGCGCTCGTCTAGCTCGGCGGTAACGATCGATCGGCGCATGCGATTAGAGGGTGAGGTCGTCGGCGTTGTTGAACCGCCGGTCGGCCCCAGCGCTGCGCAGGATCAGCGCAGCGTTGAGGCGGAACGCGGTGCCGAAGGCGTCGCGGGCGTACGCGGCGCCCAAGCCCAACGCCGCTCGATCGGTATTCCACACGCCGGTGATGGTGCCGCCGGCGCGGATGTGGCGCGCAAGCGCGGCGCTGATGACGTTCATGCGCTCGCGGGTGCGTTCGCCGCCAGGACGCGCGCCGTACACCGTGACCTTGATGGTCTCGGCGGCGGCGCCGTCGTCACGGCCGTTGTCACCCACGCTGTAGGTAGTGGCCGTGTCGGGGTTGCGAGTCAGCACGACGGGATACAGATTGCGCGCGCCCCACTCGTCGCGCAGGCGCGCATCGCCGACTCCGGGCAGGGCGTAGACGCCGTAGAAGCCCGCCTGATCGAGTCGGCTTGGGAACCTCCCGAGTTCGTAGTAGTGCGCCGAGAGCGCGTTGGCGATCGCTTCGAGTTCGGCCCGCGCCGCGTCGATGCCTTCGGCGCGTTTGCTCGCGCTCACGAGAGGCACGATCGTGCCCGCGAGGGCGGCCATCACGCTGAGCACGATGATGACCTCGAGCAGCGTGAAGCCAGCCTGCCCGGCGCAGCGGAGACGCTGGCTGGCGCTACGGTGACGTTGCCCTTTGGTGCGTTCATGCGTGCCCGCCTTCATCGCCCCGCCGCCATCATGGTCTTGTACAGCGTGCCGATCACGACGATCGCCAGGCCGCCGACGACCACGCCGAGGATCAAGGTGAACGCGGGCTCGAGCATCGCCAACGCCTTCTGCACGGCGTCGCGGGCGGCGCGGTCGAAGCCGCGCGCCAGCCGGTCGAGCATGGTGCCCATTTGGCCGGACTCCTCGCCGATGGTGATGAGATTGAGCGCGATCGGCGGGAACACGCCCGAGCCGGCGACGGCCTGCGACAGCGTCTGGCCGCCGACCACCGCCTGCTGCAGCTCTGCCAGCTTGCGACTCAACCCTGCGTCCGACACGGCATCGCGACTCAGCTCGAGGGCGCCGATCAACGGGATGCCGGACTGGCTCAGGATGGCCATGGTGCGCGTGAGGCGAGCGAGGTCGATGGCGCGCAGGACGCCGCCGAACACCGGCACGTGCATGGCGGCGCGGAACATGAACGCCCGCGCGCCGTGCTGCCGCAGCAGCACGAGCAACACCACAGGCATGGTGGCGGCGGTGGCGATGATCGCCACCATGTGGGTCGACGTGAATCTGCCGACCGCCAACAAGATGCGGGCGGCGGTGGGCACCTCGTCGCCCAGGCGCGCGAACAGGCCGTCGAACTTCGGCAGCACGTAGCCGATGATCAACAGCAGGAGGCCGAAGGTCGCGACCAAGACCAGCACTGGATACGTGGCGGCGCGACGCACCGTCTTGCGAATCTCTTCGCGCCAGGCGAGGAAGTCGGCCAGCTCGCGCAGCATCAGCGGCAGGCGGCCAGAGTGTTCGCCGGCGCGCACCAGGCTGCGATACACGCTGCTGAACGTGCGCGGGTAGAGGTCGACCGTGTCGGCGAGCGACACGCCGGAGTTGAGGTGGTGCAGAAGGCCGTGGCTGAGCGTGCCGATCGCGGGCGACTCGGCGTGTTCACCCTGCACCTGCAGCGCGCGCACCAAGGGCACGCCGGCGTCGAGCTGGATCTCCAGGTTGCGGGTGAAGCTCTCGAGGGCTGCCGCCGGCACGCGCGGATTGCGCGCGTCGTGCGGCGTCACCGGGGCGGCGGCCTTGCTTGGCGCGGCCGGCGCCGTGCGCACAGGGGGGCGCGCGGTGCGAGGCGATGTCACGAGGATGGGCATGCTCAGCGTTGCCATACCAAGCAGCCGATGTCGTCGCCGGCGACGCGTTGTTGTGCCGTGGCGTTGGCGCTGGTCTGCCAGCGACCATCCGGTCCGGCGCTGAGCACGAACAATCGGCGGTCATTCACTGCGTCGGCGCTGTGCGCGACGATCACGTTGGCGACGTACGGACGCCCCCAAGGGTCGAGCGGGCAGGTCTCGAGATACGGGCCGCGCCAGCAGGCGGCTCCGGTGGTGGGGTAGCGCTGCACGCTCTGGCCAGCGGGCGTGTTGACCATCAGGTGGTTGTGCATGAGGTCGCCGCGCGCAGAGCTCGACCAGGTGAAGAAGGCGTGCGTGCCGACCCATGGGTTGGCGCTTGGCATGCGCGGCCCCGACAGCAGCACGCGCACGCCGTCGCGGCGACCGCCCGCATCCAGGGTGGGCCACTGCCCGACCGTGGTCTTGAAGGTGCGCAGGGTATGCGCCAGCGTTTCCACCTCGGTCGCAGCGCGCAGCTGCCGGGCGCGCTCTGGTTCGCCGCCGACGCTGTGGCCGATGAGGCCGGTCAGAATCGCCATCAGCGCGATCACCATGATGAGCTCCAGCATCGAGAAGCCCGCCTGGCCGCGGCGGACTCCGCCGTTTCGGTTGCGGGCGTTGCCCGCGTTGGATTCATTGCGCCGACGCATCATCTTGCCCCGAGCGCGTGAGGGTACGGCTCCGGTGTCTCCCGAGTCCTGGTTCGGCCAGCAAGAACGCTGAGCTTGAAGCGATCGGGCGCTGGGATCGGCCGGTGGGATCGGCCGGTGGCGCGGCCGCGCGGCGGTTCAGCAAGCCGGCTCACGCAGTCGAAGAGGCTTGCGGAGCGTCATGGCGGAACAAGTTCAGCAGACCGGTTCGGTCGTCGACCGCATCGTGCAAGAGACCGGCATGCCGGCGATCGCCGCGTTCAAGATCTTGCAGTCGGTGCGCGGCGACGAGCTGGCGTTTGCGCACGCCATCGTCGAGCAAGGTCTGTTGCCCGACACGCACGCGTGTCGGATCTATGCCGAGGTCATGGGCCTCGAGTTCGAGAGTCCCGACCTCGTGGACCTCGACACCGCGGTTCTCCAGCTGGTGCCGCCCGAGGCCATGCGTCGCTACCGTGCGGTCCCGTTGCGTTGGGACAGCGGCGCCATGATGACGGCGATGGTGAACCCGCTGGACTTGTTTGCCCTCGACGGCTTTCAAGAGAGCCTGGGGTCGGCGGTCTTGCCGGTGCTCACCACGCCGCGCTTTCTGAGTGACGCGCTGCGCCACCGCGAGCAGATCGACCAGGGTATCGAGGGCTTGCTGGCGAAGTTCGAGCTGCGCGCAGTCGACGAGTCGGCGCTTGCCAATCCGCAGAAGCTGCGCGAGATCGCTGGCGACGACGCGATCGTGCAGCTCGTCGACTTCTTGATCGACCACGCGATGCGGCGGCGCGCCAGCGACATCCATTTGGAACTGGGCCGCGAGTGCCTGCGCGTGCGCTACCGCATCGACGGCGATCTCGAGACCGTGCATCGGTTGCCCAAGACCCTGCACAGCGCAGTGCTCACGCGCCTCAAGATCCTCGCCAGTCTCGACATCGCCGAGCGCCGGCGCCCGCAGGACGGTCGCTTTCGCCGCGATCCGAGTGGCGAACGGACGGTGGAACTGCGCGTCTCGACGCTGCCCTCGCTGCACGGCGAGAAGACCGTGCTGCGCATTCTCGACAAGGGCCGCGTGAGCCTCGACCTTGCGTCGCAGGGCTTCACGCCCAAGCTGGCCGAGGGCCTGCTGACGGCGGCGCAGGCGCCCAACGGCCTGGTGTTGGTGACCGGGCCAACCGGCAGCGGCAAGACCACGACGCTGTATGGCGTGCTGCACGCGCTCAACACCGAGGATCGCAACCTCGTCACGGTGGAAGACCCCGTGGAGTACGAACTGCCGGGGGTCACGCAGGTGCAGGTCGATGTCAAGGCCGAGCGCACGTTTGGCTCGGCGCTGCGCTCGATCCTGCGGCAAGACCCCGACGTCATCATGGTGGGGGAGATCCGCGATCACGAGACCGCGGAGCTGGCGGTGCACGCCGCGCTGACTGGTCACATGGTGCTGTCCACGGTGCACACCAACAGCGCGGTCGGCACCCCGACGCGCTT
The DNA here is from genome assembly GCA_031423015.1 of Planctomycetota bacterium. Lineage (GTDB taxonomy): Bacteria > Planctomycetota > UBA1135 > UBA1135 > UBA2386 > DATGPD01. The sequence continues at coordinate 12,050 of JANPER010000201.1, read as the reverse complement.
GATCGACATCGGGCTCGAACGCTATTTGCTGGGGCCCACGTTGCGCGCCATCGTGGCGCAGCGCCTGGTGCGCCGGCTGTGCAGCTGCGCGCAGCCGGGCGAGCCCTCGGCCGAGTTGCTCAACACCCTGACGCCGCGACCGCTCGCTGATCTCGGCCACGGCTTTCGCCGCGCGGTCGGCTGTCGCTCGTGTCGCAACTCAGGCTTCGCCGGCCGCATCCCCATGCACGAGGTGCTGCGCTGGACCCCCGAGCTGTCAACCCTGCTGAGCCGCGGCGGCGACGAAACCGCGCTGGGCGAAGCCGCGCTCGCCGGGGGCTTCGAACCGCTGGCAATCGACGGCGTGCGCAAAGCCGCGGCGGGACTGACGACGCTCGAAGAAGTGTTGGCGGCGGTGCGCGCGTAGCGAAGGGCGACAGCGACGACGCTGGTCGCGGCGCTTTGTCCTTTGTGGAAGGACAATAGTTGCTTATCTTGTCCCTCCAAGAGTGACTATATCCCGCGACCTCCTGCGCCTCAAGCTCGGCGAATCGCTGGCCGCGGAGCCACCCCGGCTGACGCGGCGCGACGTGATCCTCCCCGGTATCGCGGGCAAGGCGTTCGCCGTGATCGGCGTGCGCCGCGGGGGGAAGACGTCGTTCCTCGCGCAGTGCAGGGCGGAGCGCCTGGCAACAGGGCGACCGCGCGAAGGGCAGGTGTTCGTCTCGCTGGAGGATGAACGACTCGCCGGCATGGCAGTCGCCGACCTCGGCTGGCTGCTCGACGAGCACGCTCGCCAGTTCCCCGCGCTGCGCGAGGCGGGCGGCCTGACCCTCTACCTGGACGAAGTGCAGACTGTCCCAGGTTGGGAAGGACTCGTCCGGCGCCAGATGGACCGGGGTGGCGTCGAGATCTTCGTCTCGGGTTCGTCCGCCAGGCTCCTTTCCCGCGAGGTCGCGACGAGCCTGCGCGGTCGCGCCATGGAAGTGCTGGTCCACCCCTTCAGCTTCCGCGAGGCACTGAGGCACGCAGGGACCGAGCCGTCGAAGCGGGTCGAACGGCTCCGTCCCGCGGACCGCACGGCGCTGGATCAGCAGCTCCGACGCTACCTCGTCGAAGGCGGGTTTCCGGAAGCGCAGGGAGCCACGCCGCGCGACCGCGCCGCGCTCCTCGGCGGCTACGTGGACGTGGTCGTCTTGCGCGATGTGATCGAGCGTCACGCGGTGACCAATCCGCTGGCCCTGCGTTGGATCGAACGGCAGCTCTTGGCCAACCCCGGCGGCTCGTTCTCAGTGAAGAAGCACTATGACAGTCTGCGCTCGCAGGGAGTGTCGGTGGGCAAGGACACCTTGCACGCGTACTTGGCGCACCTGGAGGATGCGTTCCTCGTGCGCACGGTAGCGATGCACAGCGCCTCCGAACGCCAGCGGATGGTGAACCCACGCAAAGCGTATCCAGTGGACCCTGGGCTGATCGCGCTCTTCGAGCGCAGTGGCCGCGCCCACCACGGCCACGCACTGGAAACCGCGGTCTTGCTCGAACTGGAGCGGCGTGGCTTCACGGTGGCCTACGTGCGCACCACAGAGGGCTTCGAGGTGGACTTCCTCGCGCATCGGGCCGGCGAGGCGCCGCTCCTGGTGCAGGCATGCCTCGAGAGCGAAGGCGATGCGACTTGGACGCGCGAGCTGCGGGCGTTGGAGACGGCGGCTGCGGTGCACCCTGATGCGCGGCCGTTCCTCGTCACGCTCGACGCAGTCCCACCGAGTCGACCAATGCCGGCCGGACTCACCTGGGCACCTGCGGCGCGCTGGCTGTTGGAGGAGATGTGATGCCCTCGTTGGAGGCTGCAAGGGGGTAGGGCCGCTCTGACATGCCGTCTTGACCTGTGGTGTTGCTGGTCCGGCCCAGCGCCGCCGGCGAAGTCGCCGTAGCATGGCGGCTTGAAGCCGCGACCCACGAGGGCCGCTTACCCAACCCCGTGAGCGCTGAGATGAAACAGAACTCCTTCGTCGTTCTCGTACTCGCTTCCATCCTTGCCGCGCAGGGGGCGCCGCCGGCGGTACCACCCGGCAACGTTCTGCAGGCGGCTTTGACGCGGACGCTCGCGCTGCGCTCGGTCGCGTTCGATTGTCGGTTGCAGGAGACGCAGTCGGGGGCGATGCCGTTTGGCAACCAGCCCCGGCACAGCCAACTCAGCGGCGTGATCGATGCCGAGCGCGGCACGCAGGTCGCGATCGGCACCGGCGAGCACGAGGTCTTGCTGGTGCGCGATCGCTGCGTCGTCCGCCGGGCGGGTGGACCGTGGGTGTTGCGCCGGGGGGTCCTCGTCGACGGTGAGCCGTTGCCGTTCGTGCCAGATCTCTTGGCGCTGTGCACGATGCTGGTACCGGTCGCCGAGCAGGCCACCAGTCACCGTGGGGGCGACAAGGGTGCCGAGCAGGGCACCGAGAAGGGCACCGACAAGGTGCTGCAGATCGACTTGAAGATCGACGGCAAGGCCGCGCGCGAACTGATGTGGAGCGGGGCGCTGCCGTCGCCGGCGGCGGACTTGGATCGACTCGTTCTCGGGCTGAGTTTGCCGGGCGTCGAGGTCGCCGCACCCAAGGTGCGTTACGAGTTGAGCTTCACGATCAATCGGGGCACGCAGCTGATCCAAACGGTCGTGGCGCGCGGCTGGAAGGAGCCGGGCGACGCCGGCGGCGTCGGCGTCGAGTTCGAGTTGGCCAACCCCGACGACGCGCGCAAGCTCGACGAGATCGAGCGGGCGCGGGGCAAGGACAAGGACGCGGACCAGAAGCCGTCGATCGTGATGCAGCTCGCGCTGCGTGAGTTCGACACCGCGCGCCTGCAGGTGCCCGCCGAGGTCGCCACGCTGCTGCGCTGGCCGGCGGAAAGCAAACCGGCGCCGTCCGGCCGTTGAGGGCCGAACGACGCCGAGGATCAGAAGGCCGTCAGACTCACTGAGTGAAGGTGATCTGCATCACGTCCGACCACGAGCCGGTCAACGGCGACAGGGGGAAATCGACCCCGAGCGTCTGGAGGAAGACGCTGCCGCCGATCAGCCCGGGGTTGGGGGGGAATGGAATTTGGAACTGCCCCAGCCCGCTCGGTGGGCGCGGCGAGAACCCGAGCTGGATGAGGATGTTTGGATCCAGCATCAGCGAGCCGTGGATGCCGGGGAACACCAGGCCATTGCCGGGCACCATGGTCGGCGACAGGAAGTGGGCGAACACGAACATGTTCGGCCACCAGTCGTACGGCCCGATGACGATGACCCCGGCGGTGATGCTGATGCGCCAGCGGTAGAGGACCCAGATGTGCAGCGGGTTCAGGCTGTGCACGCGCACCACGATCAGCAGCCGCTCGCAGCGGATGATCCAGTAGTGCACGACGATGTAGCACGCGCACCAGATGCGGCCGCCGGCGCCAAAGCCGCGCGTGAAGTAGAAGCGGCCGGTGACCGAGCGGCGGAAGCCGTTGCTCTCCCACAAGCTGGAGTTGAGGTCGGCGATCGGAACCGTCTGGTAGGTGCCGGGCCCGGTGTTGATCACCAAGAACCAGTCGGACGAGCCGCCACCGCCGCCGGTGCGGTTGCTGGCGATCCACATGGCGCCGACATCGCCGTTCTGGTCGAGGTTGCCTTCTGGCATCGGGGAGTGATCGAACACCGTGGAGTTCGCAGCGGCGAACGGCTGCGGTGGGCCCCAGGGCGCGCCGATCGAGGGGCGACGCGTCAGCAAGATGTCGGCGCCGCCGGCGCCGGGGCCGGTGTAGAACATCGCCAGGCCATCTTGGGTGAGATACGGATCGTCGTTGGCGATGCCGGGGCCATTCACCGGCGTGCCGAGGTTCTGCGGTGGCTGCCAAGGCGCACTCAGACTGGATCGCCGGGACGCATAGAGGTCGCTGGGGCCCACGCCTCCGGCGCGGGTGCTGACGTAGTACAGCTCGAGGCCGTCGTAGCTGAGGTTGCACTCGTAGTCGGCGGCGATGGAGTTGAGTTGCACCAGGGGCTGCGGCGGGTTCCAAGGCGCGTCGACGGCGGGTCGGCGCGTCTCGTACAGGTCGTAGCCACCCAGGCCGCCGGCGCGACCGCTCGAGGCGAACACCATGTAGAGTTCGTCCTCGGTGAGGGTGGGGGTGATGTCCTCGGTACTGGCACCGGGGATGATGACCTGCTGCAGCTGGTCGAAGATCTGCGGCTGGGCACCGAGCCAGCCGACGAGCAGGCAGGACGAGAACCAAGCGAGCTTGCGCATGAGACACTCCTTGCGGTTGGGACCGACGAAGCGCGGGGGCCAATGACAAGGATGTCTAGCCCCGACTTCGCTGGCGCCGATGCTCGCGCCGAGACCATGCTGTGTCTCTCGGTGCCCCCCCGAGTGGGTACCCACCTGCGCGGCGCGTTCCCTAAGGGATCGCCCACGAAGGGCGCGGTAACCGTTCGGGGGTCGGCCCGCTCCCGCTCCCGACAACGTTCCAGCCGGTTCCTACGCCTCTCGTGAGCACAGCACGAGATCGTGTCCATGTTCTACGACACAGCGAGAGATCGGGAGCGGGAGCGGGAGCGGAAGACAATGACGAACCGTGAACGGTTACCGGGCGCGCAGCGGACTCAAGCTGCGTCGACGATGGCCAATTCGTCGCCGCGTCTACGCGCGCGCGAAGTAGATCGCGTTCACGTCCAGCAAGTCGAGCAGCGGATTATCGAACCGAACTTCATGGACGCTGGCTTCACCGAAGGCCAGCTTCAGCCGCTCGGTCACCGCGCGCTCGGCCGGCAGGCTGGTCCACAGCGCGAACACGCCGCCTGGGCGCAGGCTCCGTCGCGCCGCCACGAGACCTTCGACCCGGTAGAAGTCGGCGTGCGTGTGGTCGAGCAGGTCCATCGGCGAGTCGTCGATGTCGATCAGGATCGCGTCGTACAGCGGCCCGTTGGCCGCGCGCAGCTGCTGCAGGCAGTCACCCTCGATCAGGTGACAGCGCGGGTCGCTGCACAGCGACCCGCCGAGCGGCACGAGCCCGCGCCTGTGCCAGGCGATCACCTGCGGCAGCCGCTCGACCACGTCGACGTGCGCGACGCGCGGGTCGGCGAGCGCCGCAGCCGCGGTGTAGCCGAGGCCGAGTCCGCCAACGAGCACCCGCAGCGCGTCGCCCTCGACTTGGTCCAGCGCCCGCGTCGCCAGTTCGCGCTCGCTGTCGTTGACCAGGCTCGACATCAGGAAGCGGTTGGCGAGTTTGACCTCGTACACCCAGACCTTGGGCATCGACACCGGCCGCCGCCGCCGCAGGATCAGCTCGCCTAATTCGGTGACGCAGTAATCGAGTTCTTCGAAAGATCGTGCCATCGTGCTTGCGGTGCCATGATGGCCCCCGCGCTGGCAACCGCCACGGTCAGTTGGCTTTCCGGACGAACTCGGAGCGGGAAGTGGGCGGCAAGTGCCAGCGAACTTCTCACTCCGGCTAGGGACTAGGGACTCGCCATCAGGTAGATCGCGAGGATGCTGTTGCCGCTGTACTCGACGCGACCCGTCGATTCCCATGCGCCCGGGATGGCCTTGTCGAGTGCTGCATCGACGCGTTGGGCTACCGCCGCGGTTACGCCGTAGAACACCAGGGTCTGCCCGTTGCCGGCGTGCGTGTTGGTGCCGCCGCCGGTGAGGTTGAAGCCGCCCGCGGTCTGCGCCAGGTTCAAGCCTTGATACAAGTAGACAGCGTTTTGAAACGGACTGTCGGCGCGCGTCAGCGGGTGATCGAGATACGGACCACGCCAGTTGGCGTAGGTCTGCGTCATCGACAGGTGGTGCGAGGTGGCGGTGGTGTACGCGCCGGCCGCCGTAGGGCTGTACTCGATGGCCAGACGGCTGGTGTCGGCGTAGTGCTTGTCGGCCGCCTTCTTCATGGTGTCGGCGACCGCGAGGATCTTGCTCGCCTGACCGTCCTGCTGCACTGAGCTGAACACCGGCACGACGACGCCGGCCAGGAGTGCCAAGATCGCGACCACGACCACCACTTCCATCAGGGTGAAGCCGGCCGTGGAACCGCGATGGGTCGACCAATGATGTTCCCTGTGCATGTGAGACGCTCCCTCGGACAGCGTCGTCGGTCAGGCGCGCTAGCCATCTTGAGTGAAACGCGAACCTGGGGTATGGCCGCGACAACTCAGTCGCGGTGCAACCGCCAGTACTGGCCATCGATGCCCCAGAACTCATCTGGTCGGTCGGACGACCGCGGTCGCGCTCCGCCTGGCGTCGGGCTACGCGCCTCGCCGAGGTAGCGGCGCGTGAGATTGCGGGCATAGAGAGTCTGGCCGGCGCGGACGCAGAACGCGGTGCTGAAACGTTCCGCCTCGCGGCGCGGCCAGGCCCATGCCTCGCGCTGGGCGTCGCTTGATGTCGTGGGCTCGAGGGAGCGGGCACCCGGGAGCTGCGGCGTCACGGTCAGCGCAAACAGCCAATCCTCGCTGCACAACAAAAGGTCGAGCGCCTCGTTGTCTTGCAGCCCTGTCGGGATCGGTGCAGCCGCGGTCGCCGTGGGTGGCGTCAGTACGAACTCGGGCCACGTCCGTTGTGGTAGACCGGCCTCTTGGCAACGGATGTGCAGGGCCGCGAGCAAGCGCGCGCGCGCCGCAGGGTCGCCCGGTTGGTTGATCGCCTCGATGCCAGCCTCGCACGTGGCCAAGGCCCGTACCAACATGAGTGCTTGGAGTTCCCCTTCGGCCAGCGATTCAGCCGCGGAGTACGGCGAGCGGAAGGTCAAGCACACGAGGGCCACGCCAAGCCACAACAAGAGGCGGGTGACGTCCAGTTGGATCGCGCGCAGCACGACGGCAGAATACGGTCGCCTAGAGAAACGGCCGGGCGGTTTCTCTAGAAGGGTATGGCTGGCGATCGCGGGCGCGATCGCGAGTCTTTGGCTGAGCACGCATGACTGATGCAGTTTCGCAAGTGTTGGCGCGCGGGATCGAGTGGCCAAACCCCGTGGCTGGTGTCGGCAGGGCACTGCACGCCGCGGGGATCGAGGTCTGGGCGGTCGGCGGAGCCGTACGCGACGCGCTCCTGCAGCGCTCCACCAAGGACTGGGACTTCGCGACCGCGGCGTTGCCGGAGAAGGTCGCCGCGTGTCTGCCGACCGCGACCTCGGTCGACCTGCGCCTGGGTGCGGTGCACCTGGAACTTGCCGACGGCTACGAGTTGACGATCACCACGTTGCGGCGTGAGTTCGACTACCACGATCGTCGGCACCCCGCGCGGGTCGAGTTCGTGTCCGATCTTCCGACCGACGCGCGCCGCCGTGACTTCACGGTGAATGCGATCTACCTTGCGCGCGACGGCCAGGTGCACGATCCGGTGGGCGGGCTCGACGACCTACGCACCGGCACGCTGCGCGCGATTGGCGATCCGACGACCCGCTTCAACGAAGACGTGCTGCGGCTGCTGCGTGGCGTGCGCTTCGCCGCGAGCCACCAACTCAGCATCGAGTCCGGCACCTGGCAGGCGATGCTCGCTTGCGCCGGTCTGCTCGCGGCGTTGTCTGCGGCGCGCACCTACGATGAGTTGACCAACACGTTCACCGGGCTCGGACGAGGTCGCGCCCTGCGTTTGTTGGTGGACAGCGGGCTGGCGGCGATCGTGTTGCCAGAAGTCGGGCCGATGGACGGCGTGCCGCAGCCCAAGGACTACCACCCCGAAGGCGACGTCATGACGCACGTGGGCCTGGTGCTCGACATGATCTCGCCCGCCGATGCGACGCAGGCGTGGGCCGCGGTGCTGCACGACGTCGGCAAGCCGGCGACGTTCACCGTGGCGGCGGATCGGATCCGCTTCTCCGGGCACGATGTGCTGTCGGCGCAGATGGCCGACGTCGCGCTGCGTCGACTGCAGGCACCGCGTGACGTGCGCGACGTGGTGGTAGAGATCTGCCGCGACCACATCAAGTTCGCGGGCGTGATGCAGATGCGGCCGCGCCGCCGCGAGCGCTGGATGCGTTCGCCACACTTTGCCGCGCACCTGGCCTTTCACCGGGCCGACTGCCTGGGGAGCCACGGCAAGCTCGACATCTGGCAGAGCGCGCAGCAGGCCGTGGCAGCCTTGCCGCCTGAGCCACCGCCGGCCCTGTGCACGGGTGCCGACGTGTTGGCGCTCGGCGTGGCCCCGGGACCGCAGGTTGGCGAGCTGTTGCGCGCCGTGGAAGCGGAAGTCGAAGATTGGGACACCCAGGATCGAGCCCTGGCATTGGAGTTTCTGCGCGGCCTCGTGCAGAAGCGCTCCGGCACTTGAGCGGGTTCGGCCGATGAACGGGTGCCGAGGTATCGCACAACGAGCCTCGGGGAGCGGAGCTATGAATCCACCCAGCACTGACAACAACTTCGAGAAGTTTCGCAAGGACCGTCGACAACGCCGCGCGCAGTTTGGCGCCAACGCCGCGAGCGCGGCGCGCCCGGCTGGCGCGCGCGATGCCGAGGCGTACGAGGCCAAGCAAGTGCACGAGACGCGGCTGTCGCGCGACGTGCACGAGTTCTTGGCGGAGGCGACCAAGCAGGCGGCCACCATCGTCGAGAAGGTCACCATGGTGGCCGAAGCGGAGACCGCGCAGCGGCTGTCGCGCGAGATGCAGGAGTTCCTGCAAGAGACCATGCGGCGGGCGGCGACCTTCATGCACATGGTGCAGGCCTCGCGGGGCAAGACGGCGGTCAAGGACATGGAGCCGCACGTCAGCAACTTGGTGGGGCCGACGCTGGACGGCTTCCGCCACGAAGGCACCGCGCAGCTCGCCGACAAGCACATCGGGCAAGACCCGTTCGCCGAGTTGCCCGAGCCGACCGCGGCCGAGGAGGATGCGGCCGACGACGATGCGGCAGAGGCGGAAGAACACGACGTCGACGGGCCGGCGGTCGAGACGCACGCGACAACGGAGCCAACTGGTGCCACGGAACACCAGGATCCGGCCGCGCTGCTGATGGCGCGGGTGAGCTGCGACGCCGACACCCTCAAGCGCGCGCTCAAGGCGCTGGTGGGGGTGAAGGTGCTGTCGCAAGACGACGCGCGCACGATCTACCGTGGCGCGTTGCAGGCGAACACCGCCTGATCACGCGGTCTACTTCTTGGCGTCAGGCTTTGCCGGCAGGTTGGGCACGAACTTGGCCGGGTCGGCCTCGAACTTGGCGCGGCAATCGGCGCAGCAGAACGCCACCTTGCGCCCTTCGTGCTCCAGCGTGATCGCTGGGTTGATCGGCTTGCCGGCGACTGGGCACTTGCCGTTGACGATGCCGTCGGGCAGCGCGGCCTTTTCCTTGGCCTCGGCGGCGGCGAGTTCCGCCGACACCTTCAAGATTTCCTCCGCGTAGCCACCGCGGTCGATGACCAGCTTGGGCAGCGCCTTCTGCAATGCCGCGACGCCGACGTCGGTGACGGAGGTTTGCCACAGGAACACCTTCTCCAGCTTGCTGAGGCCGTGCAGATGCGCGAGGCCCTGATCGCTGACCTTGGTGCCGAACAGATTGAGGAAGCGCAGCTCGCCTAAGCCGCGCAGGTGCGAGACGCCCGCGTCACCGATCGCCGTCTGCGCCAGGTGCAAGCGCCGCAGCTTGGTGCACGCGGCCAGCGGAGCGAGCCCCGCGTCGGTCACCAACGTGCGCGCCAGGCTCAACCAACACAGCGCCGGCGCGATCGGGCGCAGCAACTCGACTTCCTGGTCACCGGCCGCCGGGCGCAGGAGACTCAGGTTGACATCGAGTGCCAGGTGATCGCGCGCGATGGGGCCCGCCACGGCGCCGCGCTCCAAGAGCTTGGCGACCGCGGCGTCGACCGCTTTCACCTGCTGGGGGGTCAGCGTGATCTCGATGACCTCGACGGTGGGCGTGTGCACCGGAGCGTCGGTCGGCGCAGCGTCGGGCCAGGTCGCGCCCTCCTTGATCCAGCGTTCGATGAGCGCGATCTGCTCGGCGCTCAAGGGGTCGCCTTCCGCCGGCATCACATCGACGTCGTCCTTGGGCAGATTGATGCGCTGCACGAGCAAGCTCGCCGCAGGCTCACCCGGCTTGATGACCCAGGCATCCTTCTTGGCGTGGAAGACCAGCGTCTTGTCGTCGAGGCGCAGATCGCCTTCCTGTTCCTTGCTGCCGTGACACTCGTAGCAGCGGTCGGCGAAGATCGGCCGAATCTGCGTCGCGAAGTCGACGGGGTCCTGTGCGGAGGCGACGCGCGGCACCGCGAGGGCGGCGGCGAGCACGAGTAGGGAGAAGCGGTCCAACATGCGGGCAGGCATTCTAGACAGCCGCCGCGCAGAAACGACGGCTCGCGGGCGTTGTCCACGTTCCGCCGTCCGACCTCGCTCTGCCGGTCGCGCTGCTCGGCGGCCTTGCCGACCTGGCGTTGCCGTTGCGCTGCGCAGCCATCGGCGCAATACCGATTGCCACGGTCGCACCGGGAGTAGACGACGGCCCAGGCCCTGCAACCGGCGCAGGCGAACACGCGGTGGCTGTCGATGGTGGCGAGAGATCGCCATCGAGGGCTGTACAGCCACGCGGGCGACCGTCAGCTTCATCGGCTTGTTGGGCGGCTCATCCGACGACGCTCCGCAAGTACGGATGTTGCCACGCCCGCTGCCAGGATCGAGAGGATCACAGTCAGCAAGTACAAGTTGAAGTGCTTCCCGAGGGTGAGCTTCAGCCATTCGGCAATCAACATCTTCACGCCCACTACCAGCAGGACCAGTGCGAGCGAGACCTTGAGGTAACGGAACTTCGTCACCATGTCGGCCAGCGCGAAGTAGAGCGATCGCAGACCGAGAATCGCGAACACGTTGCTGGTGAACACCAAGAACGGGTCAGCCGTGATGGCAAAGATGGCTGGAATCGAGTCGACGGCGAAGATCAGATCGGTCGTCTCGACCATGACGAGCGCCAGCGCCAGGGGCGTGAGGAGCAGGGTTCCCGGCCGAGCCTTGTCCACGACCTCATCCGGGACCGTGGGCGCACCGGGGACCTCGCTCTCGTACGACGCGGGTGCACCGGCGCGAACGACAAAGTGCTCGCCATGGAACCTCGCGGTCACTGGGAACAAGCGGCGCGTCAACCGAACAACGATGTTCTTGTTCGGATCAGTGTGTTCCGTCTTGAGAAGGAGCATCTTGATCGCCGTCAGGATCAAGAACACGGCGAAGAGGTACAGGATCCAGTGGAACTCGGCGATCAGCTTCGCTCCGACACCGATCATCGCACCGCGCAGGAGCAGAGCGCCGAGGATGCCCCAGAACAGCACCCGGTGCTGGTAGAGCTGCGGCACCGCGAAAAATCCGAAGATCATCGCGATCACGAAGATGTTGTCCACGCTGAGGGACTTCTCGACGACGTAGCCGGTCAGGTACTTCTCCGTTGCCGTTGCGCCGCTGTTCGTCAGCCCATCAACCGCGTCCACCACAGTGCCAAGCCCGAACCACTGGCCGTCGTACGCGAAGTACACGAACACGGAAAACGCCAACCCCATGGATAGCCACACGGCCGACCAAGCGATCGCCTCCTTCACGCTGACGACGTGGGCCTTGCGGTGAAAGACGCCGAGGTCCAGGGCCAGCATCAGGAGGACAAACCCAATGAACGCTATCCAGATCCAGATCATTCGATGTGTGTCTTCGTCACGGACGTGAAACGCAGAGAATTCTTGAACGACTCTGGCCATCAGCCGCGAGCCGCTTGGGGCCCGCCGCTACATGGCCTTGATGGGCGGGATCGTACGGGGGCGCTCTGCGAGAACGCCAGACCCGGTTGATGAGAATGATGCTCCCACGACGCCCGTCAGGCAGCTCGCCGAATGGGCCCAGCGATGTAGCGACCCTCATGACTTTCTACAGCCGGAACATCTTCGCGCTACGCGAAGTTGCTTCGGCTGTGGAACTCAGCGCGGCAGAGCCGCAACCAACGAGACGCGAGTGCGGCTGCATGAACGGCTCTGCCGCGAGTCGTGAGCCGTAAGACGTAAGCCCTAAGTCCCAGACCGCTGCCTACCTGTCTGACCGCCTGTCCGCGTTCTGGACTTACGGCTAACAACTTACGGCTCATGACTTTCCACAGC
>JANPER010000200.1:0-14561 GCA_031423015.1 Planctomycetota bacterium | reverse complement strand
TGGCCTCAGTCAGGCCTTTCGTCGTCGCGACTGGTGGGGTTGCTTGCAATTGCATCGGTTGTGCTCCTGGTCGTTCGTTTGGAGCCGCCGAACCTAGCGATCGCATCAGCGCGAGTCAGACACGCTTGCCGGAAGGACACGCTCAACTTCAAGTTCAGCTCCGGCAAGAAGCGCGATCCGGTGTTCGAGGTGCGCTTTGGCATGGACCCGGAGACGTTCGAGTACAGCATCAAGCCGGTGCCGCTCGCGTGGTTCCACGACGAGAGCTTCGGACGCTTCCTGCAGCAGTTCGTGTGGGACGTGCCGCTCGAACTTGGCCTGGTGGCGTCGATGGCGCACGGCGGTGGCCAGTTCTCGACGTCGGCCAAGACTTGGCTGCAAGGCACACTGCTCGTCGACGACATCGCCAGCAGGCTCAATCACCCCGAGCTGTCGACGTGGATCACTGACTACCCGAACTGCGATGACCGTTCGTTCCGCGCCACGCGACGACGCTTCGATGCGTATCGCAAGATCATCGCGCAGTACTGGAGCGGCGCGTTCCACCCCGCCGCGATCGGCGTGCTGCGCGTCGAGAACGCGCTGCTCGACACCGGCTTTGCGCCCGCGGCGTCGCCGCCGAGCGGCCTCGTGCACCCAAGCCATGGCCCCACGGGCGACGCGCGCGCCGTGTTCCAGAACAACTTCGCATTCGCGCGCGCGCTGCGACAAGCGGCGCAGGCCGTGCACCCGGGCTACTGGCAGGCGCAGCACCCCGACGAGGACGGCTATCGATCCGACCAGATCATGCGCTACAGCGAGGGCAACCTGAACCGGTTGCGGATCGCCGGCGAGTTGCACGTCAAGAGCGGCAAAGTGCTCGACCTCGACGAGGTGCCGGAGTTCGACGCGCCCATCGACCTGTCGATGCTGTACGACGAGGCCAGTTGGGAGAACCGCGGCCAGATGTCGCGCACCAGCGCGGAGGACTTCGTGGAGGCGGTGCTGCTCGACACCCACCACGGGCAGTGGCTGATGGAGAACCCGCGCGTGCAGGTGAAGGACGCGCTGGCGCAAGACGCGATCCTGATGGACGCCGAGCAGACGCTGGCGAAGCTGGCACCCAGCACGCTCGAGCGCCTCAAGGAACAGGCGCGTGCCGAAAACCTCGACGCCTCGCGGCAACGCATCAAGAGCGACTTCGTCGAGCCCGAGACGCTGTTCTGGGCCGCGTGGCACGCGATCCCCGCCGGCCAGAAAGCGGAGATCGCACGCGAGGCGATCAGTGGCTTCGTCGAACGCGTGACGCGTGCCGCCAGCAAAGACCCGCGCGGCAAGTGGAGCGATGCGATGGAGCCGCATCGCCATCGCGTGCAGCCGATCCTGTGGGACGCGCTGCTCGCTGATCCCAGCTCGCTCGACAAGCACGCAGACCTCAAACGTGAAGCCCACCAGTGGCAGGCGAACAGGAAGTACTACGTCGCCAAGCGACCGATTTGGTCACCCACCGGTGCCGAGGCGCCGTGGGCGGCGGCGACCCGACCGTAGCTACCACGCAGTACTCGCCCACGGCCTTGCTGCGGAACTCATAGTTCATGCGGTCGCGAAGGTCGCCGTGCGCGGGCGGGCAAGTGATGCGCCCGTCGGAATCGCCGCGCTGGCCCGCTATGCTCGCCATCTTGTGAGGTCGGATGGGCCGCTTCGCCTGCGCGAGGCCCTTTGAATCACACGACATCTGAACACACCAACAAGGATGCGACATGGCACTGAACGAAGCCAAGCTCAACGAATTCATCGGCAAGGCAGTCACCGATCTTGGCGCGGCGCTACACGCCGGTCTGGTGGTCATCGGTGAGAAGCACGGGTTGTTCAAGGCGATGGCCGACAGCAAGCCGGTGTCGTCGGCCGAGCTCGCCAAGCGCACTGCGACGGCGGAGCGTTACGTGCGCGAGTGGTTGTCGGCCATGGCGGCCGGCGGCTACGTGACCTACGACGCGAAGACGAAGAAGTTCACACTGCCCGAGGAGCAGGCCTTCGTGCTCACCAACGAAGACGGACCGGCTTACTTCCCCGGCGCGTTCCAGCTGGTGACCGCGGTGTTGCGCGACGAGCCCAAGATCGCCGAGATCTTTCGCACGGGTAAGGGTATGGGCTGGCACGAGCACGATGTCGGACTGTTCCACGGGACCGAGCGCTTCTTTCGTCCCAGCTACGTCGCGCACCTGGTGACCGAATGGATCCCCGCACTCGAGGGCGTCGAGGCGAAGTTGAAAGCGGGTGCACGCGTGGCGGATGTCGGTTGCGGACACGGCTCGTCCACTTTGTTGATGGGCAAGGCGTATCCAAAGTCGACCTTCACCGGCTTCGACTACCACGAACCGTCGGTCACGTGGGCGCGCAAGCTGGCCAAGGATCAGGGACTCGAGAAGCGCGTGAGCTTCGAGGTGGCGCCGGCCAAGAGCTTCCCCGGCAAGGACTACGATCTTGTCGCCTGCTTTGATTGCCTACACGACATGGGCGACCCGGTCGGTGCATCGAAGCACGTGTTGCAGTCGTTGAAGAAGGACGGCACGTGGTTGATCGTCGAGCCGTTCGCGGGCGACAACCTCGAGCAGAACCTCAACCCGGTCGGACGCTTGTTCTACGGCGCGTCGACCATGGTGTGCACGCCAGCGTCGTTGTCGCAAGAAGTCGGGCTCGGTCTCGGCGCGCAAGCCGGTGAAGCGCGCTTGAAGGAGGTCGTGACCGCGGGCGGCTTCACGCGCTTCCGTCGCGCGACGCAGACGCCGTTCAACCTGGTGCTCGAGGCTCGGCCGTAGGCGCCGGCAAGCCCGACCACGATGCGCAGCCAACGGTTCGCGAACGTCCACGACGTGTTGGCGTCGACGTAGGCGCACGGGGCGTCGGCAATCGGCCAGTGCGGGGGCAGTGCTGGCTGCGTGCCAACTCCCCTCACCCGATGTCCCAGCCCTCGCGATAGCTCCGGCGTACGAGCGCGTTGGCGTCCGTAACGTCGAAGCGCAACCCCGCGCTGTCCCAGCGCAGCGCGCGGCCGCGGAAGCGACCCGCCACCGTGCCGACCAGCACCGTCTCGGTGAGCGGACCCGCGTACGAGAACGGTGTCGAGGTCGTGCCCTCCCCGCGGCAGGCGTCGGTCCACTCGTGGTAGTGGTCGGTCGCGGATCGCTTCTCCAGCGGCACGTCGAGTTTCTTGCCGTCGTGGTAGAGCGACGGCATCGCCCAATGCGGAATGACCATCACGCCCTTCTCGCCGACCAGGAACGAGCCGCTGCCGGGCAGCTTCGCGTCGGCGGGCAACTGCGCGCGCGCGGCGTCGGGGCCCACCTTGCCGTCGGTCCAGCGAAACTCGAGCGTCTCCGCGGTGTGCTCGGTGCCGGGGAAGGTGTAGCGCACGTCCTCGTCGCCGGCGAAGGTCTCGACATGGTGCGCGGGCCCACGCGACTCCACGGTGAGCGGCGCGCCGAGCCCGAGCGCCGTGAACACCGGATCGAAGATGTGGCAGCCCATGTCGCCTAGCGTGCCGGAGCCGAAGTCGATCCAGCCGCGCCAGTTGGCCGGGTGGTAGAGGCCCTGCACGAACGGACGCTCGTCGGCGACGCCGAGCCAAAGATCCCAGTCGAGGCCCTCGGGCACAGGATCCTTCTTGGCGGGCCTGCCCTCGGCCGGCCCCGCCCACGACTTGCCCACCCACAGGTGCGCCTCCTTCACCTTGCCGATGGCGCCGGCCTGCAGCGTGGCAACCGCGGTGCGGTACGCCTCGTGCGCGTGGATCTGCGTGCCCATCTGCGTGACCACGCGCTGCGCCTTGGCGACGTTTGCCATCAGCCGACACTCGTGCAGGTTGTGGGCAATCGGCTTCTGGCAGTACACGTGCTTGCCGAGCCGCATCGCCGCCACCGCGATCGGGCCGTGCATGTGGTCGGGCGTCGACACGACGACCGCATCGATGTCCTTGCCCATCGCGTCGAGCATCTTGCGGAAGTCGCGGAACGTGCGCGCCGACGCGTGCGCCTTGGCCGCCGAGCCGAGGTTGCCTGCATCGACGTCGCACAGCGCCGCGATGCGCACGTGCTTGCCGCTGGCAACCGAGTCGAGGTCGGATCGACCCATGCCGCCCACGCCGACGCAGGCGATGTTCAGCGTCTGCGCGGGGCTGGTGCGCCACGGCCGAGGCCAGCAGATCGGCGCGGCTGCCAGCGCGGCGGAGGACTTGAGGAAGGAACGGCGGGAGACGGGACTACGCACCATGGCGGCAAGCGTAGCCAAGCCGATCGCCGTTCGACCCTCCGATCACCGTGCGCTGTCGAGCCTCGCCGCACGGCCGTGCCTGCGCTGCAAGAGTGTTACCCACCGACGAACTTGCCGCGGTACTGATAATTCATTGCCAGCGCGGTGAGGAAGCTCGACAGCTCGACCAACACCTCGTCGCGCGCCGCAAGCGGGTACTGCAAAGCGAGCGCGCTGGCCCGACGCGCGAGGTGCGCGACGATCGGCGACGTCAACGACGGGTCCACGCCGGTCCAGCGATACGCGCAGTTGGCGAGGAAGTCGCCGTGCCGCGCCAGGAGTTGACCGGCATGGCCCAGACGCGCGGGCGCGTTCTCACCCGCGTCGCGATGACGCGCGAAGATCGCCGACAGATCGCCGTCCAGGCTGCGCGGGATCACCGCCTCCCCCAGGTCGATCGACTCGTAGTACTCCTGCACCGTCGCCTTCAATTCACGCGTGTCGTAGTCGATCTGCGTGCTGGTCACCTCCGGCTCCACCTCACGGAGCGCTGCCAACGTGCGCGCGCAGTACTCCAGCTTCAAAAGCGCGCCGGGCGCGTCGTGATACCTGCCGCGCCAGTCGAGATCGGGCGTCATCCACACGGCAAAGGTCTCGGCCCAGTCCTCGTCGGGGTGCTTCTGCGCGTAGCCGCCGGGAAGGTGACGCACGAAGTCCGGGCTGAACGGCACCACGCGGTAGTCCTCGGTGTAAGGCCGCGACATCGGCCCAAACAAGTTGGCCCACACCTCGGTCGCATACAGGCGATAGGCGTAGTTGACGACGTGCCCCATCTCGTGCCGCAGGTAGCGCAACACGTCTTCGTCGGTTTCACCCTCGACCAGACCAGCGCGCTTGCGCTTGTGCACCGCCAGTAGCTTCTGGTCGGCGAGATAGAACGGAATGCCGATCGCCACCGAGCCCTCGGGCACGCCCCATTCATCGGTCAGATAGAACGCCGGCTGCAGCTTGACGATGCCGCGCGCGCGCAGCTCGACGCGGAAGCGCTCGATCACCTTCTCCAGCGCTTGCCCCTCGATCTTCAGGTCGAAGTCGCAGATCCGCTTGCCGAGGATCTCTGGTGAGATCGCTTCCTCGCCCATGGTCTCGAAGATCGGTGCATCGGCGCCAACGCGCGTGGGACGCTCAGGAACTTCGGGGGCGGGTGTCGTCGACACAGCAGGAGTGTGACCTATGAAGTGGCGGGCGTGAAGGGCGCGCCAACAAGTGCTTGCACGGCGGCGGGCAACACGATTCAACTGCCGTTCACCGGGACCACCCTTCGCATGCGCGCGCCGTTCAGCCTGTTCCTTTGCCTCGTCGTCCTGCCGTGCTGCTCGCGCTCCGACGCCGCCAGCCGGATCGTAGTCACCGGCTCGAGTTCGGTGGCACCGCTCTTGCTCGAGATCGCCAAGCGTTTCGAGTCGCAGCACCAAGGCGTCCGCATCGACGTGCAGAGCGGCGGCTCATCGCGCGGCCTCGCGGATGCGCGCAAGGGTCTGGCCCAGATCGGCATGGTCTCGCGCGCGCTGCGCGACGACGAGAAGGACCTGACCGCTTTCCCGATCGCGATGGACGGCGTGTGCATGATCGTGCACCAGGACAACCCGGTCGTCGAACTGAGCAACGCACAGATCGCCGCGATCTACCGCGGCGAGGTGCAGAACTGGCGCCAGGTCGGTGGGCTGGACGCGCCGATCACCGTCGTCAACAAGGCAGAGGGTCGCGCCACGCTCGAACTGTTCACCAGCCACTTCCAACTCGCAGGCACCGCAATCAAGGCACAGGTCGTGATCGGCGACAACGAACAGGGTGTGAAGACGGTGGCCGGCAACGTGAACGCCATCGGCTACGTGTCGGTCGGCACGGCTGAGTACGACGCGAGCCAGGGCACGCCGATCAAGCTGCTGCCCCTCTCAGGCGTGGCGGCGACGACGGCGAACGTGCGCCGCGGCGCCTTTCCCCTGGCGCGGCAGCTCAACCTGGTGACCAACGGGCCACCGACCGGCGTCGTGCGCCAGCTCATTCACTTGGCCCAGTCCGACGCCGTGCACGACCTGGTGACGGAGCAGTGCTTTGTCCCGCTCGTTCGGTGACACGATCCTGATCTGGGCGCTGCGCGCGTGCGCGGCGATCGCCGGCGCCGTCGTGCTGCTGATCGGCTGTTTCGTGTTGGCAGAGTCGATCCCGGCGCTCGCTAGCATCGGACTCACCCGCTTCTTCAGCGACGCGTCGTGGCACCCAACCCAAGGTCTATACGGCTTATTGCCGATGTTGTGGGGCACGCTGCTCGCCACCGCGGGCGCGGTGCTCTTGGCGACGCCGCTCGGCATCGCCGCGGGCGTGTTCTGCAACTTCTACGCGCCGCCGCCGCTCGCGAAGATCTACCGCCGCATCCTCGAACTGCTCGCCGGCATCCCCTCGGTGGTGTACGGCTTCTGGGGCCTCATGGTCTTGGTGCCGCTCATCGGCCGCCTGCAGCCGCCCGGCCCGAGCCTGCTCGCCGGCATCTTGGTGCTCACGCTCATGACCTTGCCGACGATCGCGCTCACCGCCGACGCCGCGATCCGCAGCGTGCCCGACGACTACCGGCGCGCCGCCGCCGCGCTCGGCCTGTCGCGTTTTGCCACCGTGCGGCGCGTGATCTTGCCGGTCGCCAAGTCGGGGCTGCTCACCGGCGTCATCTTGCAAGTGGGGCGCGCGCTCGGCGAGACGATGGCGATCCTGATGGTGTGCGGCAATCAGGTGCAGACGCCGCGCAGCGTGTTCGACCCGATCCGCACGCTCACCGCCAACATTGCACTCGAGATGGCATACGCCACCGGCAGCCACCGTGGCGCGCTGTTCGTGAGCGGCCTGCTGCTGCTCGGCGTGATCGTGTGCTTGGTGATCGTCGCCGACCGCGTGGCGCACCGGCGGGTGCATGTCTAGGTCGACAGTCGCGCTCGGCGAACGCGTCGCCACCGCCGTGCTGTGGTCAGCCGCCCTCGGCGTGATCGCGGTGTTCGCCTGGCTGCTGGTCGATCTGGCTGGCCAAGGGCTGTCGCGTCTCTCGTTCGAGTTCCTCACGGCGGCGCCGCGCAACGCCGGACGGCAGGGCGGCCTCGGCCCCATTCTGGTGTCGACGGCGCTGATCCTGCTGGTGTGCATGGCGGTGTCGCTGCCGCTCGGCCTCGGCACCGCCATCTTGCTGGCCGAGTTCACCGCCCCCACGCAGCGCTTCGGTCGCTTGGTGCGGCGCAGCCTCGACGTGCTCGCCGGCGTGCCGTCGATCGTGTTCGGACTGTTTGGCAACGTGTTCTTCTGCCAGGTGCTCGGCCTGGGCTTTTCGATCTTGGCCGGCGGCCTCACGCTCGCGTGCATGGTGTTGCCGATCCTGATTCGCGCCACCGAGGAAGGTCTGCGCGCCGTCTCCGACGAACACCGACGCAACGCGGCCGCGCTCGGCCTGAGCCGTGCGGCGACCATTGCACACCTGCTGCTGCCCGCCGCGATGCCGGGCTTGCTGGCCGGCTGGATCCTCGGCGTCAGCCGCGCTGCTGCGGAGACCGCCGCGCTCATGTTCACCAGCGGCTACGTCGATCGCATGCCCGAGTCCCTGCTCGACTCTGGCCGCGCGCTCACCATTCACATCTACGATCTGTCGATGAACGTGCCCGGCGGCAACGCGACCGCCGCCGCGAGCGCGCTCGTGCTGGTGGCGCTGCTGCTGCTGTGCAACGTCGCGTCGGCTTGCTTCGCTTCCCGCTGGCTGCCGCGCCGGAGTCTCGCTCGATGACGTCAACACAACCCTGCCGCCCCTCCCCCGCCGACGGCGGTCCGCCGTGCTGCGAGCCGCACCCGTGGATCGAGACCGAGGGCCTATCGCTGCACTACAGCACGCGCACCGCGTTCCGCGACGTCACGCTGCCGATCCACAAGGGCTGCATCACCGCCATCGTCGGCCCGTCGGGCTGTGGCAAGTCGAGCCTCTTGCAAAGCCTCAATCGCCTCACCGACCTGATCCCCGAGTGCCGCGTGACCGGACGCATTCGGCTCGATGGGCAAGACGTGACCGGCCGCGAGGTCGATGTGATCGCGCTGCGCCGCCGCGTCGGCATGATCTTCCAGAAGCCGATTCCGCTGCCGTTCTCGATCCGCAAGAACCTCGACTTCCCCCTGCGCCAGCACGGCGTGCGGCAAGCCAGCGCACGGCAAGCCAAGATCGAACGCGCACTGCGCGACGTCGGCCTGTGGAATGAAGTGAAGGATCGCCTCGACGCCCCCGCCGCGGGTCTGTCCGGCGGCCAGCTGCAACGCCTGTGCATCGCCCGCACGTTGGCGCTCGACCCCGAGGTGTTGTTGCTCGACGAGCCGTGCAGCGCGCTCGACCCGTTGGCCAGCGGCACCGTCGAAGACCTGATCGCCAGCCTGCGCGGCCGCTACACGATCGCCATCGTGACTCACAACCTGGCGCAAGCGCGCCGCATCGCCGACCACGTCGCGGTGTTCTGGGTGCAAGAAGGCTGCGGCCGCCTGATCGAGTTCGGCGCCGCCGCGGCGATCTTCCACCAGCCAACGCAGGAATTGACGGCGGCGTACATCGGCGGGATGCGCGGGTAGGCGGCGGCGATCGGTCGACGATCGGCAAACGACGAAACGCACTGGCCGAGCGACGACAGCCTCACGTGGCGCTGGCGCTTGGCTGGCAACTCCTGCGTGCTCTGTAATCAACACCGATGCACTCGAGCCACGTCGCCATTGACTGACGACCTGTCAAGTGAGCAAGGCTGTGCTTGCGGTGTCAGGCGTTGAAAGTAAGATATTATCCGTATCAAGCCGCGAGAGTGCTCGACGCACACTGACAGCAGCCCGCGGCTTCGTTCAACGTCTTTGCCGCTCAGCCGCGCGCGGCTTTGCGCGCGTCGGCTGCTGCGGCCTGTTGGGCCGCCTTCTCGTAGAGGAACTCTGGCGCAAAGTCGGCGCCCGACGGCCATGTGACCGTGTTAAGTTCGTCGTTGAGACGGAAGCTGCGGAAAACTGCGGGGTCTCTCAGCGCCTCGAAAACCTCTCCCCAGAGCTCGGCGCCTAAGTCAATGTCCCCGGCTGTGCCGTCGGCAAACCCAACGCGAATCGTGTGATCCTTGACGTACTCGGCGCTCTTGAGCTTCGGGATCATAGCGGCTACTCCAACGGATCGATGTGGCGCAGGGGGCGCCGTTCGCGGGCCAGGTTCCAGTTCGCAAGGAGCTCGGCCTGGTGCACAGCATACCACTCAAGCACAAGATTGAGCGCTCGCCGAGGGAACCGACCATCGACGACACCATCGGTGATTCCGACAGTGATCTCGAACGAATCGTACTTCGCGTGGAAGTGGGGAGGTGCGTGATCGTTGTAGTACATCGCGATCACGACGCCGAGGAATCTCGATATCTCAGGCATACGTCACTCTCGTCGGTCCCAACGGCTGTGGCGCTCAGCCGCGCGCCGTCTGCGGCGCGTCGGCTGCTGCGGCTTGTTAGACCCTGCCCGGGTGCAGATTGCCGCCCGCTGCCTTGGTGTGCGCCGCTTCGTACAGCATGTCCGGGTCGAGATCGGCTCCGTTCGGCCACACGAGCGTTCCCGCGTCTAGGTCGACGGCGACTTGCCCAAAAAACGCGGGATCCTGCAGGGCGCCGAAGATACCGCCGCGACCGGCAATCAACGGGCCAAGGTCGGCGACACCCCGGGTACTGTCTGTGAACGTCAGGGCAACGCGAAACGGTCCAACAACCTGTACTTGTGTGATGCGTGGCAACATGGGCTAGTCCAAGGGTGCAATCTTCGCCGGCGGCTCGTCAACGTGCAACCGCCGCCAATTCTCAAGCAGCTCGGCCTGGTGGAGTGAAGCCCACTCAACGACCAGGGCCAAGGCACGCGGCGGCAAGGTGCCGCCCAGAAGCCCGACCGGCCGGATGCGGATCTGGGCTTCGGCTCCGGCGTACGCCGCGTGGAAATGGGGCGGCTCGTGGTCAAGGAAGTACATCCGAATCACGATGCCGAGGAAGCGCGAGATCTCAGGCATGGTCCAGAGGTACGAGATGCCGGTTGATGGGTCTAACGATTCGGCCGCTCAGCGGCGCGCCGCTTGGGGCGCTCGGCGGCTGCTGCGGCTTGTTGTGCGGCGATATCACGCATTGAACTGATCAAAGGCTTGGGCAGGGGACACCTTTCCGAGAGCACGCGCCTTCTCGGTCAGGGCCCAAACACCGTGTCGGGACGCATCGATGTAGCCACCCTTCGCGAGGTAGAACCGCGCCCAGTGAACCTGATTCTCGAACCTCGACTGCACACCGCTCGGCACCCGACGTGCCTGCTCCTCTTCAGAGATGTTCAGCGCCTTCACGATCGCGTTGCGCACTTCATCGGGCCGTCCAGATCCACCCAGCTCAGTCAGGGCGGCGATCACTGGCCCGAAGAACTTCACGAACTCAGGAGCGGAATCAGATCGCCTCGACATGCTGCTCCATGACTTCGACCGCACAACGTCTGGGCCGCTCAGCGGCGGCGGCTGCGCCGTCCGCTGCAGCGGCTGGTTGGGCGGCTCGTCATGCGGAGCGATCGAAGGGTCTCACCGCAATGAGATCCCTGTCGGCAACCGCGCGAACGTCGGACTCCTTGAGAGTGACCAGCGCCTCGGTGCGTCCCGACGCAGTTACGAACTCGACTTCAAGGCCATCCGGCTTGTAGATCTCCACAACCGCTCCAAGATCGCCTTTCCGCAGGCCGCGCTCGGGGAGATCTCTATCGAGCACGACGGTGTCGAGAATCTTGAACTTCATGACTTGCTGGCGGGGTGTGCTGTCACCAATCGCGGGAACGCTTCGCCGCCGCGCACGATCCACGCCGAGAGGATCATGGCGCTGCGGCCCGATGGGCTGGTGATCGTACCACGAATCCCGTACTTCTGCCCGTACTCAGTGGCCTCCGTCGGCTCCGCCTCGCCGTCTGCCGCAAGCCGCGCAAGTTCAGCAACGAGTGCCCGCCACTCGCCATGCTTGAAGCCGATCGCCGCAAAGAAAGCCGCCTTGAACCGGCCAACTGGGTGCGACGGCGAAAGCAGGTAGTCGCGCACTTTCGACGGATCGATCAGAGCTCGATTTCCGGCGGGGAGTTTCATCAGCTCGTCATGGCAGCCACAGAGGCCACCCAACGCAAGAACGCTCAGCGATCCGCCCAACGAATAGGATTCTTGAACGCAGAGGATTCTTGAAGTAACCGTTCAGGGGTCGTGATTGCAGGAACACGTGAACGGCGTCGAACGATGTCGTTCGAGGCTTTGCGGAAATCGGCGGACTCTGGCGTGGCGGACAGGATTTGGGAATGGCTGGAGAAGAGTTCAGCGATCGACGCAGCCTGAACCTGAGAACCTCAAGTAGTAGTGTCTTGAGGATGCCGCAGGAACAAGCACTCGACCGCGTGCCCGATGGAATTGAGTTGCCGCGCGAAGAATGGGCGAAGTTCTCCAAGAAGAGCCGGCGGTTCTTGGTGGCGCTCGCTGCGAGGCATGAGGAGATGAAGCGGTTGCTGGCCGAACGGCAGGGTGGAAGTGCTGGCCCGCAGGAAGTGGGCGACCAAGGTGTAACGCCGCTGTCTTGATCTGACGCAGCCGAGTGTCGTCGAGCACCGCGGTGTTTTTTTGCGCCAGCCTCTGGTGCCGCTTCGCTGCGTTGGCTAAAGGTGTCGTCGTGACGCACGGTGGCACACAGCCGCAGCAGAGCCAGCGGCCGCCGACGACTTGGCCGCTGTCGGTCGGTGAGTGGCGCCACCTGCATGCGGGTACGCGGACGTGGATTCATGCCTACGCGAAGAGGCACACGGAAATGGAGCGCGCGCTCGCGAAGAACTCGCACAACTCGTCGATGCCGCCTTCGCGAGATGGTTCGGCAGACAAGGCACGGACCAACGCCAATCGTCGGCGAAGAGGTAAGCGCCGTCGCCCAGGTGGTCAGAAGGGCCATGCGGGGCACAACCGTCCCCTGGTTCCCGTGGAGCGTGTCGACCGGTTCCGGAAGCATGTTCCAGAAGAATGTCGCGGGTGTGGCAGAGACCTGGGCGGTGTTCAGCCGGATGTTGAGTCTCTGCATCACCAGGTTGCCGAGATCCCGGAGGTGCGCCCGTTCGTAACTGATCACGAACAGTGCCGAATCACCTGCCCGGACTGCAACACGACGACCACGGCGAAGCTGCCAGATGGCGTACCGTTGTCGAGCTTCGGGGTGAACCTACGGTCGCTTGTGGTCCTGTTGTCGGGACGTTTCCGGATCAGCCGGCGCGAGACCGTTGAGCTGTGTCGGGATCTCTTTGGTCTATCGGTGTCAGTGGGCAGCATCGCGAACATTCTCAAGCGCGCGAGTTGGGCGCTCGAGGCTCCCTACCTCGAGGTCGAAGCGTCGGTGAAGACCGCCCCCGTTGTGAACCTCGACGAGACCGGATGGCGTGAGAAGGCGAAGCCGTTCCACCTGTGGATCGTGGTGACGGCGCTGGTCGTGTTGTTCCGCATCGCCAGGCGCACGAAGCAAGTCGCGCAGGAGCTGTTGGGTGAGGGCTTCGCGGGGACCGCCGGCACCGATCGGTACGCGGCCTACCGTTGGATCGCTGACGACCGACATCAGGTGTGCTGGAACCACTTACGGCTCGACTTCGAAGCGCTGGTCGAACGCGGTGGCGATGCCGAGCGAGTCGGCGAGGCCTGGCAGCAGGTGAGTACCAGGCTGTTCAAGGTTTGGCACGCCTACAAGGCTGGCGATATCGAGTGGGAGACGATGCAGCGCCGGATGACGCGGGTGGAGGTGCGCACTGGCCAGGTGCTGCAGGATGGTTGCGAGAGCCGGGATGCAGCGGCGCGCAGCCTCTGCCGATCGCTCAGCCGAATCGAGCCGTCGCTGTTCGTGTTCGCCCGATTTCCCGGCGTGGAGCCCACCAACAACGCCAGTGAGCGAGGCATCCGTCCCGCGGTGCAGTGGCGCAAGACCTGCTTCGGCACCCAAAGCCGCGGCGGCTCGCGCTTCGTGGAACGGATCCTGACGGTCGCTGGCACGTGTCGACTGCAGAACCGTCCGTTGCTGCCCTATCTGCGCGATGTCCTTCGTGCCGCGGACTCGGGCGGCGAAATCCCTTCCTTGCTGTTCGCTCGTGTCGACAACGGACCACCATCGCACGCACCCCCAGGTGTCAAGTGCAACACGAACAGACGAGTCGGATGAGCGACGAGCTGCTCGAGCCCGTCACGCTCCGCGGGCGCACCTTCACTCGCAACGAGCTGTTGCAGATCCGCGCCGTCGTCGAGGGAACACCAGGTGCGCACCGATGCGCGCTGTCGAAGAAGGTGTGCGAGGTGTTGGATTGGCGGCAGATCAACGGGCGCCTCAAGGATCGCTCGTGTCGCGACGTCCTGCTCAAACTCGAAGCGGCCGGGGTCATTCGCTTGCCGCAGCGGCGGCGGCCACCGACGCGCCGGCAGCCGATCGCGATTACGGCTAAGACCGACCCAACGCCCGGTCCTACCTTCAGCCCGCGCGACATCACCATTCATGACTTCACCATCGTCACCGGCAGCGGGTGCCTTGCCGACGAGAAGCTCTGGAACGAGTACGTCGAGCGCTACCACTACCTCCGCTATGGCGTCCCGGTCGGGCCCCACATCAAGTACTTCGTGCGGTTGCGTCAAGCGCCGGTAGCGTGCATCGCGTTTGCGGGCGCGGCGTGGAAGATCGCCCCGCGCGATACTTGGATCGGTTGGAGTGCCGAGCAGCGGCAACGCAACCTCCGCTGGATCGTCAACAACACGCGCTTCCTGATCTTGCCTTGGATCCGAGTCGACAATCTGGCTTCGCGACTCCTGTCTCTCGCACTCAAGCGCCTACCTGACGACTGGTGGCGCTTCTACGCCTACCGGCCGCTCTTGGTGGAGACCTTCGTTCATGCTGAACGTCACGCAGGCACCTGTTACCGCGCGGCAAACTGGCTGTGTGCCGGCACCACTCAGGGACGTGGTAAGACCGACAGCAAGAACATCGCCCGCCTGCCAAAGAAGCTCATCTTTCTTCGTCCACTTGTCGCACAGGCCCGCAGCACCCTCGCAGCTGGCTCAGGCAATCACGACCCCTGAACGGTTACTTCTTGAACGCAGAGGATTCGTTCAACGTCTTTGACCATCAGGCGCGAGCGGCGCGGTCGAGGGCGTGGGCTTCGGAGGTTGCTTTCGAACCTCGGTTGCTCTCCTGCCTCGATTGCTTGAACGCGCCGATCGTCGCTTGCATGGTCTTGTTGGACAG
>JANPER010000199.1:0-27720 GCA_031423015.1 Planctomycetota bacterium | reverse complement strand
ATCTGTACTCCACACAAACCAATCCTTACCCAACTCTCCGTCCATCCTCTCGTCGCATGACCACTCCGCCCGCTAGCTCGAAATCTGCAACGGCATCAACTGTCAAAGGTCCCTATCAACCTATTCTGCGGAAAGTAGGGTGGAGAAGCCGCTGCTGTCCACGGCGAAGTCTTTCTCCAAGCACTGAAGGGGCGCGGCACTCTCACCCACGAGCGCCTTCAGGAGCGGAGTCAGTGCGGCGTTTTCGAGGTAGTTGAAGATCGTGTTGTAGTGGGGAGCCTTCTGGAGAAGGCCCTTCTCCGCACACTCACGGATGTCTGTGGATGCCCTGCGGCCCGAGACGGTGGAGTAGACCTTCATCACGGCCGAGAACACCACGTCCCGAAGGGGAAGGCGAGGGCGGCCCTTGGTCTGTGGGGGTTGCTCGATCCCGAAGCAAAGAGCACGGAGCAGCTTCTCGACGTGCTCCTTCTCCCGGGTCTGCGCGGCGTTGTACGCGGGCCAGTCCTGGGTGTAGGTGACTCGCAGCGCTTCGGTGGTGGTTGTAGTCCCGTCTGGGGCGACCTCCCGGCGGCGGACGTACTCGACAGCCCAGATGTGTTTGCACTTCCCTTTCCGAATCTCGAAGTCGGGGCAAGAGCAGGTAGGGCTGTCGCCTGCGTCGACGACGTAGGTGCCAGAGCGGGTTTGGGAGGGGACGATCCAGAGTCCGCGCTTGTGCTTGATTCGCTTCGTAGCGGCCAACTCCAGACCGCGCTGTTGTCGTGCTTCCATGGTCAATTTTACCCCACAGAAGCACCGTCACTGTCGGTTTCTACGACGGTAACGAGGCGCAGCGCCAGCAAACCCAGCCCTCTGAGAAGTAGCCACACATTCGCCTCGCCTCGCACGCGACGCACTTCGTGCGGCAGTGGAAGAGCCCGCGGTCGTACTTCGGAGCCGCGCGTTCGGGAGGGTGCTGCTTCCTCTTCTTCAGCGTCTTGTCGCCGGGGTCGATAGATGGCTCTGGCATGGGGAACACTCTTTACTACGGGGACAACCTGGTCGTGCTCAAGCAGCACATCAAGGACGAGAGTGTCGATCTTGTCTACTTGGATCCGCCTTTCAACAGCAACCAGACGTACAACACCTTTTTTCAGTCTCGGGACGGGGGGACATGCACGGCGCAGATCAAGGCGTTCGAGGACACCTGGACATGGGATGAGGGAGCTGCGGAGACCCTCCGGGAGCTTCTCGAAGCCGGTGGGGAAGTCGCGAAGGTGATGGAGTGCTTTCGCGTGCTTCTCGGCAAGAACACCATGCTGGCCTATCTGTCGATGATGGCTCCGAGGCTGATGGAGCTTCGACGGGTTCTCAAGCCAACCGGGTCGCTTTACCTACACTGCGACCCGGGTGCAAGCCATTATCTCAAGCTACTGATGGATGCGATCTTCACCCCTCAGAACTACGTCAATGAGATTATATGGAAGCGTAGTAGCGCACATAGCGACACGAAGCAAGGTGCTCGACACTACGGCCGTGTAACCGACACGCTGCTTTTCTACTCGAAGGGTGACGATCGGAAATGGAACCCGCTTTACACGTCGTACGATGAGCAGTACGTCAAGCGTGACTATCGGCGCGTCGACCCAGATGGGAGACGATACCGTATCGACAATCTTCAAGGGCCGGGTGGTGCTGCGAAGGGTAATCCATTCTACGAAGTCATGGGTGTGAAGAGGTACTGGCGGTACTCGAAAGAGAGGATGCATGCGCTTATCGAGCAGGGTCGAGTCGTTCAGTCCAGACCCGGGGCTGTTCCCCAATACAAGCGCTACCTCGACGAGATGCCCGGTGTGCCCGCGCAGAACCTTTGGTCTGATATTCCGATCATCAACAACCGCTCGAAGGAGAAGCTTGGCTACCCCACGCAGAAGCCCCTGGCCCTACTTGAACGCATCATCCAGTCAAGCTCGAATGCTGGCGATGTCGTCCTAGATCCATTCTGTGGCTGCGGAACTGCTGTCGATGCCGCACAAACACTACGTCGACAATGGATCGGAATCGATATCACTCACCTCGCTGTAGGCATCATCAAGAGACGCCTTCATGTTACTCATGGCCTAGAGGCTAATCGAGACTACGCCGTCCTCGGAGAGCCGACGACCTTGGAAGGCGCAACGATCCTCGCTACGAAAGATACGCACCAGTTCGAACACTGGGCTCTGGGCTTGGTCTACGCACGAGGGTCTGCCAAAGACAAGGGTGCGGATGGTGGGATCGATGGGTGGTTCGACTTCTATGTCGGACCCGGTGATGACAGCCACGGCCGAGTCATCATTTCCGTCAAGGCTGGCAAGAACCTCGGAGTCGCAATGGTGCGCGAACTCGGCCATGTGGTGAGCCGAGAGAAGGCTTCGATCGGGGTTCTGATCGTCATGCATGAACCGACTAAACCTATGCTCACCGAGGCCGCAGACGCAGGGCACTTCACGGCTACGGGGTGGGATACGCGCCATCGGCGGTTGCAGATCCTTACAGTCAAGGATCTGTTCGCAGGCAAGGAGATCGACGCGCCACCAACCAAGCGCAAGCCTGTGAAGGTTTGCGTAGCGCCGTCTCCGCGCTCACGCGCATCCTAGATCGACTTCTTGGGCAACCTCGCCCCTTTGTGGGCAAGCGAGACTTTCAGGGCAAAGCCACGTAAGCCCTAAGTCCAGATCGCGGTCTGACCGCATCCGCTATCCGAGTTCCGAGCTTACGTCTTATGGCTAACGACTTACGTCTTTCCACAGCCGAAACATCTTCGCGCTTCGCGAAGATGCTTCGGCTGTGGAACTCAGGGTGCGGCAGCGGCCGCGCGCTGGCGATACATGCCGCCCAGGCGCAGCGCCACGAAAGCCCACCCGAGCGTGATTGGCACGGTGACGACCGCGGCCGCGAGTAGGCCGCTGCCGACCACCGGCATGAGGCTGGCACGCCACCAGTTGGTCGTCTGCGCGAACACCCAGTCGAAGATACGGAAGCCGGCGGCGTCGATCACCGACTTGGCCTTGAACTTGTCGTCGGCACTGCACACGGTGAACAGCAGGTCACGGCTTGGTTTTGCGAGGCCGAAGTTGGTCGAGCGGCGTGCCACTTCGAAACAAGCGGCTGCGGCGAGGAGGTTGGCCGACGAGGCATCACCGACGTAGGCGAGCGCAACGAAGCCGAACGCGAAGGCCAGCGGCTGCATGGCGAGCGCCACGCCGGCGCCGAACCGGCCCAGCAACGGGCCGACGATGACGAGTTGCAGCACCAGCGTGGCGGCTTGCGACCACTTCTCGACGCTGGCGTTGAATGCGGTCCGCGAAGCATCGGCCCCCGCGCCACTGCCGAAGTGCGCCTTCACCGCGTCGACCACTTCGAGCGACAGCACGGCCGAAGCGAACGTCTGCAAGCCCACATACAGCAAGATCGTGCCGAGGTACGGCGAGCGCACGCAGGCGAGGAAGCCGTCGAACCAGCGGCCACCGATGCGCTCGTCGGGCGCCGCGGCCGTGATGCCGGCTTGTGGCGCGGGCGTGCGCACGATCGCCACCGTGAGCGCCGTCGCCATCACCAGGAGACCGACGGCGATCGCCAGCATCTGCGTGAGGCCGAGGTCGTGCACCATGTACTCGGTGAACGTGGTGCCCCCCAAATGGCCAACGGTGCCGGCAAACGCGATCGGTCCAAACACCCGCCGTCCCGCGCCAGGTCCGTACGCGTCGGCCATCAAGCCCCAGAACAGTGCCAGGCCGATCATGTGGTAGCTGCTGACCCACCAGTAGAACGCGGCCGGCAGCCAGAAGCCGGTGTTGCCGCCGGTCGCGTCGTACGTGAAGTACGCGGCCAAGGTGATCACGGCGCACAAGCCAAACACAAAGGGCGCAAAGCGGCGTCGCGGCCAACGCGCCACGGCGTAGCCGAGCAGCGCGGTGGCGATCACCGTGGTGATCGCGGTGCCGAGCCACACGGTTGGCAAGAGGGCGCGGCCGAAGTACTGGCCGACATTGTCGCGGATCGGCTTGAGGATGCCGTAGCTGGCGAACAGCGCGAACAGCAGGAGCGCCGCGAACAGCGTTTGGGACGGCGGGCGACGCGACTCGGGTTGCAAGGGTGTGCGGGGTCTACGCGCAGAAACGCCGCGAAGCGAGAACGAAGTGCGCGTCGATGGGGCAGAGGATGCGTTGTTGAAGCGGCGGGGCATGGCTTCTCAGCCCTGAACGCCGATAGAGTCTCAACGCCCGCATGCACATCCGCGACGTCTTCCAGCAGTACCCGAGCACGTTTTCGTTCGAGTTCTTCCCGCCCAAGACGGCAGACGCGGCGGAGCGGCTCTACAAGACGATCGCCGACCTTGAAGCGCTCAAGCCGTCGTTCGTGTCGGTCACCTACGGCGCCGGTGGGTCGACGCGCGAGATGACGCACGACCTCGTGGTGCGCATCAACCAGTCGACCAAGATCGAGACCGTCCCGCACCTCACCTGTGTGTGTCACAAGGAGCCCGAGATCCGCGCCATCTTGGAACGCTACGCGCAGGCGGGGGTCGACAACATCCTGGCGCTCGGCGGCGACGCGCCCAAGGGCATGGCGTACGAGCGCGCGCACGACGATTTTCAGCACGCGATCGACCTGGTGCGCTTCCTCAAGAAGTTCGGCGAGAGCGGCGGCCACACCGACAGGCGCGGCTTCGGCATCGGCGTGGCCGGCTTTCCCGAAGGCCACCCAACGACGCCCAATCGCCTGCAGGAGATGGACCACCTCAAGGCGAAGGTCGACGCCGGCGCCGACTACATCGTGACGCAGTTGTTCTTCGACAACCGCGACTTCTACGACTTCCGCGAGCGTTGCGGGCTCGCCGGCATCAAGGTGCCGATCATCGCCGGCGTGATGCCGGCGACCAGCCTCAAGGGCATGAAGCGCATGGCGGAGCTGGCGCTCGGCGCGCGCTTTCCCGCGGCGTTGATGCGCGCGGTGCAACGCTGCGGCGACGACGAAGAGGCGATGAAGCGCGTCGGTATCCATTGGGCCACCGAGCAGTGCCGCGACCTGCTCGACCGCCGCGTCGCCGGCATCCACTTCTACACGCTGAATCAGAGCGACGCGACGCGCCAGATCTACGCGACGTTGGGGATCAAAGAGACGCCGCGGTAGCAGGACGAATGTGTCAGACACATTCGTCCTGGTCAGGCGCCGTCAATCGGCGAGCGCATGCAGGAGGAACGCGCGCAGCGCCGCCACGTCGAGCACGTGGCCTTCGCCGTGCACGTGCAGCGACACGGCGTGGGGCGCGCCGAGGTCGCGGTAGATCGGCGTGATTTCGCGCATCGCCAGCCTGGCGAGCGGCACGTAGAAGTCCTTGGGGCTCTCCAGCAAGCCGTTCTGACACTGCAATGGTCGCGGCGCGATCAACGCGTAGAGGTCGGCCCAGTCGACGAGCTGGCGCAGGCCGTCGACGTGCCAACACATGCAGTGGCCTTGCTCCATCTGATCCATGGTGGTGAGGAAGCCGCTGCTGCACACGGCCTTGACGCGCTCGTCGAGCGCGCCCAGCCACATCGCCATCTCGCCGCCGAGCGATAGGCCGACGCAACCGATGCGTGCGGGGTCGACGCGGTCGCTGGCGCACAGCACGTCGACACAGCGGCGCACGTCCCAGAAGCGCTCGCCCATCAGGGTGCGACCGGGTTCCTGCACGTTGTGCTGGCCGACGTCGCACGCGATGGTCACGTAGCCGCGGTGCGCCAGGTCGGTGGCGACGCCACGGTAGATGGACTTTTGGTCGTGCACCGAGCCGCGCGTGCCGCCATGGCCGTGAATGCACAGGACGGCCGGCAGCCTGCCCGAAGCGTCGGCTGGCTCTGCCCACGTGGCGCGCAGTCGGCGCGACGCGGTGCTTTGGAACTCCAGCTCGCGCAGCAGTACGCCGTCGCGACTCTCATCGCGCACCTTGACCAGGTCGATGGGCACCGACGCCGTCACGAGGTCGTCGACCGCGAGCACCTTCGTGAGCTTGCCGCGCAGCTCCTGCTGCCAGGCGCGCGCCGCTGCGGCGTCGCCGGTCGCGTAGCGCATCAGCCGTTGATCGGTGGTGGCAGGCGCGGGCTCGACCGTCAGAGCCACTTCTTGGCCGGCACTCAGTTGCAGCGGCCAGGCGCGCAACTGTTCGCCGCGCACGCGCTGCGGCGGCGCGTCTTGGCGCGTGAGCACGAAGGGATCGCGCGCCGCCACGGTGAAGCTCTGCGGCCACTGGTTGATGCGCGCGTAGTCGAGCGGTAGGCGCATGATCTCGGCGTGCCGGGGACGGTCGAAGCAGAGGGTTCCGCTCCAGGCGAACTCGGCGCGCAGCACGAGTCGCACGCCGCCGCCCGCGGTGCGCTCAGCGCCGAGCGTCAGGTCCTCGCGCCACGGCTGCGCGATCGCGCCGCAGGTCTTGCCGAGCACCCACATCCACGCCGTGCGCGCCGAGTTGCCGTCGCCGTACCAGGCCTCGATCACACCGTCTTTGCGTTGCAGTGTGAACAAGCGCGCGATCTCGCGGTCGACCCAGGCCAAAGCCCCGGCGTCCGGGATGCGAGCCAGCAGGTTGAGCGCGCCTTCCAGGGTATCGGCGCAGCCATCGGCGCCGCCGAGGCCGGGCGTGTCGGCGATGCGCACGTCCTTGACGCGAGCCAAGCAGTCGGTCACCAGGTCGCGATAACGAACCTCACCATCCACCTCGGCCACGGTCAGGAACGCGTCGAGCACGTAGCCCCAGCCGTCGCTCGCGCTTTCACCCTTGGCGGCGCCGCTGCGCGGATCGATGGCGTGGTGCAACAAACCGTCGCTGCGCACGCCGTGCGTCGCGATGCAATCGAGCAGCGCGTGCATCGGCGCGCGCCAACGCGCGTGCCGCTCGCGATCCCGGCTCGCCGCCAGCACGTAGGCTTCGGCGAGGCCGCCGATCACCTCGCAGCCGTGGTCGCGCAGCGCTAGGGTCGGCTCGTCGAGGAGCGTGCGGTGCAGCAGGTAGTGATCGCCGAGGCGCATCGCCATCTGCGCGAACCGCGGCTCGTCAGCCATCCAACTGGCGCGGCTGTAGGCCTGCAGCAGGTCGCCGTTCACCTCGAGATTGCTCGATGGCAGCGGGCCTGCTTGCGACGGCACGGCGGCGTGCGCCGTGATCGCGTGCAGCAGTTCGAGCAGTCGCGCGCGGTAGATGTCGTCACCCGTCCACTCGACGAGCGGCAACAGGCCATCTTTGCAGTACTCCGCGGCGCCGAAGATCAGCTCGTCGAGTTGCGGCTCGCGGGCGCGCAGGGCTTGGTTGGCGAACACAAAGTCATCGGGCAGGCCGCGGGGCGTCAGCGTGAGCCGCTTCTCCTGCGCCAGGATGTGACGCGCGGCGGCCAGCAAGTGCGGCTGCCCGGTCAGGTGGGCCGTCATCGCCAGGAACGGGAAGTTGTCAGCCGCGCAGTCCTTGGCGTTCCAATACGCGTCGCCTTTGAGCGTGCGTGGCAACAGGCCCGTCTGCGGGTCGGCGTGCGCGAGCCAGCCGTTGGCGTAGCGGACGCAGAACGCCACGCCGGCTCGGGCTTGTTCGCCGTTGGTGCGTGCCGCGTGCCACGAGTCGGTGGGTGGCGTTTGCAAGACCGCGCAACAAGCGAGGGCGACGAGCATGCAGTCGACTCTACTGGCCGGCGGCGCGTAACCGTTCACGCGTCGTCATCGCCTCCCGCTCCCGCTCCCGATCTCTCGCCCTCGGGCGTGCCTACCCCGACCCCTGAACGCCCTCAGGTCTTGACATGGGATGCATCCAGGGCGGCATCTGGCGCGAACGCTCGGCAACATGTCGAAGCAATCCAGCTCGGGCGAGTCGTTCCTCATCCTCCCTCAGCAAGCCACGCCGGTGTCGACAGACTCTGGCGGAGTCAGTCGGTGGGACGGCTGCGTGCGTCTGGCCCCGGCCGCAGTGTTGATTGCCGTATCCGCGCTGATTTGGCCAGCGGCGCCCTGCTTCGCTCAGGCCCCAGCGAGACTGACGCCGACATCCAAGGCGCCCGCCAACC
Organism: Planctomycetota bacterium; assembly: GCA_031423015.1. Taxonomy (GTDB): domain Bacteria; phylum Planctomycetota; class UBA1135; order UBA1135; family UBA2386; genus DATGPD01. The sequence goes on along the minus strand of JANPER010000199.1, from coordinate 19,669 downwards.
TCGAGTTCGACGCCGGGGTCAAGGGTTGGCGCACGGTGCTCGACGGCGTCATGGGTGGCTTGTCCACTGGCAAGATCACGCAGGTCGACCCTGGCCTCCTGAGATTCACCGGGGAGCTGTCGTTGGAAAACAACGGTGGCTTCTCCCAGACCCAGACCACCGTGCCGGTCGGCACCTTCGCCGGCCAACGGGGCGTCGAGGTGCGCTTGCGCGGCGACGGCCGTCGATACCAGTTCGACGTGCGCAGCGCGAACGTTCGCATGATGGCGGGCAGCTACCAGGTGCTGTTCGACACCAAGCCCGATACGTGGATGGTGCTCGAGCTGCCGTTCGATGACTTCAAGCTGCACAGCTTCGGCCAACCCGTCCGCAATGCCGCCGAACTCCGGCCCGAGACCGTGGAATCCGTCGGCATCACCCTGGCGGATAAGAACGCCGGTGCCTTCGCCATTGATCTTGATTACATCCGGCCGCTCGGCGCCGCAACGCCGCCGCAGAGCGGCGATCTTGGCACCGTCGCCAAGCGCGCTGGGCTGACCACGCTGCTGGCCCTCGTCAAGGCCGCCGACCTCGAGCTGGCCGCGGGGAACCGCTACACGATCTTCGCGCCAACCAACGAGGCATTTGCCCGGCTGCCCGCCGACAAGGTGAAGTTTCTGACGAGCCCTGAGGGCAAGCGCACGCTGCAGAAAGTGCTGCAGCACCACGTGCTCGCCATGCCGCTCGATTCCGCATCGCTGCTGAGCCGCCGAGCGGTGCAATCCCTCGCTGGGCAGTGGATCGCCATCGACGCCGAAGCGCTGGCCGTCGGCGGCAGCAAGATCGTCGCCGCGGACGTGGCCTTCGACAGCGGGCTGGTGCACGTCATCGACGCCGTGCTCATGCCGGAGCTGCGGTCGCTGACCGAGATGCTCGCGGCGCAGCCGAAGCTGAGCACGTTGCGCACGGCTGTCGAAGCCGCGGGCCTTGGCGCGCAACTGAGCGCAGAAAATCCTGGCCCTTGGACCGTGCTGGCGCCATCTGACGAGGCCTTCGCCGCATTGCCACCCGGCGCGTTGGAGGCGCTGCTCGCGGACCGTGCGCAGCTGGGCGCCGTGCTGGCCGCGCATGTCATCCCCAGTGCCATCCGTCGCCAGGACATGCTCGCCCAAGGGAGTGCGCGCACCCTGTCTGGCCAGACCAGCGTGAACTTCGGACTGTCGCAGGGTGCGATCACGGCGGGCGGCGCACAGATCCTGGTGGCCGACATCGAGGGGGTGAACGGCGTGCTGCACATCATCGACCGTGTCCTGTTGCCCGATGCGTCTGCCACGGCGGCGAAGTCCACTACGAAGACAGCGGCGCCAGCGGACGGCTTGGCCGTGCTGCGAGTCTTCGATCTGGCGATCGAACGTGGAGTGCCACTCTTCAACGCCGGCGAACAGGCGGCATGCGCCGCGATCTACGAATTGGCGATCGGTTCGGTCGTCGCCTTGGGCCAGCAGGCGCTGACGCCGCAGGCAGTGACGACGCTGCAGACCGCGCTCGACGCGGGCTCGAGACAGCAGGTAGCCACGGACCGCGCCTGGCTCTACCGGCGAGCGATGGACAAGGTATGCGCCGCGCTCGCAGCGCAGACCACGCGCTGACAGCAACAGACTGGGGCTGCCATGGCGCCTCGGCGTCCTTCGGCTGTGTCGCGGGGGACTTGAACAACAGCCAGGTGCTGTGCGTTTGGCAGACGGACCTCGGCGCGACCGCGGTACCGGCCGCCACGCTGTGGTGTTCGAGCGCACCCCGACCGGCGGCACCGACACCTACCCTGCCTTGCGGATCGTCGACGGCAACGGTGTGCCGATCACCGCCGAGCGCGAACTCATCCGGACCACGGCCGACGAGAAGTTGCCCGAGGTCGACGGTGACGGAACCAACTGGACCGCCGTCTGGCAAGTCGACGGCTCGACCACGAACGCCTTCATCCAAGCCGCAACCGTGTCGTTCGACCCGGTGTCAGTCCAACTCGTACAGCCGTTCACGCAGTGGGCCACGCTCACGTTCACTGCGCCGGCGTGCAACCTGTTCTCGTTGGACATGTCGAACGCGCTCCGCATCGTGATCCAGAGCTGAGGCGCTGCGTCGGGCGCTCGTTCACTCGACAACCTCGATGACGAGGACGTTGCTCTTGGCCACCACGGGCGTGCTCGCGCGCACACGCCGCATCGCCTCGGCGTCGTGGACACCGAGGGGAAGGCCTTCGAAGGTGCGCCCAGGTTCGTTGGTGTAGGTAACAGACACCTCGTGGCGTCCTGGCGCCTGGAGGTCGAGGCGCGGCTTGCCGATCCAGCCGCTGACTCGCCGTCGTTCGCCAGGCCGCAGCTCGAACACTTCGTCCGCCGTCAACGGATTGGTGTTGCCGCACGTGCGATCTGTTGGCGCGGTCGGTTGCCATGCGACGATCGGCGTCCGCCACCCAAACTCGCTGCCGTCGCCTGGTGCAACCAGCGTCACGGGGGAAGCCCCCTCGTTCACGAGCGTCACCTCGAGCTGTGGGGTCTCGCCGCGCTTGACCTTCGAGGTTGTCGTAGTGATGAGCACCGCCACGCGCGTGGGCGCATGGGTCGCAGACGGTGATGTGCAGGCAATGGCGAGCAGGGGCAGCGTCAAGATCGTGCGATTGGGCATGTGCGTTGGACCATCGGGGGCGGGGGCGTCAAGCTCAGCGAGTTGGGCGCCGTGAGTCTAGTTCTGTTCTGCGCTGGCGTCGCGGTTGTGTCTCAGCGTGGATGCGCGTCACGCGCGACCGTTGCGGCCGGGCTTACGGGCTTCGAGGCCAAGCCCACGCCTACCCCGGGCGCGCCGCGCCGCGCTTGCCGGCTCGGTGGGGTACCCTTCGTCGCGCGGTTCCGCGCCTTCCAGCCATGAACCCTCGTACCGTTCGCCTCTTCCCCCTCAAGTCTGGCAGTCATCCACGCCCCGACTCCGGCATGTGCGCCATGGAAATGGTGGCTTGGCTCGCGGGCGAGCCGCACAGCGATGAACCCGCCTGCGCCTGTCCCGTGATCGGCGCGGTGGTGCGTTGCTTCAACGACGCGATGCCGACCGACGCGGCGCGCGAACGCTGGCTGCGGCCGCTGGTGCCTACGGTGGTCAACACGCGCACCGACGTGCGCAGTGAGCACGCGCGCGCCTGGCTGGTAGCGGATCGTGCGGCGCGCGTGTTGGCGCCGGCGATCCTGCGCCGCAGCGATCGGCACGCCGACGCGCACGCGCTTGCCATCGCACCGGCGCTGCGCACGCGCGCCGACGCGCTGGCCGTTCTGCAGCACTTGGCCCATCCCGAGGTCAAGGCCGCGCGCTGGGTCGTGCAACGCGCCGCCGAAGGCGAGCTGCCGCCGCAGCTGTGGGTTGCGGGCGTGGTGTGGGCGGGCCGTGAGATCGGTGGCGCCGCGGGCTGGAACGCGGTGGTCGACGTGGTGCGCGCGATGGTGCGGATCAACGCGGTGCAGCCGTTGCGCCGCGTGCCGCAAGTCTCGACCTCGTAGTCGCGACGCCAGACGGTCGGGTTGCGCGTCGCGTCCGCTACCATCCGCGGCGCATGCCGTGTCGTCGCACTGTCGCCCCGCTCGTTGCTCTCGCGTTACTCCCTCTCGCCGTAGCCGGAACGGCGTCGGCGCAGGTCGCTCGTTTCGAGCTAGGTCGCCGTCTGCAGGCGTTCGAAGAACTCTGGGAGCGAGTCGATGACGCCGCGCGCGCGCGTGCGACGCCGGAGTTGGTGGCAGCGACCACGGCGTTCTTCGGCCTGCGCTTGTCGGCGGCGGCGCAGAGACTCGACATGGCGCTCTTTGCGTTGCAAGCCGCGGCGCCTGCATCCGACGAGCAGGCTTGGTTTGCGAGCCTGTCGTGCGTGCCCTCGCGGCGTTTCCTCGATCCTGCGGTCGACGAGCTGACAGTGCGCGTCCAACGACTGTACGACGACGACGACGATCGCGTCTTGCCCAAGGGAGTCCGCGTGCGTTTGGCGTTGACTGCGCAGGGACGCAACGCCGTGGTGGCCGAAGTGTCGCTCGATGCGGCCGAGACGGGTGTGGTGCTGCCGGTGGGTGACTTGGGCGAAGGTGTGTTCACTCTCACCTGTGGCGTGTCGACCGCCGAGCGGAAGCTCGGCGAGATCGCGCAGCCGGTGGTCTGTGCGCAGGGGCTGGCCCAGCGGCTTGCGGCGCTGACGCCGATCACGCCGACGCCAGCCACCGCCGACGACCACGACACCGCTACCCTGCGCTACCTGGAGCGTCTGTTGGCCCCGGCGGCGCGAGGTCACACCGCAGAGACCGACCTGCCTTACTTGGCCCTTCTGCGGGATGCTGAAGCGATCGTTCGCGCCCGCGCCGACGGGACCTCATTCGTTGCTACCGCACCGCGTGGCGAACGTTGGCTGTGCCTTGCCCTGGGAAACCGTCGTCTGCCGGTACGCATCCATGCGCCGGCCGCGGGCGAACTCCCCGCCTCGCGCCCGCTCTTACTGCTGCTCCATGGCGCGGGCGGATCAGAGAACATGTTCTTCGACACCTACGGCGCCGGTACCTATGTCGCGCGCGCCCGCGAACGCGGTTGGATCGTGGCATCGCCCCGCAGCGCGGGTGAGGCTGCCGCCGACCTGGTCGATGCGCTCGCTGCGATCTACCCTGTCGATCGCGCCAAGGTCTACATGGTCGGTCACTCGATGGGAGCGATGCAAGCGATCGGCGTGGCCACCGGCGAGGCTGCACCGAAGTTCGCTGCGGTGGCCGCCCTGGGAGGCGGCGGTCGCATCGCGCGCCGCGCCGACTTGACTGGGCGACGCTTCTACGTCGCGACCGGCGATCAGGATTTCGCCCGTGCGGGAGCCCGCTCGCTGCATGACGCGCTCGAAAGGGCCAAGGCCAACGTGACCTGGAAGGAGCATGTCGACACCGAACACCTTGGGATCGTGCAGCGCGCCGCAGGCGATGTGTTCGCTTGGATCGAGAACATTGGGGCGGCCAAGTGAACTCGAGCGTGCCGCTGCTGCGCTTGTCGCGCGGCAATGACCTGCCGGTGCGTCGGGATGGCGACTACGTGCTCTACTGGATGACCAGCGCGCGGCGCCGGCGCGCCAACTTTGCCCTGCAGCGCGCAGCCGACTGGTGCCACGAGCTGGGCAAGCCGCTGCTGGTGCTCGAGGCGTTGCGCTGCGGCTATCGCTGGGCGAGTGATCGCATCCATCGCTTCGTGCTCGATGGCATGCGCGACAACGCGGTGGCGTTCGCCGAGGGCGGGGCCGGTTACTACGCGTATGTCGAGCCGAAGGCCGACGCCGGCAAGGGTCTGCTGCGCGCGCTGAGCGAGCGGGCGTGTGTGGTGATCGGCGATGAGTTTCCGTGCTTCATGCTGCCGCGGATGACCGCGGCCGCCAAGACGCAGGTGCAGTGTGCGTTCGAGCTGGTGGACAGCAATGGCATCCTGCCGATGCGCGCCGCCGACAAGGCCTTCGCGCGCGCGTTCGACTTCCGGCGCTTCCTGCACAAGGTGCTGCCGGTGCATCTGGAAGACGTGCCGCTGCAGGATCCGCTGGCGCGACCGCGCCTGCCGACGCCGGTCGAGGTGCCAGCGGCGATCCGCAAGCGCTGGCCGGCGGCCGCTGCGAACTTGCTCATGGGCTCGCCAGCCCAGCTTGCCGCGCTGCCGATCGATCACGACGTGCCGGTAGTCAGCGGCCTCAGCGGTGGCGCGGTTGCCGCCGACCAACGGTTGCGCCACTTCCTTGCCGACGTCGCCGGGCGCTACGAGAGCGAACGCAATCTGCCCGATGTGAACGCGACCAGCGGCCTGTCGCCGTACCTGCACTTTGGCCACATCGGCGCGCACGAGATCCTGGCCGCGGTTGCGCGTGAGCACCGCTGGACCAAGGCGTGCGTGAGCCCTCGGGCGACCGGGAAGGCGCAGGGTTGGTGGGGTCTGCCGAGCGAGGCCGAGGCGTTCATCGACCAACTGGTGACTTGGCGCGAACTCGCGTTCAACGGTTGCCAGCACATACACGGCTACGACCGCTTCGAGTCGCTGCCGGATTGGGTGCGCGCGACGTTGGAGCTGCACACCGCTGACCCGCGACCGCACCGCTACACCTACCAAGAATTCGAGTCGGCGCGAACACACGATCCGCTATGGAACGCTGCCCAGAACCAGCTTCGTCGCGAGGGCATGATCCACAATTATCTGCGCATGCTGTGGGGCAAGAAGATCCTGGAGTGGTCGGCGAACCCGCGCGAGGCGCTGAGCACGCTCATCGAGCTGAACAACCGTTGGGCGATCGACGGTCGTAACCCAAACTCGTATGCCGGCATCTTCTGGTGCTTGGGTCGCTATGACCGGCCGTGGGGGCCCGAACGGCCGATCTTCGGCCTGATTCGTTACATGACGAGCGAGAGCGCGATGCGCAAGATCAAGCCACGCGCCTATCTGGCGCGCTATGGCGCGGGCGCGCTCGAGAGCCCTGCGCGCTGACGGCTGTTGCCTCGAAACGAGAATCCTCGGGCGGTCGACTCAAGGTCGAAGGGGCGGTGTCAAGGCAGCGAAGAGGCCGCGCAGCGTTGGTGAGCGACCGACGGTTGCCGCAGCGCGTTGTAGTGTTCTTGCGTCCGCAGGAGGAGCCGGCGGACATTCGCTCACCGCCAGGGAAGTTTCGCCAAGGCAGTTTCGCGAGGAGAACCGCAATGACCGAGCCCGCTGCGCTCACTCACCATCACGCCGCCCTTGACGGCATTGAGTTCACCGCCGCCGTGACGCAGTCACAGGCCATGCTGCTCAATCGCGATGCGCTCGCGCTTGTCGTTGGCCTCGAGCGCGCGTTCCGGGCGCGGCGTGACCGACTCCTGGACCGCCGCGCGGCACAGCAAGTGCGCTTCGATCGCGGCGAGCGCCCTGACTTCCTGCGCAAGACCGCGGCGATTCGCGTCGCCGATTGGCACGTTCGCCCCGCGCCGCTCGACTTGCGCGACCGCCGCGTCGAGATCACTGGCCCCGTCGAGCGCAAGATGATCATCAACGCCATGAACTCGACGGCCGACGTGTTCATGGCCGACTTCGAGGACAGCTGCGCGCCGACCTGGTCGAACGTCATTCAAGGTCAGGTCAACCTGTGCGATGCCGTGCGCGGCACGATTGCGCTGCGTGAGAATGGCCGCGACTATGTGTTGGCGACCAAGACCGCGACCCTGATCGTACGGCCTCGCGGTTGGCATCTAGACGAAGCGCACGTGCGCGTCGATGGCCGCCCGATGTGCGCGGCGCTGTTCGACTTCGCGCTCTATCTGTCGCACAACGCGCGCGCCCTCTTGAGCCGCGGCTCTGGCCCGTACTTCTACTTGCCCAAGCTGGAGAGCCGCCTGGAAGCGCGGCTCTGGTATCAGGTGTTCGCCTTCGCCGAGGCGGCGCTGGGCATTCCCCACGGCAGTATCCGCGCCACGGTTCTCATCGAGACGCTGCCGGCGGCGTTCGAGATGGACGAGATTCTGTGGGAGTTGCGCGACTACGCGCTCGGCCTCAACTGCGGCCGCTGGGATTACATCTTCAGCTGCATCAAGAAGCTCGGCCGCGACGCCAGCGCGGTCATGCCCGATCGCGGCACCGTGACGATGACGCAGCACTTCCTGCGCAGCTACAGCCTGCTGCTGATCAAGACCTGCCATCGCCGCGGCGCCTATGCGATGGGTGGGATGGCGGCACAGATTCCGGTGAAAGACGACCCCGTGCGCAACGCCGCCGCGTTGGCGCGCGTTACATCCGACAAGGCGCGCGAGGCCAGCGATGGTCACGACGGCACCTGGGTGGCGCACCCGGCTCTGGTAGCGATCGCGCGGCAAGAGTTCGCGCGGGCCGGTGCCAATCAGTTGCACGTGCTGCGCGATGATGTGCAAATCACCGCCGACGACCTGTTGCGCTTCCCGCAGGGCGACGTCACCGATCAGGGCCTTCGCACCAACGTGCGGGTCGCGCTGCTGTATCTGGAATCGTGGCTGCGCGGCAAGGGTTGCGTGCCCATCGATGGCCTGATGGAGGACGCGGCGACGGCCGAGATCGCCCGCGCGCAGGTGTGGCAATGGCTGCGCCACGGCGTGCGCCTGCTGGATAGGCGCATGGTCTGTGTCAATCTCCTGCTGGAGGTGGTCGCCGAAGAGCTCAATCGGATTCGTCGCGAGATCGGGCCCCTGGAATACGCCCGCGGCTGCTTTCGCACCGCGCGTGACGTTTTCACTGGCCTGGTCATCCGCACCGACTTCACCCCATTCCTGACGCTTCCTGCCTACCAGCACCTGCTTACCCGCGAGCAGGAAGCCGCGGTTACATCGCATTCGCATCAAGAGGAAGAAGACACCATGCAGATCCACAAACTGAATATCTCGATCGATCGATCGGTGGCCAATGACACCACAAAGGATCCGCTGCACGAACAGCCCCCTGTGGCCGAGCGTTCGCCATGGGAGGAACGGCGTTGGGATGGCATCGTGCGTGACTACACGCGGCGCGACGTCGAGAAGCTGCGCGGCTCGATCAGGGTAGAACACACCCTGGCGACGCGTGGCGCGCGCCGGCTATGGGACATGATGAACAGCAGCGACTTTGTCGCGTCGCTCGGCGCAGTCACCGGCAATCAAGCCATGCAGATGGTGCGCGCCGGCCTCAAGGCGATCTACGTGAGTGGTTGGCAGGTCGCGGCCGACGCCAACGTGGCCGGCCAGATGTATCCCGACCAGAGCCTGTATCCGTGCAACAGCGTGCCGCAGCACGTCAAGCGCATCAATCAGACGCTGCAACGCGCCGACCAGATCGACCACATGGAAGGCCGCGACGGCACCGAGTGGTTTGCGCCGATCGTGGCCGACGCCGAGGCCGGCTTTGGCGGCCCACTCAATGCGTTCGAGATCATGAAGAGCATGATCGAGGCGGGCGCGGCAGCGGTGCACTTCGAGGATCAACTCGCCTCGGAGAAGAAGTGCGGTCATCTCGGCGGCAAGGTCTTGGTGCCGACGCAGAACTTCATCCGGGTGCTCAATGCGGCACGCCTCGCCGCGGACACGATGGATGTGCCGACGTTGCTCTTTGCGCGCACCGATGCCGAAGCCGCGACGCTGATCACCAGCGACGTCGATGAGCGCGACCGGCCATTCCTCACCGGGGAACGCACGCCTGAAGGCTTCTATCGCGTCCGCAACGGTCTCCCGAGCGCGATCGCGCGCGGCCTCGCCTACGCGCCGTACGCCGATGTGGTGTGGTGCGAGACCGGTGAACCCAACCTCGAAGAAGCCAAGCAGTTCGCGGAGGCGATCCGGGCGCAGCACCCCAAGAAGCTGCTCGCCTACAACTGCTCACCGAGCTTCAACTGGAAGGCCAAGCTCGACAATCACACCATCGCCAAGTTCCAACGCGAGCTAGGTGCCATGGGCTACAAGTATCAGTTCGTGACGCTGGCGGGTTTCCACTCGCTCAATCACAGCATGTTCAAGCTGGCGAAGGCCTACGGCGAGCGAGGCATGACCGCGTATGCCGAGCTGCAACAGCAAGAGTTCCAAGCCGTGGCCGATGGCTACACCGCCGTGCGCCACCAGCGCGAGGTCGGGACCGGCTACTTCGACGCCGTCGCCAACGCCATCGCCGGCGGCACTTCCTCGACGACCGCGCTGAGCGGCTCGACCGAGGAAGCTCAGTTCAAGGCACACCACGCACCCAAGGTCTGACGGCAACGGTGGCCTGCGCCACCGCGTGATTCCTCTCCTCCTCCTCCTGCGCTTGCTGTCTCCGGGTGCTGAACGCCCTCCGTCCCCATCGGGGTTGGGGGGCGTTCGTTTTTTCGAAGGTCCACCGCGGGTGGTGAGCCCGTTTCGGTCGAGCATCAGGCGGGCACCCTCGACAGAACGTGCGGGTCGGCGTCGGTCCGCTTGTGGGTTACGATCCGCCGCCGCCCGTCGCGTCGTGTTCAGCTGATGAACGTGTTTGACGATCGGCGCTGATCCACCCGCTCCCATGTCGCCCTCTCTCACTCGCTTTCTCCTCCCGCTAATACTCGTTGGGTCTGCACTGGCGCAGGTCCCGCCGTGCTTCGAGGTCAACCTCGGTGCCAACTTGCAACTCGGCGACGATCAGGTGGCCCCAGGCCGCGCGCTCGGTTTCGCGTTCCCGTTCCCGGGCGGCTCGGTGAGCGCGATCGACATCTCCTCGAACGGCTTTGTGTGGCTGGGCTCGAACAGCGACAACGGCTGTTGCGACGGCAACCTGGCCAACTTCTTGTCGAGTACAGCGCGCATCGCGCCGGGGTGGTTCGATTTGGATCCCAGCTCGGGTGGGGCGGTGCACTTCGCGACGTTCCCGGGACGCGCGGTGGTGACCTGGAACGGTGTGCCGGAGTACAGCCAGTCCGAGGCGCTCACGATGCAGCTCCAGCTGCTGTCGGACGGCAGCTTCTCGCTGTTCTGGCAGGCTCCATTCAGTAACCGGGGCCACACGTGCTTGGTCGGAGTCACTCCCGGCAACAACGCCGTCAATGCGCGGGCGCTCGACTTTGCCAATGCGCTGCCGTTCAACAGCGGCACCAGCGCGACGGTCTACGAATTGTTCTCGGCGAACGCGTTCGACCTCAGCGGCCGGGTCATTACCTTCGCGCTGAACGGGCAGGGCGGTTACTCGATCACGCGGCGCACCGATTGCCGCTTCGCGTCGTTCACCGGCAATGGTGTCGGTTGCCCACCAGCTTTGCCGGTCACGCTCACGGGGTCGTTCAACAGTCGGCCGGCCATCGGCACCAACTTCGACATGATCGTGGGTGAAGCACAGAATGGAGCCACGGTTGGTGTGATGCTGTATGGAACGGCAACCAATACCTCGCTGGCGCCGATCGGGATGACGGGCTGCACGCAGTACTCGAGCGCTGCTCTGACCCTCCCCTTCGTCGTGCAAGGTCGCTATTCGATCGCCACTCTGCCGATCCCGAATCAGGCCGTCTTGGTCGGGGCGATGGTCGCCGCGCAGGCGGCGGTCGTTGCCCCCGGGGCGAACCCCGCCGGAATCGTGACATCGAACGGCGGGAACATCGAGATTGGGAACTGAGTCGCCAGCCTCGATCGCATCGCGCGATCGTGGCATGACAGACCGGCTCGCAAGTGCAGCGGCCAGGCCGTAACAGCCGATTCACGCTTCAGGGGCTGCGCCCTCGCTACGGTTTCCCCACGCATGACCCGTCTTTCGCCCGTTCGTCGCCTCGCGTTTGCCCTCCTGCCTTTGTGTCTGTTGCTGCCGTCGTTGTTGGCGGCGCAAGAGACGTCGGAGAACAAAGCCAAGGTCGCGGACAAACCGCCTGGCTTGACCTTGGAGAAGCTGTTCCCCGAAGACGGCTTGTTCGGTCCCGACGCTACGGCCATGGCGTTCTCGCACGACGGCAAGCTCGCGGCGTGGCTGTATCGCCCGCTGCGCGAGCGCCGGCACGGCAGCGACCTGTGGCTCTACGACGTCGAGAACGACGTGGTCACGCGCCTGACCTCGGTTACGACGATGTCAGAGTTCCGCGTCGCGTCGCGCAAGGTGAAGGCCGACCGCATCGAGCGCGCCAAGAAGATCGTCGACAAAGACAAAGCCGAGAAGAAGGGCGACACCAAGAGCGACGGCAAGGGTGACACCAAGGACGACAAGGCTGACGCCAAGGACGAACGTCTGACTGGCGATTGGGTCACCGACGACGATCACAAGCAGAAGGAGGCGCCGCGCTACGACGGCATCGCGAGCTTCGACTGGTCGCCTACCGCAAGCGAGCTGTTGTTCAGCGCGGGTGGCGACGTGTACCGCTTCGTCGTCGCCGGCAAGGTCTTCGAACGGCTGACGCAAACCAAGGAAACGGAAGCCCAGGTGCAGTGGTTGCCGGATGGCAAGGGCTTCACCTACATGCGCGGCGAGGCGCTGCTCAAGGTGACGGTCGGCAGCCACCTGGTCGAGCAGCTCGATCCGCGCGTGCCGGCGGGCGAGTCGATCCGCGGCTACGAACTGAGCCCGGACGGTAAGGCGTTGGCGTTCGTGACTGCCAAGGGTCAGGGCGCGCGTGACGGCGTGCGCAAGGTGAACCTCGTCAGCTACCGCGATCGGTTCACGACGGTGCGCGAGGTGCCGCGCACGGTTTCCGACGATCCGCTGCCCGAGCAAGAGATCTCGTTCTACGTGGCCGAGGTGTCGGGCGCGATGCGCGAGGCCGACGCGGTGACGCGCGTGCTCAAACACAAGATCACCGGTCCGCGCGACATCTTCGGCACGCCGGAGTGGTCGGCGAACAGCGAGCGAGTCGCGTTTGCGGTCTTCGATCAGAAGACCGAGCAAGTGCAGGTGATGGTGGCCGAGCGGCAGGCGCCGGTCGACGACAAGGCCAAGGCCAAGCCAGCGGAAGCCGGCAAGGGAGAGGCGGACAAAGCGGCGACCGAGGCCAAACCAGACGCCAAGCCTGATGCCGCAGCCAAGGTCGAGGGCGAGCCGATCGAGCGCCCGGCGCGTGTCGTGTTCCGCTTCTTGCACGCCGGCGGCCCCAACACGCCGGGCATGATCCGGCCGCAGTTCCTGGCCGATCACCGACGCCTCGCGCTGGTGACCGAGCAGAGTGGGTTCCGCCACCTGCACGTGATCGACCCGCTCTACGAACAGATCGATCAGCTCACGCGCGGCCGCTTCGAGGTGTATCCCATCGAGCTGTCGAAGGACCGCAAGACGATGTTCGTGACTGCGACGAAGGGCGATCCGGCGCGCGAGAGCGTGTTCGCGTTGTCGCTCGAAGACGGTGCGATGCAGAAGCTCAACGTGCTGGACGGCAGCTGGTCGCGCGTGGCGGTGTCACAAGACGGCGCCACCGTGCTCGGCAGCTACGTCACCTTCGGGCGTGCTGCTGAACTCAACGTGGTGCGCGTGGTGGCCGGCACGCAGAAGGCTCTCACCGATTCGCACGCCGAGGAGACGCGCAAGCTGATCGAGGGCAAGCCGACGTTCTTCAGCTACGAGAACCGACACGGCCACACGATCCACGGCCACATGTTCACGCCCGCGGATCGGGCTGCCGGCGACAAGCGACCACTTCTGATCTACGTCTACGGTGGCCCGCTCGGCAGCCGCAAGACGGTGGAAGACGGCAGCTACCATGGCGCCGCCTATTTGTTTGCGCGCTACATGACGGAGAAGCACGGCTTCGTGACGTGCAGCATCGATCCGCGTGGGCAATCGGGGTACGGCTCGGTGTTCGAGAAGGCGAACTTCGAGCAGGTCGGCAAGCCGCAGGTCGAAGACCTGGTCGACGGCGTGAAGTGGTTCATCGCCAATCACGACGTCGACGAGAAGCGTGTGGCGATTCACGGCTGGAGCTTCGGTGGCTTCCAGACGCAGATGTGTCTGTACACCGAGCCCGACGTGTTCGCGCTGGGCATCGCTGGCGCCGGCCCGACCGAGTGGGAGAACTACAACATCTGGTACTCGCAGGGCACCATCGGCAAGACCGGCACCGGCACCGCCGACCTCAAGAAGTTCTCTCTGCTGCCGCTGGCCAAGAACCTCAAGGCGCGCCTGATGTTGGTGCACGGCATGGAGGACTCCAACGTGCTGTATCAGGACACCGTGCGCGTCTATCGCGAGCTACTGAAAGCCGGCAAGGAAGCGCTGGTGGAGTTGTTCTTGGATCCCACCGGCGGCCATGGTCTCGGCGGCGACGTGAAGACCCTCAACCGCTTCCGCAAGTACGAGGACTTCTTGATCGTGCACCTTGGTGAGGGGAAGGCGAAGAAGGCTGAAGGCGTCGAGACAGGCACGAAGAAGAAGGCGATCTACTGACCGCCGCGCGCGTGCAGCCGACGATCGTCAGCGCCCGCTCGCGCCATTGCCGCTCGTCGCCACCCCCGCGCCCGACAGAGTCAGCGCCAGTCGTAGCACTTTTCCTCCGCGCGGGAACACCGCCACTTCGCAGCCCAGGCCATCGCCGCCCGCGAACCGCTCGCAGACGGCGCGCGTCGCTTCCGCGGACAGTCCAGCGATCATCACGGTCGACCAGCGCGGACTTCGCGGGCTTGCGCTCGCGGCGACGATCGCGGTGCGCTGGTGCGTGTACGTCTTACCCGCAACGACGAACGAGCCTGTTCCGTAACTGACCGGCATGGCACTGGTCATCTGCGCCGCGACGCGGTTCGTGCCGGGCTGCTGCCGCTCGCCAGCGCGTCGGCATTCTCGGGTTCGTCGTCCTCCTGATCACCGAGGGCTGGGCTCGCATCGGCGACCACGAGGGTCGGCCGTGCGTCTCCGCTCGCGCCGAAGTCCACTGCCGCGCCGAGCAGCGTCCAGTCATTCGGCACGAGCGGTCGGATATGCGTGTCGCTCTGGCGCTCGTGCGGCGTCGGCTCCCACGAGCGCGGGATCGGCGGCCCGAACACGCCCACGCTCTTCAGCTCGCCGGCGAGCGCCGTCGTGGTGAACTTGGCGTCGATCGAGTGCGACGCCGCGAGCGGCGCAGTCGTGAACGCTTCGAACCCGAACCCCGCATCGATCGAGCCACGCCTGGCCTTGAACAGACGAAGCCACGCCATGTCGCGATCGCTGGGCTTGAACACGACGTCTGCCGGCCGTCCCTCCACGCCAGCAATGGACTCGAGGCGGGTCTCGGTGTCCTTCTCGTTGTTGCAGCCCCAATAGAACCCCTCGGTGCCGCCGAACCACTCGTTCTTCGACGAGCGCCACAGCTTGGTCTTGTAGGTCCCCAGCTCGAACATCGCGATCTCGTTGGTCTTGGTGTCCGCGAGCAGCCACTCGTTGGTGTAGAGCCCGTTGTTGCCATCGCCGAGCACGCGCACCACCGCGTCGATCGAATCCCCGTACTGCATCGCCTGGCGGCAGCGACCCGCGAGCGGGGTGCCGCGCTCGCCAAAGCGCGTCTGCGAGATGGTGGTCTCGACCAGCACGATCCCGGCGTCGTTCTGGTAGTAGTCCATCCCGCTCCAGATGCTGCCGGCGTACGACTGCATCAGGACGCGATGCCCCTTGGCTGGCTTGACGTCGATCCAGACGTTGAAGTGGTGCGCGCAGGTCAGGTTCCACATCGTGATGTGGCCGATCACGACCTTGCCGTCCTTGGTCGCGGGACCAGTCGCCGCGAACGCGCTGCACCGGTCGTGCGCCGGCCCGATGCGCGGCGCCGCGCCCGCGCGGTGGAAGACCGCGCCCTCGAGCAGACGCGGATTCGCAAGTTTCTTGCGGTCACACCTGGTACGTGCGCAGCCGCCGGCGAAGGAGGCGGCGCGCGGCCGCCGCCGGGCGGTCGGCCAATCGACTACCGGCGCGTTCCTACGGATCGCTACAAAACACGCGAGCGGTGCACCCGCTTGCGCGAGTGCACCGCTCGATGAAGCGCGCCACGCTAGCGCGGCGCCGAGTACTGCCTCGCTATGGCTGCGCGCAGACCGTGATGCGCGCGGCGGCGGACAAGGCGATGCCTTGCACGGCTGCGGCATCAACGATCGCGACTTGCGTGAACAGCGACTGATTCACCAAGGCCGCGATGTTGGGCACGGGGATCGGCTGCGTGGCTGCGCCGCTGCCGTTGGTGCCGAGCGCCAGAACGAGGTCGGGCTGCACTGCGACCACGCCGCCGAACACCGGGATGTTCGCGGTGGCAGCGCCGATCACCCAGGCGATCGGGGCGCTGGCGGCTGCGCTGGCCAGGTTGATGGCGAACGCTGAGTTGCCGAGACGCGGCTCGCCGACCGCCGCCAGCGTCGGGATGCCACTCACGCCAGCCAGGCCAGGCGAGTAGGCCGTCAGCGCCGGGCAAGGCGTGCCCAACGTGTACAGCTCGACGTCGTCGATGGTGAAGCCGCCGACGCCGTCGCTGGTGGTGGAGACGTTGTTGAACTGGATCTGCACCGCCGCGCGGTTGTCGGCCTGCGCCGCGACGTCGAAGTCGAACGTCTTCCACGCTTGGTCGTTCGGGATCGATGCTGTCTGCACGGCCACGCCGCCCACCAGCACGTTGCACGCGCCGGCGTTGCTGTTGGTCGCCCAACGCTTGAAGCGCAGGCGAGTGCCGAAGCGGCCGGTGGTGTTGATGGCGACGCTGGTCAGGCTTTGCGTGCCCGAGGTCGTCGACTGGCGTTCATCGGTGGCGCTGCGATTGACGCCTGCCACGAACGAACCGCTGGCGGCCGCGGTCGGGTCGTAGTTGCGGCCGATCGGGGTGTGACGCGACCACGACGTGCCGAACGTCCAGCTGGCGTTGGCGACCTCGAACGTGTCGCCGAACACGCTGGCCTTCTGGCCGACGGCAACGACGAACGAGTCGTTGGTCTCCGCCGGGATGCGGTAGCTGTTGCCCACGTTGTTGCTGGCCACGATCGAGTAGCGCGCGAGGCGTCGATTGGCCACGGCCGGCGTCGTGGCGCGCCACGTGTTGCCGCTGACATTGGTCATGGGGATGGTGCTGAACGAGCCGGTGCCCGGATCGAAGCTCAGCGACACGGTCGTGAGCGCACCGATCGTGGTCGTCACGTCGGCGTCGATGGTGAAGCCCGACGCCCCGCTGCTCTGGTCGGCGAGCGGCGTGTGCGTGAACTTGATCGGATGGAACACCGGACGGATGAAGTGACGGCGCAGCGACGCCTTGGCCAGCACGTCGATGTGCGGCGTGCCGTTGTTGAGGTTGCTGTCGTTGTCGTCCACCTCATAGGCATCCAGGATGCAGTCGAGCATGTCGCGCGGGTTGGTCGCGATCGACTCGAAGATCGCCAACTCGGCGATCTGGTAGCCAAGGCTCGATCCGTAGGTCGAGCGTGCCTCGGTGAGCAGATCCCACGACCAAGCCATGTATGGCTGGCCGAAGGTGTGCACGGCTTGCGAGGTACCGGTCAGCGGATGCGTGAGCGAGTTGAGGCCGGTGCGGATGCCCGGTCGCGTGGCCTGGTAGAAGTCCGTGCCGATGTCTGGATTGTCCTGCAGGTAGATCGAGTGGACGTCCCCGATGCCTTCTGATGGCGTGCGCGGCGTGCTGCCGATGCCCCCGTTGCGCGCGTCGACGCCGTGGCCGTATTCGTGCGCCACCACGGATGCCGTCGCCGTGTTGTTGCACGTGCCGCCCAGCCGGTAGAAGTTGATGCTGCTGCCGGAGAAGAACGCGTTGCAGGTCTGAGCGAGGTTGACGACGATCGTCATGGGCGCATCGATGACGGTCATCGTGGGCACGACGCGCTTGACGTAGTCGTGGATCTCCCCGGTGTACTGCACGGCGTTGACCTGCGCGGTGTTGAACTCACTGGGGACGCCGTTGAACACGATGCCCGCCGGCACACCGGGGGTGAGTGACACCGTCTGCGATTGGATCGGGGCGGCCGAGTCGGTCAACGTGGTCCACCACTGGCCGTTGGCGAGGCCGATCGTTGCCGTTTGCACCGTGGTGCCGGCGAACGGGATCGAGAAGTCGCCGTTGGCATCGGTGAACGCGAAGCCGACGCCCGCGACATCGACGCGGATGTTGGCCATCGGCAGCAGCTGCGGCGGATTGGCAGTGCCGTGTCCGCCTGGCTTGGGGCTCATCCAGCCGCTCACGTTGCCGAGCAGCGGCGCCGCCGCCGGCGCCGGTTGATCCTTGCTGTCGCTGCCAAACCCGCAGTAGTGGATCTGTGACTCGCGCTTCAGCTCGGCGCCGTTGCGCGCATCGAGCCAGATGCTCCACGCTTCGGGCCGATCCTTGAACTCCGCCGTCACCTTCCAGGCCAAGCGATAGACGTTGTCTTCGCCAGGCGCGATCTCGAGGTAGGGCGCGTGTTGCATGGAGCCGAGCTGCGGACGCCAGCCCGTGAGCTTCATGAACTGGGTGACCGCTTCGTTGTGGTCGATCGCTGGGTTGGGGTTCACGCGCAGACCGGGAATCGCCTCCGAGCCGAAGATCGCCAGGCCACCGTCACCCTTGTTGAAGGTGAACTTGAGGTAGGCGTTCCATACCGGCACACCAGCGACGAGCTGCTGGTAGGCCAGCGACAGCACGAAGCGGCCTTCGCCGAAGTGCGTCTCCCGCACCGAGTCCGACGTGACGCCGAGCCAGGCGCCGTGTTGTTCGAGGAAGCGGTCGACGGCTTGGCGCGCGTCCTCTGCCGTGTGTACGCCTGGCACTGGCAACAGCTGCGCGCCGGGGCCAAACACACGGTAGGGCACGCCAAAGGCGCCTTGCCATACGGTCCAGTCGGGACCGAACTGTTGTTCAAAGCGGTTGCGGCCGGCCTGGGAATCGACGGGACTAGGATCCTGCGCGGTCAGCGTGAGCGAGCACGCCACCGCCGCGAGGGCGAAACGATGTAACAAGGGAAGACTCCGGAGAGAGAGGAAGGGCAGGGACAGGAACGGGCAGGCCGGAGAAGTCTAGCTGCGACTCGTCGCACTACTTCGGGTGATCGCCGGAGCAGGGCATCGAGCGCGTGCGCGGTTGTCGTGCCTGACTTGACCCGACCAGGCCTCTGCCAAGTTGGCATAGGATGGCAGTGCGCGACGCTCGGTCCTGACGAAAAAGCCGATGCGAAGGCGCCAATTCGAGTCGGCATGGTCTGTGCATGCCGCCTGCCGGAGGCAACCTATGGATCTCAATCGCTTCACACAGAAGTCCCAAGAGGCGCTCACCGCCGCTCAAGCGCGCGCGGTGGAGCTTGGCCACCAGGCCGTCGACGTCGAGCACGCGTTGCTCGCTCTCATCGAACAAGACGACGGGCTCGTGCCGCGCCTGCTGAAGCGCATGGACATCCCTGACGACACGCTGGCACAGGCGCTGCGCACCGAGCTGGCCAAGCTGCCGAAGGTGTCGGGGCCGGGGTTCGAGGCCGGCAAGGTCCTCCTGACTCAGCGCTTGTCGAAGGTGCTGGTCGACGCCGAGAAGCGCGCCAAGCAGATGCGCGACGACTTCGTGTCGGTCGAGCACTTGATGATGGCCATCCTGGGCGAGGGCAAAGGCACGCCGACCGGCGCGGTGCTCGGCAAGTTCGGCGTCGACGAAGGGCGCTTCCTCAACGCCCTCAAAGAAGTGCGCGGCAACCAGCGCGTGACCAGCGCGACACCCGAGGCGACCTACGAGGCGCTCGAGAAGTTCGGCATGGATCTGGTCGCCGCGGCGCGCAAGGGCAAGCTCGATCCGGTGATCGGCCGCGACGAAGAGATCCGGCGCGTCATCCGCATCCTGTCGCGCAAGACCAAGAACAACCCGGTGCTGATCGGCGAGCCCGGCGTGGGCAAGACCGCGATTGCCGAGGGCTTGGCCCAGCGCATCGTGCGCGGCGACGTGCCCGAGGGCCTGCGCGACAAGAGTGTGTTCTCGCTCGACATGGGCTCGCTCATCGCCGGCGCCAAGTACCGCGGTGAGTTCGAAGAGCGGCTCAAGGCGGTGCTGAAGGAGATCAAGGAGAGCGAAGGGCGCATCATCCTGTTCATCGACGAGCTGCACACCATCGTGGGCGCCGGCAAGGCCGAGGGCGCGATGGACGCCGGCAATCTGCTGAAGCCGATGCTGGCGCGCGGCGAGCTGCACTGCATCGGCGCCACCACGCTCGACGAGTACCGCAAGCACATCGAGAAGGACGCGGCGCTCGAGCGCCGCTTCCAGCCGGTGTTGGTCGAACAGCCCGACGTGGCGGACACGATCTCG
>JANPER010000198.1:0-27867 GCA_031423015.1 Planctomycetota bacterium | reverse complement strand
CTGCCTACGCCCTCTACACTAAACTTAACCTGGGGCGTGTCTCACTCACGTTGGCACAGAGGGCAAGAGGCCTCTGAGTTCCACAGCCGAAGCATCTTCGCGAAGCGCGAAGATGTTTCGGCTGTGGAAAGACGTAAGTCGTTAGCCGTAAGACATAAGCTCGGAACTCGGACAGGCGGATGCGGTCAGACCGCGATCTGGACTTAGGGCTTACGTCTTACGGCTCATGACTCGCGGCAGAGCCGCCGTAGCGCTCACTTCGCCTCTCATTGGTTGCGGCTCTGCCGCGCTGAGCTTCGCCTGCCGCACAACCGCGCGCGACTTGCCCTCGAACGCGATGCGAACCCATCGCGGCCTTGGGCCGCAACCACGGGTTGCATGTCGGCGCAGCGCCGACCAGAGGGGCCCAAGGCCGCTTTACTCCTTGGGGCTTCCAGTGCCGCTCGGGCGTGGCGAATTGGACGAGCGTGGCGAATTACGTGAGGCGCAGATTTCGCGCGCCACGCGAGGGTTCGCGGCACTTGCAGCCCAGAATGCACGGTGCAGCAGCGACTGCGCGAGCAGCAGATTCGCGCGCAGTACGAGCTCGGACAGGGACGGCAGCTCGCCCTTCAGCGCGACGATACGTTCGCCGGGCAGGTCGGCGAACAACGCCGCATCGAGCGCCGCGGGCGTCACGCGACTCCGGGCCGCCGCGGCACCGAGCGCCGCATCCCGGTCGGCATGTTCGGCGCCCGCGAGAAAGGCGCTTTCGCGCGCGACGCGCGGTGCGATCACCGACTTCGTCTCGCCGCGGAACATACGTGCGAGCACTTCCCGGGCCAGCAAGAGGCGCGGCCGCGGCGCGAAGCACGGCAGCGGCTCGCGCAGCCGCGCGTCCAACTCGCGGCGCGGCCTGCCAAGGAACCGCAGGTGCTCGTCGACCAGCACCCGCAGCCAGGCGTGATCGCCGGCGGATAGCCAGTCGGGGGTCGCGCCAGCGCGGCCGGGGGTCGTGCGAAGCATCGACTCAGTGACGCAGGGCATGGTGCTTCCTCTGCGCTCGTCGTTCCTCCAGCGTGTTCGGCGCGATGAGCTCGTACACGATCGCGCGCTTGTCCGGCGCCGGACGCAACACACGGCCAACGCGCTGGATCAGTTCGCGCGCGCCGAGCGCGGCGCTGACGATGATTGCAACCTCTGCGTCAGGCACGTCGAGGCCTTCGTTGAGCACCCTCGCCGACACCAGCGTCCGCAACCTTCCGGCCCGGAAGTGCGCCAGCGCCTGTTCGCGCTCGACCCGATCGATCTCGCCGGTGATCGGCATGATCAGATGCTCGCGCGCGATCGCGTAGGCGGTGCGCGTGTCGGCGGTGAACACCAACGTGCGTGCCGGCCGGTGGCGTGCCAGCAACTCGCGCAGGCGCAGACGTTTGGCGGCCGGGAACCCCAGCAGAGACTTGATGCGGTGCCAGGCGTCGATCGCCTCGCGCCCGGCCGTCGTGCGCGCCGCGCTCTTGCGGAACTCGGCCCACGAGGCGCCGGGAGCGAGCGCCTTGAAGGCAGCCAGCTCGCGCAGATAGATCGCCGCATCCGCGGCGTAGCACGCACGCTCTTCGGCAGTGAGTTCGGCGTGCAGCACCACGAACGAGAATGGGGCCAGGTGCGCGCCCGAGAGATCAGCGATGGCGAGCTGGTAGACGACGGGTCCGAGCAGCACGTCCAGCCGCTCGCTCGGCGCCGGCGTCGCCGTGAGTCCGAGCCGGGCCGGAGCGGTTGCCATCCACAACGCCTCGTCACGCTGGCCGCCGCCGAAGTGGTGTACCTCGTCGACGACCAACAGATCGAAGCGGTTGCCCAGCGTCGCCATGCGCCGGTACGCGCTCTCGAACGTCGTGACCGTGACCGCCTCGAGCGTGCGCTGGCCGTCACCCAAGACACCGATCGGACCACAGTAGGCCGCGCGGATGGCATTCTCCCACTGCTCGAGCAGCACGCGCGTCGGCACCAGGCACAGCGTCCGAACGTGCAGCGCGGCCATCGCTGCGAGTGCCGCGCGCGTCTTGCCGGCCCCCGTCGGCAGCACGATCACGCCGCGGTCGCCAGCGGCCCGCCATGCCGCCAACGCGTCTTGTTGGTAAGGCCGCAGCGACAGCGGCTTCCAGTGTGCCGGTGGTGGCAGCGTCGGACAGACGTCGTCGGCGACGGCCACCCCGCGCCGTGTGAGTTCGGCCCGGATCAGGGCGTACCGGTGCGCTGGCGCACGCGTCTTGCCGATGCGCGCGTCGAACACGCAGTCGGCAAGATCGCAGGGCTCGTCGAGAACCAGCGTCCCGTGGTCAAAGTTGATGCGCATTGCGACCACCTGTGGCTCGGATCGCGTCTTCGGTTACACCCGACGCAAAGAAAATCTCGCGCACCCGCATAAAGAGGCATGCGAGCGGGCGCGGCTCAGACCCTTCCGAGAGCGATGCAACGCGTGCGCAGTTGCGCACGCACATGCGGCGACGCGCTCAGGTGCGCACCTGCGCACCTGAGCGGCGGCGCGGAAGTGGTAGGCCAAGCATCTCAGCCTGCGAGCGCCACTCGCACGGAGGCAACGATGCCTTCTGCATGGCCCAGCGCCCGCGCAGCCTGCGCCTGCGTGAAGACCCGGTGCGGTACGCCTTCGACGAGCGCATCCGGGTATCGCGTGGGGATGTAGAGCAGATCGAGCTCTGCTGCGGCATCGGTGTGGATCCCCAGGCCGGGGTGCAGCTGTTTGGCTCGCCCGAGCAAGGCGACGACCGAGTGGCCGATCACGCCGCGCGCGCCGCCCGCGAACAACACGGCTTTGACCGCCTTCTCCGCACACTGTTGCGCCGCGAAGCAGGCCTGATGGAAGAAGCTGCCTTGAATCGCGTGGCGCACGAACGCGAGGTCATTTTCCGCCTGATCGAGCCACCGACGTCCATCACCCTTCGGGTCGCGCATAGATCTGGATCCCCTCGCGCTCGATGCGCTCGATCAGCGGGTTGCCGTCCGCAAGCAGGCCAACATATTCCTCAGGTGTGTACACGAGCAGGTCGACGCCAATTCCCAGATGGAACAAGGGCAAGTGGGCAAGCCCGCGTTCGAGGAATGGTCGCCCAGTCCGCTCGAGCAAGAGAATGTCGAGGTCGCTCTCGGCGTCGGCTTCGCCGCGCGCGAAGGAACCGAACACCACTGCCCGCGAGACCTTGGTACCGGCGACGTAGGAGCGGACAGCCGAGAAGAGCGCATCGCGCGTGATACGGGGCGGGCCACCGATGACTTCCACGGGGTCAAGCACGCCCATGTTGTATCGCCGACTGGGCAAGAACGCGTCGCGAACGGCGTGCGAATGGTGAAGGTGCGCAGTCTGGAGTTGCCCAACGGGTCGCGCGGCGGCCTAGGCAGCGCCCGCGGCGATCACTTCCCCGCCTTCGCCTTCGCCTTCTCGCTCTCCTTCACCGTCACCGTCACCCACGCGCGCTCGATCAACAGCTTCTGTGTCGGCTGGTGGGGCTCGTTGGTGCCGCTGCGCTCCTCGAACGCCTTCAGCACGTCGAGACCATTGGTCACCTCGCCGAACACCGTGTGCTTGCCGTCGAGGTGCGGGGTGGGCGCATACGTGATGAAGAACTGGGAGCCCTCGGTCTTTGGCTTGCCCTCGTTGGCGGCGCTCAAGATCCCGGCCTTGTCGTGCTTGGCCTCGGCGCTGCACGCGCTCTCCATCTTGTAGCCCGGGTTGCCGGTGCCATTGCCGAGCGGGCAGCCGCCTTGCGCCATGAAGCCCTTGATCGCGCGGTGGAACATAAGGCCGTCGTAGAAGCCGATGCGCGTCAGGTAGATCACGTTGGTCACGTGCATGGGCGCGACGTCGGAGCGCAGGCGCACGGTGAGTTCGCCGTGGTTGGTCTGCACGTGCCACACGTAGTCGCGGGCGGCGTCGAAGGTTTGCTTGGGCGGCTCGGCGAGCGACGTGCGCCAACCCTCGCGCTTGGTGTTGACCTTGCTCTTGCTGAACTTGTCGAGCGCGACGACGACGGGGTCCTTGGCGGTGACGGCGTCGTCTTTGCTGGGCGTCGGCTTCACCCCGTCTTTCTTGACTGGCTTGCCGGCCTCGCCGGCGCGCGGCTTGTCCTGGCCCAGCTTGTTCGGGCCCGGCTTGTCCTGCGCCAGCACGGGAACGGACAGCGCAGCCGCAACCAGCCACGCAACGTAGACGGGGGTTCGCATCAGACGCGCCCCTACCGGTTGCTGATGCCGACTTTGCCCTTCAACACCTTGGTCTCGGTGCCGCGCGTGAGGACGATCTCGACCTCGTCGCCGACCTTCACGGTCTCCAGCGCAGCCATGTAGTCCTGCACATTGCCGACCGGGATGTTGGCGAACTTGGTGATGACGTCGCCGGCCATGATCCCGATCTTCGCCGCCGCACCATCGGGGCGCACGTCGGCGACCTTCATGCCGTCATCGCCCTCGCTGTAGTCGGGCATGAACCCCATGCCCGGCGAGCCGCCGTGCGGCGAAGACTCACCGCTCGGAGTCGCGGCGGCGTGCGGATTGGCGTGTGGATTGGTCGCGGGCTTGCTCGCCGGTGCCTCGGCCTTTTTCATCGGTTCCGCCGCGCGCGGATCGATGGACTTCTGGCCGTCTTGCTTGGGACCTTGACAGCTCGTCAGGGCACAGCCCGCGAGCAGGAACAGGATTGCGCTGCGCATGCGACCAATGAACGCGGCGAGCCGCAGGAAAGCAAGGCGCAGGGATCGCCGAGGACCAACACCGGCCTCCCCCACCGAACCCGACCAGCGCGGGAGCCTCTTCTGTGCGGGCGCGCGCTCGCCTACCTTGAGCGCGATGAAACTCGTGACGTGGAACGTCAACTCGATCCGGGCCCGCATGCCACGGGTGCGCGATTGGATCACGATCGAAGATCCCGATGTCGTCTGCCTGCAGGAGACCAAGGTCGCCGACCTGCAGTTCCCGCGCGAGGCGCTCGAAGACCTGGGCTACAACGTCGAGGTCTTCGGCCAGCCGACCTACAACGGCGTCGCGCTGCTGAGCAAGCGGCCGATCGAAGCCGTGGTGAAGGGTCTCCCCGGCGACGACGACAGCGCTGAGCGGCGCGTGATCGCGGGCGTGATCGACGATCTGATCGTGGTGTCGGTGTATGCGCCCAACGGCACCGCGCTCGGCAGCGAGCGCTTTCACGACAAGCTGATGTGGTATCGCCGGCTGCGGCAGTTCCTGGCGGACACGTATCCCAAGGAAGAGAAGTTGGCGCTGTGCGGCGACTTCAACGTGACCTTCGACGATCGCGACGTGTGGGACCCGGCGGGCTTCGCTGGGCAGCTGCACTGCACCGACGACGAGCGCGACGCGTTGCGGCAACTCGTGAGCTATGGCCTGCACGACGCGCTGCGCAAGTTCGACGAGAAGGGCGGCGTGTACACCTGGTGGGACTACCGCGCCGGTGGCTTCCAGAAGAACGAGGGGATGCGCATCGACCACGTGCTGATGACGGAGTCGGCGCTGGAAGCGTGCGTCGGCGTGCGCGTCGATCGCGACGCGCGCAAGGGGCAGGCGCCCAGCGATCACGTGCCGGTGATCGCGGAGCTGCGCTGAGCATGGCTCGCCTGCGGCGTGCATGAGGCTGTGGGCCGCTCTCGAAGTACAGGAGTACAAGAGCAAGGCCGCAAGTTCTTGCGAACTCGCGGCCTTGAAGTGGCGAGGGCGACGGGAATCGAACCCGCAACCACCGGATCGACAGTCCGGTACTCTAACCAATTGAGCTACGCCCCCACGCCTGAGGGGCCGCGGATCCTAGCGACGGCGCGGCGGCGGATGCAAGCGCGCGCAGAGGTTTCTCGACACAGAGCGAGCAGTTGCCTTGGCGCGTTCGCGGGCTACGACCGTGACCATGGCGCGGCTCACGCTCACGTCTGCCCTCGACCCCGACCTTCGCCCCTGGCATCTGTGCGTCGACGGCATGAGCCCCACCGGCCCAAACCTGTCGCACTGGCCGGGCAACCGCACGCCGCGCGAACTCAAGGCTGACCTGAGCACCGGCATCTGCCTGCGCTTTGCCCGCAGCAGCGCGGCCGACCAGGCGCGCGTGTTGGCCGGCGCCACGCAGGTGCTGAACAACCACTACGACACCGACGGCTTCTTGTCGCTGCTCGCGGTCACGCGGCCCGAGGTGGCGCTCGCGCGCGAAGAAGTGTGCTTGGCCGCGGCCGCCACCGGCGACTACAGCGTGTTCACCACGCGCCGCGGCTTCGCGATCGACCGCATCGTGCTCAACCTCGGCAAGCGTCCGGGCACGCCGCTCTACGGCGAACTCGACGCGCAGCCGCAGGCGGCGCGTGACTATGCCCGCTATCGCTGGCTGCTCGATCACGCCGAGGCCGTGCTGGACGCGCCGGAGCGGCTAACACCGCTGTTCGAAGCCGAACTCGACGACACCTTGCGCGCGCTCGACGCCGCGCAGGCTGGCGCGCTGCAGCGCGATCTCTTTCACGCCGAGGGAATCGCCGTCTTGACCAGCGCCACGGACTTGTCGCGCATTGTGCTCAACACGCTCAGCGTGCTGCATCGCGTGCTGCATGTGCGCGCGGCACCGTCGGGCGGCCATTGCTTTCGCCTGCACGAACGCACCGAGAGTTGGTTCGAGATGGTGACCATTCAGCCACCAGCGCGGCTCGATTTGCGACCGCTGGCGGCGCGCCTGCAAGCGCTGGAAGGGGCGCGCGGCGAAGCCGGCGCCGGCGTGTGGAACGCCGACGCGCCGGACGATCCCATTCCGGAACTCTACTTCGGCGCCCCTGGCCCGCAGGCATACGGCGAGGTCACACGCTCGTTGGCAGCGAGTCGATTGACGCCAGCGCAGGTGATCGACGCGGTGCGCGCGTTCTACGCCGCCATCCAGCCGGGCGCGCCGCGCGATGCGCCGCTCCCCGCGGCGCTGCTGTAGGGCCCGACAGACCTGCGACGCGTCGAATTCGCGTTCGCTTGAACCATCAAGACCCAGCGCCGGCCCGGCGCGCGCCCGCAGTAGACTCCTCATGCCATGCGCCTTCTCGTCCTCTGCCTCGCGCTCGCCGTTCCCGCCAGCGGCCAGGGCAACTCGTTGCCCCCGGTGCCGGTGCCACCCGAGAACCCGATGACCCAAGACAAGGTCAACCTCGGCAAGGTGTTGTTCTGGGAAGAGCAACTGTCGTCGACCAAGACCGTCGCTTGCGCCACCTGCCACATCCCGTCCGCCGGCGGCAGCGACCCGCGCACGCCGCGCGCGCGCAATCCCGGGCTCGATGAGCTGTTCGGCACCGACGACGACATCCTCGGTTCGTTCGGCATCATCGCCAGCAACGAGTTCCAGCAGTACGAATGGCACCCCGACTTCGGCATGTCGCCGCAGGTCACGCACCGCAAAGCGCCGTCGGTGTTCATGGCGGCGTACGAGCGAGAACTGTTCTGGGACGGCCGCGCGCCCGAGCAGTTGTTCGACCCGATCACGCGCGTGCTGGTGATCCCAGCCGGCGCCGCGCTGGAACGACAAGCCACGATCCCGCTGCTGAGCGACATCGAGATGACGCACACCGGCACCGAGTGGCCGGACCTCATCGCCCGTCTGCTCGCGAGCGTGCCGCTGGGGATCGCCCGGCACGTGCCGCGGGCGCTGTCACGCTGGATGAACGACGACCGCTACCCAGCGCTGTTTGCGCGCACCTTCGGTACGCCAGACATCACGCCGGTGCGCATCGCCATGGCGATCGCCAGCTACCAACGCGCGCTGGTGCCTGACCAAGCGCCGATCGACCGCTACTTGGCTGGCAACACCAGCGCGCTGACCAAACAAGAACTCTCGGGCCTGGCGGTGTTCGAGCGCTCGCGCTGCTCGGTGTGCCATCCGGCGCCGCGGTTCACCACCGGCGAGTTCTTCAATATCGGGGTCAGGCCGCTTCAGGAAGACCTCGGCCGCGGCTCGATCTCGCGCGACCCGATTGATCACGGTGCGTTCAAGGTGCCGTCGCTGCGCAACGTCGCCGACCGCGCGCCCTTCATGCACAACGGACGCTTCGCGACACTCGAAGCCGTGATCGACTTCTACGAGCGCGGCGGCGACTTTGCAGAGAACCGCACGCCCCTGATGCGGCCCGCGCGCTTGACCTCCACCGACAAGGCCGACCTGCTCGCGTTCTTGACGCGGCCGCTCACCGATGTGCGCGCCACGCGCGCCGAGGCGCCCTTCGATCACCCTGAGCTGTTCGACACCAGCCACCGCGCGCCGCGCGCTTACGGCCACGGCACCGCCGGCAGCCTCGGCCGCACGCCGCGGTTGGTCGCGGTCGAGCCACCGGTGCTGGGTAACCGCGCATTCCACATGGGCCTGGTCGATGGCTATGCCACGGCGCCCGCGACGCTGATGCTCGACACCGCTGCCGGCAACGTCAGGCTGCTGGGCGTGCGTTTCTTGCTAGGCGGAACGGCGAACCTGACGCTGCTGCCGCTCGGGCAGTTGCTGCACGCTTCAGGCGCGGGCGACGGCTGGTTGAGCTGGTCGCTGCCGCTGCCGAGCGACGCGGCACTCGCCGACACCGAACTGTTCGCGCAGGCCATCGTGCTCGACACCGGCGGACCGCAGGGCCTTGCCGCGTCAGCCGGCCTGCGTTTGCGCTTGTTCGCACCGCGCTGAACGCTCGCCGCGCGCCCTGACCTTTCGCCGTAGATTCGCTGAATGTTGCGCGAGCGGTTCGATATGTTCCGCCCTTTCGCCGGCCGCGCCCTATCTGCGCGTGCCACGGCTCGGAACCTATTTTCAAGACCATCGCATGACGTCGCCCGCAATGTTCCTTCTCCTATCCGCTCTGCTGTCGCCGCTCATGGCGCAGGATGCCGCCGCACCAACCACCGCCACCGGCGCCGCACTGGTGGTGAGGACCGTCG
This sequence comes from Planctomycetota bacterium, assembly GCA_031423015.1. GTDB lineage: Bacteria > Planctomycetota > UBA1135 > UBA1135 > UBA2386 > DATGPD01. The sequence continues at coordinate 18,939 of JANPER010000198.1, read as the reverse complement.
ATGCCGACATCGCGGAGAACTTGTCCGACACGTTCTCGGGCGGGAAACTCCCCGACCTCGGCGCCGGTGCGTGCTACGTCTTGACCCTCGGCAGCGACGGCAAGCTCGCGATCACCACCGAGAACGCCGCGTCGGGCTTCATGCAAATGCGCGCCAAGCCAGCGATGCTCGCCGAGATCTTCGCCGACAAGATCGAGGAGACGCGGCAGCAGATGGGCATGTTCGCCGGCATGGCAGCCGGTCAGCTCGGTGCCACGCCGCAAGAACTGACCGCGCTCGTCGACGACGTGTTCGCCTTCCCCAAGCAAGTCGAGGCGCTCAACATCGATGTGACGGGATCGCCGACGAGCAGCCTCGACGGCAAGGTCGACGTGCTGCCCGCGGCCGACGGTTGGTTCGGCAAGTTCATCGGTGAGTTGCAGGCCAACAAGGCCGGCGCGCCCGCCGTGGCTGACCCCGACGCGATGTTCCAGCTCGCTGTCAACATGGACCACGCGGCGCTGCTCAAGGCCGTGCGACCATTCCTTGGCTTTGCCGTCGGCGCCGCGGCGAGCGACAAGGAGAGCAAGCTGAAGTACGGCGCGATGATGCAGAGCATGGTGGCGCTGTTCGACGGCACGGTGGCGATGGCGATGACCGGCGACAAGGGCCAGAAGCTGTTGTGCGGCCTGCAGGACGGACCCGCGCTGGCGACCCTGATCGGCAGCGCCGACTTCAAGGCCTGGCGCCAAGCCAGCGCCGAAGCCAACCCGATGGCCGACGTCGAGTTCAAGGACGCGGCGGTCACCCACCGCGAGATCGCCTGCAACAAGCAGATCACCGAGGTGTCGATGCCGAGCGGCCAAGACAACAAGACGACGCAGTTCACCGCCGTGGCCGGTTCGTTCTTGCTCGGCGCCGGCAGCGAGAGTGACACCAAGAGCCTGATCGACGCGATCCTCGACCAGAAGGTCGCGCGCGCCGCCCTGCCGGGCAACGCGCTGCTCACCGTGTCGGCCAAGGTCGCTGAGATGGTGCGCACGCTGAGCAACGGCATGGCCGACGGCGAGGATGCGCCGGCCAAGCTCGACGTCGCCATGCACAAGCAGGGCACCGCGCTCAACTTCACTTTCAAGGTTGGCATGTGATGCAGGGCTACCAGGGCCGCGTCGATTGGCAAATCGGCAAGGGCCCGGCAAAGAACGTGTGATTGCGCCAGGCACGCACCGACGTGTCACGGCCTAGCCGACGATGAGTGGCACGCCGCTGCAGCCCGAGAAGACGCGCAGCCTGCTGCACTTCGGCGCGGCGGTGCTGGTCGTGCTGGTCGGGGTGCGCGCCGTGGGCACGCCGTGGGCACTGTCGGCGTTTCCGATCGTCGCGCTTGGCGTCTACGCCGCGAGCCGTGCGTTCGCGCGGCTGGCACGCATCCAGGCGATCGAGCGCGAGATGCTGGCCAACGCGCGCGCCGACTTTGCGCACGAGTTCCGCCGCAGCACCCTGCCGCGCCAGATCTATTGGCTGCTCCTGGCGATCGCCGAGGCCGATGGCGAGGCCGGCGAGAAAGAGCAGCGGATGGTGCGCGAGTTCCTCATCGAGCGCTTCCCGGCGCAGGACGTGCGCGACATCGCCACGTGGCACGCCGAGCGCGTCAGTGCGCCGCTGCACACGCTCGCCGCCGGCCTACGCCTCACGCTGACGCGCTCGGAGACCGAGACGTTGTTCTTCTGGGCTTGCCTCGTCGCCTTCGTCGACGAGCGCTTCAACGACGTCGAGCAGGCCGCGCTGTACGACGCCGCGCGCGGCCTCGGTCTCGACCCGACGCACGCACGCCGCATCTTTTGGCACGCCAAGTACGCCTACCTCGGCGCCGATGAACGCCCAGGCCAGCCCGGTAAACAGCGCGCCCCGCAGAAGACCGGCACCACCTCGGCCCGGCAACGCGCGCTCGGGATCATGGGTCTCGACGCGACCGCCGGGCCCGACGCCATCCGCAAGCGCCACCGCGAGCTGGCCAAGAAGTTCCACCCCGACCGTCACCAGCACCTCGGCGAGGCCGCGGCGAAGGAAGCGGCGGCGCGGTTTCGCCAGGTGCAGGCCGCCTACGAAGAGCTGCGGCGCTGACGGAGTGCTGCGCTTCAGCGCGCGAAGAACGCGTTCACGCCGGCGATCACCTCGTCGGCCTCGGCCAGCGTCAGCGAGTGATACAGCGGCAAGCGCAGGAGGCGCGCCGTGATGTCGTCGGTCACCGGCAGCGGGTGCGGGGTGCGCCCCACCACCTTGCCGTACGGCGAAGTGTGCAGCGGCACGTAGTGCGTGCTGGCCTGGATGCCGCGCGTCGCCAAGAAGCGCTGCAGGTCGGCGCGCGCGGTCGCGTCCTTCGCCAGCACATAGTAGATGTGCGCGTTGGGCTGGCACTGCACCGGTACGACGGGCAGACGCAGCAAGCCCGCGCTCTGCAGCGGCTGCAAACCGGTGTGGTAGCGTTGGAACACGGCCTTGCGCCGCGTGTCGATCAGCTCCATCTGCTCGAGCTGCGCGCACAAGAACGCGGCCTGCAACTCCGACGGCCCGCAGCTGCCGCCGACCCCCACCCAGGTGTAGCGATCGACCTCCTTGCGGTCGTAGCGCGCGCGATCGGTGCCCTTGTTGCGCAGCACCTCGGCGCGGAGCATCGTGCCGATGTCGGCCACCACCAACGCCCCGCCCTCGCCGGCGATGAAGTTCTTGGTGTCGTGGAAGCTGAACGTGCCGAAGTCGCCGACGGTGCCGAGCGGCTTGCCGTCGTAGTAGGCATTCAGCGCGTGCGCCGCGTCTTCGATCACGCGCAGGTTGCGCGCTTGCGCCAAGCTGACGATCTCGTGCATCGCGCAACCGACGCCGGCGTAGTGCATCGGCATGATCGCCTTGGTGCGCGGCGTGATCGCCGCGGCGATCTTGCTCTCATCGAGATTGATCGTGTCCGGCCGAATGTCGACGAACACCGGCGTGCCACCCGCGCGCACCACGGCGTTGGCGGTCGACACGAAGGTGTACGACGGCAGGATCACCTCATCGCCGGGCACGACGCCTGCGAGCACCACCGAGATCTCGAGCGCGGCGGTGCACGAGTTGGTCACCAGTACGCCTGACGCACCGAGCTTCTCCACCAGCAGCTGCTGCGCGCGGCGGTTGAACTCGCCATCGGTAGCGAGCTTGCCGCTGCTGATTGCCTGCGTGATGTATTCGAGTTCGCGGCCGATGGGTGCGGCGCGATTGAACGGCACGGCAATGCCTTGGCCTGACATCGTGGTGGGTACAGCAGACGGTGTTGGCTGCATGGGTGCGGAGGTTGTTTCGGCCTGAGATCTCGGAGGGCGAAACGCGAGGTGGGCCGCGGGATCCTACCCAGCGGCCGCGACCAAGTGCGAGCCCCCGTTGGGATTGTCGGCTGTCTTGCAACACGAATGCACCCGGCAGACCGGCGCGCGGCAGGGGCTAGACTGCAGGCATGCGGCCCTCGATCTGCTTGCTGTCCATTGCCATCGCAGGTTCACTCACCGGGCAGTCACGATCCGACCAAGCGGTCGAGCCCAGGCTGATCTCCGGTCCGCCCGCGGGCACCCTGCTCACCAAGGTCGACGTGTACGCCGCGTCTGGACCGCACGCCGGAACCACGTTCGACGCCGCCGCCACGTTGAGCCAAGCGCCGTGTGCTCTGCTGTTCGTACACGAACTCACGCGCAACACCGCGCCGATGATCCGCGCGCTCGACCGCTTCGGCACCGAGTACGGGCTGCTCGGCTTCCGCTCGTTCACCGTGATGTTGGCCGACGACCGCACCGCCGCCGAGAAGCAGATCGAACGTTCGTCGACGTCGCTCGGCATGCGCAACCCATTGGTGGTGAGCATCGACGGCAGCGACGGTCCAGGTGGCTACGGATTGAATCGCAAGTGCACGCTCACCCTGCTGCTCGGCAACGGTGGTCGCGTGACCCGCGCCGTCGGCTTCACCGACACCGGCCCGCAGGACGTCGCGCCGCTGGAGGCGTGGATCGCCGAGTTGACTGGGCCGCTGCCGAAGGACCCGGCTGGCTGGCGGCTGCTGCTCGCCAAGCGCTATCCCGCCAGCGACGCCGAGTTGCTCGACCTTACCAGCGGCCTGCTGGTGCAGGTGCGCAAGGTGGAGCAAGACGGCCAACGCATGCGCGGGCGCCCCGAGCGTGACGCGGCGGCACCACCCGCCGCGTCGACGCCGACCAACGCCAAGCCGCGCGAGGGGAAGGCGCCCGACGACACCGAGCTGCGCACGCTGCTGCGCGCGGTGATCCAGAAGACCGCGAGCGAGGCGGATCTCGACGAGGTCTTCCAAAAGGTCGATGCTCGCGTCGGCGACGACGCGGCGCTGAAACTGCAGGCGGTCGAGATGTTCAAGCTGGTGCTGAGCCTCGGCTATGGCACCGACGCGGCGCAGACTCGCGCCAAACGCTACGTCGACGCACACAGCACGCCGGCAGACGGCAAGAAGTAGCCGTGCGCGCGCATGGGCCCACGCTGCTGCTGGCGCTGCTGCCCTTCTTGGCGGCGTTCCGTTGGCCGAACGCGACCGCGCTGCCCCGCGCGACCGCTGACGACTTCGTGCACGACGTGCTGCCGCTGTTGCAACGCGAAGGCTGCGCATCGGCCTACTGCCACGGCGCGGCCACCGGCCAGGGCGGCTTCAAGCTATCGCTGTTCGGCAGCGACGCGCGCGCCGATCACGCGTCGATCACGCGCGCGCTCGGCGGCCGCCGCGTCGACCTCAATGACCCGGACGCCAGTCTGGTGTTGGCCAAACCGATGCGCGCGCTGGCGCACGGCGGCGGCAAGCGCTTCGCGCCCGGCAGCGACACGCACCTGCGCTTGCGCGCGTGGATCGCGGCGGCGGCGCCGTTCGAAGCCACGCCACCGCGTCGCTTGCAGTCGCTGACACTCAGCTGCGCCGACCAGCAACTCGCGGTCGCCGCCGCGTTGGTCGCCGGCGACGATGCCAACACAGTCGACGTCACTGCGCTCGCGACATTCGCCAGCTCCGACGCGGGCATCGCCACCGTCGATCGCGCCGGCCGCGTGACCTCTGTGGGCGACGGCGAAGTGTTCTTGTTCGCGCGCTACGCCGGCACGTCGACCCGCTTGGCAGTGCTGCGTCCGTTCGCCGAGGCCACGCGCCTCGCCGGCGACGCCGCGCATCCGCTCGACGCCGTGTTCGACGCGCGCCTGCGCGAACTCGGACTCGCACCGGCGCCCTCAGCCGCACCCGAGCGCCTGGCGCGCCGACTCTACTTCGATCTGGTCGATCGGCCGCCCACGCCATTCGAGCTGCGACGCTTCTTGGCGCTACCGGCCAGCGAGCGCGTCGCCCGCACCGCCGATGCTCTCTTGCAGTCGCCGGCGTTCACCGAATCCGCCACGCGCCGCGTGTTGCAGTGGTTCGAGGTGACCGAGCCCGAGGCCATGGCGCCAGAACGTCGCGTCCTGCGGCCGATGCAGCGCCGCGTGAGCGAGCAGCTCGCCGCCGACGCGCCGTTGCCGACCCTCACCGCCGCGCTGCTCGCGCGCGACGGCGCGTATCTGACGCGCCACCAAGACCCGCGCGATCGCGCCGAACTCGTAGGGCGGGCGATGCTCGGCGTGCGCATCGGCTGCGCCCGTTGCCACGACCACCCCGACGACCGCTGGCGCAAGCGCGATCACCTGGCCTTCGCGGCGTGCTTCGCCACGGCCGCCGACGCCGCCGACGCACAGGCCGAAATGACGTCGTCGCTGTACGACGAGGTCACCGGTCAGCCCATCGCGCCGCGGCTCTTGCCGCTGCCGTCGACAGCGGCGCCGCTCGATCTGCACGCTTTCGTGCACGACCCGGCGCACGACCTGTTCGCCCGTGCCCTGACCAACCGTGTGTTCGCCTGGCTGCTGGGCCGCGGTCTCGTCGAGCCGCTCGACGACCACCGCAACACCAACCCCGGCAAGCACGAAGCCTGGCTGCGCGCGCTGCAGGGCGTGTTCCACGCGCACGGCGACCGCTTGCGCCCGTTGGTGCGCTGCATCGTGACGTCGCGGCTGTACCAACTCGACGCGCGCGCCGAAGCCGCCGAGGACAACGACCACGCGGCGCAGCGCACCCGCTGGTTTGCGCAACGCGTCAGCAAGCCGCTCGAGGGCGTCGTGCTGCAACGCGCGATGGCCGCGGTGTTGGGCGTCGACGTCGAGGTACTCGGCCGGTTGCCTGAGTCGCCCTTGGCGCGCCGCCTCGCGATGGTGAACGGCGACGGCCTCGCCGCGGCGCTCTTACGTCCGGGCAACGCCATCGACGCACTGACCGAGCTCGGCGGCCAGCCCGACGAGTTGCGCGACGAACTGTTCTTGCACTGCCTGACTCGGTTGCCCACCGACGCCGAGCGGCGCGCGCTGCCACCGACCACCGCGCTGCGCGACTTGGCGCAGGCGCTGCTGCTGAGCCGCGAGTTCGAGTTTCTGCGATGAGCAACACACTGACCCTCAGCCGTCGTGACCTGCTCGCTGGTCTCAGCGCACTCGCCCTCGTGCGCACGCGCCGCTCCGCGCGACGACTCATCGTGGTGTGGCTCGACGGCGGCGCGTCGCACCTCGACACGTTCGACTGCAAGCCCGAGGCCGGCGTGCACATCCGCGGCGACCTCGCGAGCGTGCGGGCGCCGCTCGACGACGTGTTCGTGAGCGAGCACCTGCCGCTGCTCACGGCTCGGCTGCCGCGCTGCGCGCTGGTGCGTTCGCTGACGCACGGCGAAGGCAACCACGATCGCGGCGCGCACCTTTGGCTCACGGGCAAGCGGCCCTCGCCGGTACTCGTGCACCCCTCGCTGCCGGCGGTGGTGGCGCACGACGCGATGCTGCAAGCGACCAGCCCCACCAGCCTGCCGGCCTTTGTGTGCATTCCCGATGTGCCGCAGTACGGCGGCGCCGGCTTCCTGCCCGCGCTGTGTGGACCGTTCGAGGTCAAGGGTGATCCAGGTCGGCCCGACTTCCGCGTGCGCGATCTGGCACCGCACGGCGACAACGAACGCGCGCTGGCTCTCTTGGCACAGCTCGACGCGCTTTCTGGCAACGCGCAGACCGAGCCAGAACGCGATCGCGATCGCTTCCTGCGCCAAGCCCTCACGATCTCAGGGGAACCCGAGGTGGCGCGCGCTTTCGATCTGACGACGGAGTCGACCGAGGTGCGCGAGCGCTACGGTTGGCATCGCCTCGGGCAGAGCTGCCTCCTCGCGCGCCGCCTGGTCAGCGCCGGCACGCGCGCGGTGCTGGTGCGCGACGTCGGCTGGGATCACCACAACAAGATCGCCAGCGCGCTCACCTACGGCTTTCCCGCCAAGCTGCACGCGCTCGACCAAGCCGTGTCGGCGCTGCTCGATGAGCTGGAGAACGGCGACGGCAACGTGACGGTGTGCGTCGCCAGCGAGTTCGGCCGCACGCCCCGTCTCAACCCTGCCGGCGGGCGCGACCACTGGCCGCGCGCCCAGAGCGCGCTGCTCTACGGCGGCGGCCTACGCCGCGGCGTGGTGTTCGGTGCGACCGACGCGCACGGCGAGGAACCGCTGCGTGATCCAGTATCGCCCGCCGATGTGTTCGCGACCCTGGTGGCGGCGTTGCAGCTCGACCAAGGCGCCGTGTTGCGCACCGCCGACCGGCGCCCCGTGCGCTTGATCGACGAGGGTGCGCGCCCGATCCGCGACGTGCTGGTGTGAGGGTGAAGGGCACCGCGGCGGCGCTGACCACGGGGCTCCTCGGGCTCGCGAGCTGCGCGGGATCGCCACCGCGCGCGCCCAAAGCGTCGATCGCCGCGACGCACCAACACGTCGGCCCCGTCACCGGCGTGGTGTCACTCGGCGACGACTTCGCCGCGTGCTCGCAGGCGGGTCTCGCGTGGGGCATCGAGAAGGTCTGCGCGCCGACGCCGTTTCGTCCTTTCGCGCTTGCAGCGCTCACTAGTGACAGCGTGCTGATCGCCGGCGGCGCGCCGGGTCGCAGCGGCGAGGTCGCTGTGCTCGGCCGCGAGGGCACGCGCGCAGAACGTCAGCTCGGCGACGATCTGCTCTACGCCGTCGCCGTCGCCGCGGATGCGCGCCGGGTCGCCGCCGCCGGCGCCGCCGGCCGTGTGCACCTCCTGGACTTGCCTGGCCTCGACCACGCGCAAGTGTTCGCCGACCACACCGCGGCGTGCCGGGCCGTCGCGTTCGCACCCGACGGCACCTATTGGGCGAGCGCCGGTCTCGACGGCATCGTCGTCCTGCGCAACCTCGGCGCCGAGCGCGCGCAACGCCTAGTCGACCACACCGGGCCGGTCGAGTGCTTGACCATCCGCGCCGACAGCGCACGCCTCGCCTCGGGCGCGCGCGACGGCAAGGTGCGCGTGCACGCCCGCGACGGTCGCCTCCTGCGCACCTTCGGCCGCCTCGGCGCCGAAGTCCTGGCGCTCGCATGGCGTGACGGCACCACGCTGCTCGCCGGCCTGAGCGACGGTCGCGTGCTCGCGCTCGAAGACGACGGCGACGGCGCCCGCATCGAACTCGCCCACCTCGACGGCCCAGTCTTCGCCCTGGCAGTTTCCGGTGATCGCCTCGCGCTGGGTACCGTCGGCAGCGTGCGCCTGCTGCCACGACGCTAGCGCTTGCTTGGCAGTGAGCCGCCCATGGCCCACAATCCGCTTCCCGGAGATCTCATCATGCAGCGTCTATCTCGCGCAGTTCCCGTCTGTCTCGCCCTTCCTTTCCTCTTGGCCGCCTGCGCCTCGGAGAGTCACCGCACGGTGACCACACACGAAGTGGAGTCGGCGCAGACCCGCTACACCGGCCCGCGTCACCCCCTGGTGATTGGCAAGTTCAAGAACACGTCGAGCTACCTCACCGGCGTGTTCGCGAGCGGCACCGATCAACTCGGCAGCCAGGCCAAGACGATCCTCAAGACCCACCTGAGCCAGACCAACCGCTTCCAGCTCGCCGACCGCGACAACATGGAAGAGATCGGCCGCGAGTCGCAGATGGCGGGAAACGAGCAGGCCTTGGTCGGCGCGCGCTACGTAGTGACCGGCGAGGTCACCGAATTCGGACGCAAGGAGACCGGCGACAGGGAACTGTTCGGCATCGCCGGCCGGGGCAAGGTGCAGAGTGCCTACGCCAAGGTGTCGGTGAACGTGGTCGACGCCAAGACGTCGCTGGTGGTGTTCTCGACGCAGGGCGCGGGTGAGTACAGCCTGAGCAACCGCGAGATCCTCGGCACCGGTTCGACCGCGGCCTACGACTCGACGCTCAACGGCAAAGTGCTCGACCTCGCAGTCGTCGACGCGGTGAACAAGCTGGTGCGCGGCTTGGAGTCGGGCGCGTGGTCGGCCGGCTCGTAAGGCTCGCCAGCGCGGGCGCGCTGCTCGCCGCGGCCAGCTGCGGCACCACCGAGATCTACCGTTGGGGCGGCTACGAGCCCTCGATCGCGGCGATGTACGCAACGTCGAGCGGCTACGACCCGGCGAAGGAGATCGCGCGCCTCGCCGAGCACATCGAGGTCACGCAGCACCAAGGCAAGCTCGTGCCGCCTGGGATGCGCGCGCACGTCGGCTATCTGCTGATCGAGGCCGGCAACGCCGAGCGCGGCGTGAGCTTGCTGGAAGCCGAGAAGGTGGCGTTCCCCGAGAGCGCGGCGTTCATCGACGGCATGCTCGCGCGCTTGCGCAAGGCACAGTCATGAGGCGCTCGTGCTTGCTCCTTGCCTTGGGCGCGCTGGCTGCGTGCGCCACCAAGCCGCACGACTACACCGCGTATCTGACGCACATGCCGCGCGCCATCCTGGTGCTGCCGCCGATCAACGACACGCTCGATGTGAATGCGTCGAGCGCGTTCCTCGCCACGGTCACGCGGCCGCTCGCCGAGCGCGGCTACTACGTGTTCCCGGTCGCCGTCGTCGATGCGTACTTGCGGCAGAACGGCCGCCCCACGCCGACCGACATGCACGCGGTCGAGCCGAGCAAGCTGCGCGAAGTGTTCGGCGCCGACGCCGCGCTCTACATCAGCATCAAGCAGTGGGGCACCACGTATCAGGTGATCAACAGCAGCTCGCGCGTGGTCATCGAATGCCGCCTCGTCGACCTGCAGACCGGCACGATCCTGTGGGCCGGCGCCGGCGCCGCAGTGTCGGATTCGGGTGGCGGCGGCGGCTTGGTGGGCGCCCTGGTCGGCGCGGTCGTCAATCAGATCGCGACCTCGGTGCACGACCCGTGTCCCGCACTCGCTTGCCAAGCCAACCAACAACTGTTCCACCACAACCACCACGGCCTACTGCTCGGATGGCGGCATCCGGGCTACGAGGCCGATCAGGTGGCACGGCGCTCGGCGGCCACGCCGACGCAGTAGGCGGCGCCCGGCCTCTCTCGCCGCAAAGCGACGGCGCGATCTGGGTATGCTGCCGGGCTCCCATGCCCTCCGCCTCAGACGGGTCCGCGGATCGCGCTTTGGATCCAAGTCGTGGCGACGCGAGTGTGGCGCTGGCCTTGTTGCAGCAGTATCTGCCCCGGCTGCGTGCGTTCGTGCGGAGCCGGCTCGGCCCGGAACTGCGGGCGCGCGAGTCCAACTCGGACGTGGTTCAGTCCGTGTGCCGTGAGTTGATCGAAGACAAAGACGGGTTTCGCTACGAGGGCGAGACCGCCTTCCGTGGCTGGTTGTTCACCACTGCGCTCAACAAGGTCCGTGCGAAGGTTCGGCATCACCGCCAGGACCGACGCGACCAACAGCGCGAGGCGGATTCGAGTCGGGCGATGAGCGTAGCCGACGACAGCCGCGCCAGCCCGAGCCACGCGGCCCTCACCAACGAGCGCGTGTCGATCCTGGAGGCGGCTCTCGACACGCTGAGCGAGTCCGATCGCGAGGTGATCGCCCTGACGCGGCTCGCCGGACTCCCGATCGCCGACGTGGCCACTCGCCTAGGCAAGAGCATCGAGGCCACACGCAAGCAGTCCGGTCGCGCGCTCGTCCGGCTCGGCGTCGTGCTCAGCCGCGCGATGCCGGAAGGCGGAACCACGTGATCGTGGCATCGCACGGGCCATCGCTGCGGCTGACCCCCGCGGCATGCGCAGGATTGCGGCCGCACTGCCGTGCATGGGAATGGCGCGAAAGCCTGTCCGATCCTGGCACGCGTGGCACTCCACTCCTGCCCCGGTCCTCGCTTCGACGTCTCCCGTGACCTCTCCACCAACGCCATCGTTCGACGAGCTCGTCTCGCTGTGCGCCGAGCGATACGACGCCGAGGGTGAGACGGCGCTGGCCGCGCTCTGCGCCGAGCACCCCGATCAGGCGCAAGCGCTCCGCAAGGCGATGGCTCCGCTCATCGCGTTCGGCCTGGCGGGTCCCGGCGAGCCAGCGGCCCCGCCATTGGGCCGCCTCGGCGAGTTCGAGCTGGTGCGCGAGATCGGTCGCGGTGGGATGGGGGTCGTGTACGAGGCGCGCCAGCCGTCGCTGAACCGAACCGTGGCCGTGAAGGTGCTGCCGCCGGCGTGGGTGCTGGATCCCCGCCAGATCACGCGGTTCCAGAACGAGGCGCGCGCGGCGGCCACCTTCGACCACCCGCACTTGGTGCCGGTCTACGTGGTCGGCTCGGAAGCGGGCACGCACTACTACGCGATGCCGCTGATCGGCGGCGTGAGCATCAAGCGCTTGCTCGCCGTGCTGCGCGCGCCGGACACGACCGACGACACGGCGGCTGCCGAGGTGGCGCTGAGCCTGAGCGGACTGGTCGCTGCCGGCGCGGGCGGCCGCGGCTCGGCGGCGAGCGGCACGGTGTGGGTCAGGCGCGCCACCGAGCTGGCGCGCCAAGCAGCGAGTGCGCTCGACCGGGCGCACGCGCTGGGGATCCTGCACCGCGACATCAAGCCGGGCAACCTGCTCGTCGAAGCGAGCGGACACCTGTGGGTGGCGGACTTCGGCCTGGCGCACTTCCTGCGTGACGCTGCCGAGCTGACCAGGTCCGGCGAGTTCGTCGGCACGATCGCCTACAGCAGTCCGGAGCAAGTGGGCGGGCGCCTGGCCGTCGACGCGCGCAGCGACGTGTACTCGCTGGGGGCGACGCTGTACGAGATGCTCAGCCTGCAGCCGCCTTTCTCGCCGGGCGACCAAGCGGCCCTGGTGCGGCAGGTCGTCGCCGACGAACCCAGGGCGCTCACCTCGGTCAACCCGCGTGTGCCGCGCGACCTGGCGACGATCGTCAGCAAGGCGATGGTCAAGGAGCCAACGGGGCGCTACCAGAGCGCCGCGGCGTTCGCGGCCGACCTGCAGGCGTTCCTCGCCGACCGGCCGATCAGCGCGCGAGCCACGACCGTGGGGCAGCGCGCCGGGCGCTGGTGCCGGCGCAGTCCGGCCCTGGCCACGGCCATCGCGCTGGCGTCGCTGCTGTTTCTGGTGGCCGGCGTGGTCGGGTTCGCCGCCCTGCGCACCGCGACCGATCGCGACCGTGCGCGCGTGGCGGAGACCCGTCTGGCGCGGCTGTCGAGCCAGCGCCTGATCGAGACCAAGCTCGAGGCCGCCGCCGGGCTGCGCCGCAGTCTGGCACCGGGTCAGCGGTTCGACAGTCTTCGCTTGCTTGGCGAGGCGGTGACGGAGATCGATGCTGCGGTCGAGACGCTGGCCGAACGTGACGCCCTGCAGCGACAGCTCAGGAGTGACGTCTTCGCTTCGCTCGGCTTGTGGGACGTCACGCCCGAGTCGCTGCTCGGCAGCGACCAACCGCGGCCCCTCGCGCTCGATGCCAATTGTTCTCGATGCGCCGTGCAGCGCGGCGAGGACCTCGCCGTGCTCGACATGCGCGGTCAGGAGCTGGCGCGCCTGCCCAACCCGGGCCGCTACCCGGTTGCCGACTTCGATCCGAGCGGCGAATGGCTCGCGGTCAGCACGGAACAGCGGCTCCGGTTGTGGCATTGGCCGTCGGGTCGGGTGCTCGAGCCAACAGGCCCAGTGCGACAACGCAGGACCTGCTGGAACAAAGATGGCCAGGAGTTGATCGCGTGGGTCGGCGAGAGGTTCGTGGCCTGCGACCTGGTCTCCGGGACATGGCGGGAGCCTTGCGCACCCGCCGCCGCCGCTCATCTCGCAGCGCTGGCCAGCGTGGTGCAAGTGCGGGCGAGTCCGGATGGCAAGCAACTGGCAGCGTGTGGCCCGTCGGCGCCGCTCCTGATTCTCGACCTCGAGCGTGATGTAGCGGCGCGGGCGATCAAAGTGCCGGTATTCCCCCACTGTGCGCTCTGGGAAGCCGATGGCAGGCACATCCTGGTCGGCGGCGACCTCGGCATCGTCCGCGTCAACATCGCGTCCGGGGTCGTCGCTCAGACGTGGGAAGGTCATCACGGTCCAGTGGTGCGGCTGACACGTGCTCCGAACGACCAGCTCTTGGCCAGCCGGGGCTGGGACGAGCAGATCCGACTCTGGGACACGCGTGGTCGGACGGTGCTCGCGATGCGGGTGCCAATTGCCGGCACGCAGCTGGGGTTCAGCGCCGATGCCGAGCATCTCGGTTGGTTCAGCAAGGCGGCCGGCGACGGTGGGTGGTGCGGCGCCAACCGTTGGCGGCTGCACCCGCCGAAGGTGGTACAGAGTGTCGACCTGTGCGACTGCTCATCGGCGCTGACACCCAAGGTCGCGTTCCATCCCCGGCTGCCGCTGTTGGCGGCGGCGGTACGCGAGGATCTCTTCTTCGTCCACACCGGGACGGGCGAGATCCTGGGGGAGATCCCGTGGCAACAGCCGATCGAGGTGCGCTTCCTCGAGGATGGCCGGCTGTTCGTCGCATCGCGCACGAAGGCGGGCCTCGGTGTGTTCTCGTTTGAGGTCGATCGACTGCCGGAGGTCCATGTCGGCAAGCCCACGCTCCTCGCCGCCGGGCCCGTGGCCGAGGCAGACGTGGTAGGGGACACGCTGTACGTGTGGGATCGCAAGGTCCTCCGCGCGACGACGCTGGCGGGCCGCGAGATCGTGTCGTGGCCCTGCGCCCTACCGCACGGTGCGGGGCTGAGTATCACTCCCGACGGCGTCTATGCCGCGATCGGAGCGTTCGGCGAGGGTAGCGATCGACAGGCGAGCGTCTGGAACCTGCGAACGGGTGCGCAAGTAGACGCGCCGGCGTGGTACGACAGCGCGGCGGTGGAGTTCTCGCCCGACGGCCGTCTCCTCTTGGTCACGCGACGCAGCGAGAACTGGGTGCTCGAGGTCGGGACGTGGCGGCGTGTCGCGACGATCCCACGGCGGGCGACGACGTCGTTGGCGGGCTCCGGCGCCTTCACGCCCGATGGCACCTTACTGGTCGTCCCGACCGACTTCTCTCGCTTGCAGGTCATTGACACGCGCACGTGGAAGCCGGTGTTCGAGTTCGACACTCCCGACAGCGGACCGGTCAATCACCTCGCGTTCAGCCCCGATGGCAGCAAGCTGGCGATGGCGTCCGTGCACCGGAGGCTGTTTCTCTGGGACCTGCGCGCGGCCCGCGTCGGCCTGCGCGAACTCGGCCTCGATTGGTCCGACGCGCCGATCCCCGCGGCCGCTCCACAACCGTCCCTTCGCCTCGTCTTCGCGCGCTGAGCATTTTGGTGTCCCGCGTGGCAGCGGCACGGCACTCCCCTCGCAGACCACGTGCCAAGGTCGGCACGCCCACCAATCAGGAACACCGTGATCAAACGCGCACTCGCCATGTTCAGAACCACGTGGATCGGTGCCGGCCTGCTGCTGGCGGCCGCGCTGCCCGCGCAGGGGGACTGGGCACTCGGGCGCCAGTTCCTCGGCTGGGGGCCGATGACCTACGATCTGGCCCGCCAGCGCGTCGTCCTGTTCGGCGGCCGCGACGGTGTCGGCGGCACGCTCGGGGAGACGTGGGAGTGGGACGGTGTCAGCTGGACGCGGCGCCATCCGGCGACCAGCCCCGGCGCGCGCTGGACCGCGCTGGCCTATGACGCGGCCCACGAGCGCGTGGTCCTGTTCGGTGGTAGCAATGGCTCCGGCGTCTTCGCGGACACCTGGGAGTGGGACGGCGTGAACTGGGTCCAACGCAACCCTGCGACCAGTCCCGGAGCACGCAGCAACCACGCCCTGGCCTGGGACGCGGCACGCCAGCGCGTCGTCCTGTTCGGAGGCTGGAACGGCACGACCGGTGAGCTGGGAGACACCTGGGAGTGGGACGGGGTCAATTGGGTCCAGCGCGCGCCGGCGATCCGCCCGCCGTCACGCAGAGACCACGCGCTGGCCTTCGACGCGGCACGCCAGCGGGTGATCCTGTTCGGAGGTACGACCGGACCCACATCCCTCGCCGACACCTGGGAGTGGGACGGGATCAACTGGACGCAGCGCAGCCCGGCGACCAGCCCGGACGCGCGCTACGGCCACGCCATGGCATCCGACCCCTTGCGCCAGCGCGTGGTCCTGTTCGGAGGCACGTCGTCGGGTTCGTGGCGCGCCGATACCTGGGAGTGGGACGGAGCGAATTGGGTGCAGCATGGCCCGGCGACCACGCCCAGCGAGCGCAGCTCCCACGGAATGACGTACGACGCGGGACGCCAGCGCGTCGTCATGTTCGGAGGCAACGAGTACCAGCAGGCTGGCGTCACCTGGGAGTGGGATGGAGTGGATTGGGCGGCCCGGTCCCTGGCGAGGCCGACCCCGCGCTACGGACACGCGATGGCCTACGACGCCGCGCGCCAGCAGGTCGTCCTGTTCGGAGGTGCCGACTCTTCGGGCCCCGGGGTGGGCGACACGTGGGAGTGGGATGGGGTCCATTGGCGGCAACGGAGCCCGACCGCCAGTCCGGCCCCGCGCTACGGCGGCAAGATGGTCTACGACATGGCGCGCCAACGGGTCGTCCTGTTCGGAGGTCTGCAGGGCTTCGGCGCTCCCCTGGGGGATACTTGGGAATGGGACGGGTCGACCTGGCTGCAGCGCCTGCCGATCGCCAGTCCGTCCGCGCGCAGCGGCTGCGCGATGGCCTGGGACGCGGCGCGCCAGCGGGTGGTCTTGTTCGGCGGCCTCGACAGTCTCGGCGGCACGCTCGGGGACACCTGGGAGTGGGATGGGACCAACTGGTGGCAACGCAGCCCGGCCGCCAGCCCGGCCGCGCGCGGCGACAGCGCCATGGCCTACGACCTCCTGCGCCAGCGCGTGGTCCTGTTCGGCGGCAGCAGCCCCCAGAACTTACTCGCCGACACCTGGGAGTGGGACGGAGTCAACTGGATCCAGCGCACGCCGGCGACCAGCCCGTTCCCGCGCTACTCTCACGCGCTGGCCTACGACCTGACGCGCCAGCGCGTCCTCTTGTTCGGATTCCAGTCCCACCAGGGGCGCAATCCGCCGCCCGCCGACACCTGGGAGTGGGACGGAAGCAACTGGCTGCAGCTCAGCCCGGCGTCCAGCCCAGCACCGCGCGCACACACCGCGCTGGCCTACGACCTCGTGCGCCAGCGCGTCATCCTGTTCGGGGGCATCCACTGCGTCTCCCTCACCTGTGGCGACTTCAGCGACACCTGGACCTTCGGCGACCAGGTGCCTGCTGCGACCCAGACCGTGGGCAGCGGTTGCTCGGGCACGAACGGACCGCCGTTGCTCGTGGGCGGCGCCCCCTTTCTCGGCAACCCGTCCTTCCGACTCGATCTGCACTCAGCCCGGGCCTCCTCGCCGTGCGTGCTTCTCCTCGCGAGTGGGACGCAGACCTTGCAGCTTGGCGGCGGCTGCACGCTGTATCTGCGCGGTGACCAGGTGCCGCTGCCGACGGATACCAACGCGAGCGGCTTCGCCAGCGTCCGGATCATGGTGCCGTCCGATGTCTCGCTCCGCGGCGCCACGGTGTACGCGCAGGGTTTCGTGGTCGACCCGATGGGCCCGTTCGCCGGTCTGGCGTTCAGCGCGGGCTTGCGGATCGTGCTGGGGGACTGAGCGAGGCGCCGGCTGAGCAGCGGCGAGCGCCGTCCGCGATGTTGTTTCCGCAAGCGCCCGCGGTGACGAACGCGTTTTCCGTGTCCCGCGCATCCGCACCACGGCACTGCCCTGGCGGACCGCGTGCCAACGTCGGCACGGCCACGAACCCAGGAGCAACGTGAATCCTCGCGCACTCGCCATGTTCAGAACCGCCTCCCTACTGGCCCTGACTACCCTTTCGCTGTCAGCGCAGAGTTCCCCCTCCCTCGGCGCTTATCAGGTCGAGGAGGTGACGATCGCCGACCTTCGCGCCGCGATGCAGAGCGGCCTGCTGACTGCCGAGGGTCTGGCTGCGCGCTACGCGCTGCGGATCGCCGCGTACGATCAGGCGGGCGCAACCCTGAAGGCGTTGATCGCGATCAACCCCAACCTCGTGGCGGAAGCGCGGCAGCGCGACCTCGGGGCGCGCCAAGCCGGCGTGCGCGGTCCGCTGTTCGGCGTCCCGGTTCTGCTGAAGGACAACATCGACGCGCTGCCGATGCCGACGACCGCCGGGTCGGTCGCGCTCGCGACGTCGCTGCCGCCCAACGACTCGTTTCTCGCGGCTCGCCTGCGCGCGGCCGGCGCGGTGATCCTCGGCAAAGGGTCGCTGACCGAGTTTGCGAACATGATGTCAACCGCCGGGATGCCGGACGGCTACAGCTCGCTCGGTGGCCACGGCGTCAACGCGTACGACCCGCGCCGCGACGTCAACGGCGCGGCGATCCGGTCGCCCGGCGGCTCCAGTTCGGGATCCGGCATCAGCACCGCCGCAAACCTGACCAGCGTCGCGATCGGCACCGAGACCTCTGGTTCGATCCTCAGCCCGAGCAGTTCGAACGGCGTCGTCGGCATCAAGCCGACCGTGGGGCTCGTCAGCCGTGACGGCATCCTGCCGATCACCGCCGACCAGGACACCGCGGGACCGATCGCGCGCACGGTGACCGACGCGGCGATCGTGCTCGGCGTGATCGCCGGCTACGACCCCAACGACCCAGCGACGGCGGCCTGCCTGAACCAAGGGAACTGCTACTCCGACTACACGCAGTTTCTCGACCGCACCGCGCTCACGCGCGCGCGGATCGCGGCGCCGCCGTTCTCGCTGGGCGGCGCGCAGACCCTGGTGATGCAAGCGGCGATCGCGACCCTGCGCGCGGCCGGGGCGTTCGTCGCCGATCCCTACCCGATCCTCAACCTGAATCTCGGTTCGATCTGTGAGTCGTACCCACCACCGGCGGGCCAGTCGACGGTGCTCATCTTCGGTCTCAAGCGCGACCTCAACGTGTACCTGGCGAGCCTCGGCGCGAATGCACCGCGGCGCACGCTCGCCGACATCATCGCCTACAACAACGCGAACGCCGCGATCGCCCTGCGCTATGGCCAAGCGATCCTTCTCGCCGCGGACCGCTACGACGCGACGCCCAACAGTGCCGACGAGCTGCGTTACCGCGCCGACCGCCAGCGCGACCTGTCGGTGTCGCGGGCTGCCCTCGATGCGGTGTACGCGGGGCCCGATGGGGTGCGGGGCACGGCCGACGACTTCGATGCGATCCTGTTTCCGGCCGAATTCGGCGCCGACGCGCCGGCGCGGGCCGGCTATCCGAGCATCGTGGTGCCCGGAGGCCTGAGGGCGACCGTGCCGCCGGCGCCGTTTGGCGTGACGTTCTCGGGGCCAGCGTTCAGCGAGCCGAAGTTAATCGCGCTCGCGTACGCGTTCGAGCAGGCGACCTCGCACCGCGTGCCGCCGACCAGCGCGCCATCGCTCACCACCGACCGAATCCCGTTCGCTTTCCCGGGGGTGCGACAGCTCGGCGTGGGCTGCGCCGGCACGCGCGGGGTTCCCACGCTCGCGACGCGCGGCGCGCCGATCATCGGCAACAGCGCGTTGCAGTTCGCGATGGGCTCGCTGCGGCCAAGCTCCATGGTGTTCGTCGGCGTGTCACCGCAGGTCGGCAGCACGGCCTTCGGGTCGTGCGTCGTGCGCGCGTCGCTGCCGTTC
>JANPER010000197.1:0-4772 GCA_031423015.1 Planctomycetota bacterium | reverse complement strand
CCTAGGAGTCTGCGTCACGGGAAGGCAATCAGACAAAACGGCAGCCACCAAGTGTCGCATCTCGTGTTTCAGGCCGGCCTCGCGCGATGAGATTCGGTGTTCGGTGATGCACGTTTCGTCCCGTGGCGCGGACTCCTAGCTCCGTCAGGCCGACTTTGTCGAGCATCGCCTCGTTCGTGCCACCGGCTGCGAGCACCGCCTTGGCGTCGTCGCCGCCGAAGCGCACGCTCGCGAGCGACAAGCGTGCGCCGCGCACGGCGCGGTTGCCGCCACCCCGGCCGGCGCCCGAGCGCGCCGTCAAGCCGCCGCCCACGGCCTTGCGGTCGAGCAGCAAGATCGCGGCGGGTTCCTTGTCGCGGATCTGGGCGACCGCGCGGAAGCTCGCCATCTGCGCGCTGCGATTGCCTTCGCCAGGTTGCACGTGCAGCACGACGATCCTGTCCTTGACGTCGATGCCTTCGAGCGCAGGGATGGGCTCGCTGCCCTGGCCGGCAGTAGGCGCCAGCACCAAGAGCACCGCCGGCCCTTCGGCGGCCATCGACTGACTGACCTGGCCCTCGAGCCGTTCGGCCGGAATACGGATCATTTCACCGTTGGCTTTGTGGAACTCGATCCACGTCGCCGTCGGATCGGCCTTGGCGACCGTCCACGGCACCGCCTGCAGGAAAGTGCCATCGTCGCCCTTGGGCACCAGGCCCAGTTCTTCGAACCGGTCGCGGATGAACTCGGCGGCCTTGCGGAAGCCGTCTTGACCGGTGCCGCGCCCCTCGAACTCGGGCGACGCCAGCGTGCCGAGCCACTCCTTGCAGTGCTCGACGGTGACCGTTGCGGCCCCGGCGGCGCGATCGTCTGCGAGCGGCGGTCTTTGGCCGTTGAGGACGGGGACGGCGATGCCTGCGAGCGTCACCAGCGAAAGGAGGAAGCGGTGCATGGTCGAGAAGCGCCACAGCCGGCGCGAGGAGCGCTTACGTGCCGCGCATGGCGTGGTGCGAGACCATTCTGCATGCCTCGCGTCGGCGACGCACCTGACAAGCGATGTCTGGTGGCGCGTTTGCCATTCGGCCGTTGCGCCCGGCTCAGCTCGACGATTCGCTCTCCCGCCGACGATGACTCCAACCCAAGGCACGCTGTCAACCATCCGCCGCGTGCTCGACGCGCTGGATCTCGTGGCGCTCGGACGCGTCTATTGCGACTACGGCGGCGACGAGTTTTGGGCAGACCGCCGCGGCCCCGTGCTCGACCTCGGCGTGGTTTGGGCGGCGGAACTCAGTCGGCACCTGCGGCGCGGTGGCACGAGTCTCTACGTGGGCGCCGGCGTGGCCGAGATCCCGGCGATGTTGGTCGAGGCCCTCGACCTGGGGCGTGAGGTGGTCGCGTGCAACCTGCGCAGTGAAGAGTGCGCCATCGTCAACGCCGCGCTGAAGGCCAATGGGCTGCTCATGCGGATCGTCGACGAGGACGCCGGGACGATCGTCGGTGGCTTCGACCACGTGAGTCTGGTCAGCGTGCTGTGCGATCCGCAGACGTATCCGTTGGTGAGTGAAGTGACCTACGGTCGGGTGCACCCCGTGCACGTCGACGCCGCCGCGTTCGCGACCGAGCAGGCCGCCATCAACCAACTCGTCGCTAAGGTTCTGGCGCGTCTTCACGTGCCGGGACTGGTGACCACGACGGTCGAAGAAGTGCCCTGGATTCTGGCGTGGGCCGAGCAACAGGGGATCGAGGTGATCGCCGACGACAACATGCTGGAGACCGCGGTTGTCGGCGATCCGATTGGCTTCCTGCAGTTGGCGCGCCCGACCGATTCCTGACCCGTTCTCGCGCTCGCGGGACTTGGGCCGCAGAATCGATCGCACATGGACTGGCACGGCCACACGATCCTGGCACCGCTGACGCGCGGCGGCAACCTGCCGTTCCGGCGGCTGTGCGTCACGCTGGGCGCGCGCGTCACGGTGTCGGAGATGGCCTACGCCAAGCAGCTCGCGCGCGGGTCGGGCTCGGAGTTGGCGCTGATTCGCAAGCACGCGAGTGAGACCTGCTTCGGCGTGCAGATCGCGGCGTCCAAGCCAGACGACGCGGTGCGCGCCGGCGCGATGGCGGTCGAGCGCGGCGCGCACTTCGTCGACGTCAACGCTGGCTGTCCGATTCACGATGTCGTGAAGCGCGGCATGGGCGCGACGCTCCTGCAACGGCCGGCGGCGCTCGCGCGCATCGCCGAGGCCTTGGTGCGCGCGCTGCCGGTACCGGTGACGGTGAAGATCCGCATCGGCTGGCGCGAAGACGAGATCAACGCGCCCGCGATGGCGCAGCGCCTCGAAGAGGCGGGGGTCTCGGCGATCGTGGTGCATGGGCGCACGCGCGAGCAGCGCTACAGCAAGGCCGCTGACTGGAACATGATCGCGCGCCTGGTGTCGGAGCGGCGCGTGCCGATCATCGGCAACGGCGATCTGTTGACGCACTACGAGGCGCGCTGGCGGCAGGAACAGTCGGCGTGCGCGAGTGTCATGGTCGGCCGCGGCGCGCTCATCAAGCCATGGATCTTCGACGAGATCAGGAACGGTCAGCCATGGCTGCCGAGCGCCGAGGAGCGCGTTGGGGTCTACCTCCGCTTGGTAGCGTTCATGCGGGAACACTTCGGCGATGACGCGCGCGGCAAGAAGAAGGCGATGTACTTCCTGCCGTGGCACTTGGGTTTTTTCTGTCGCTACCGCCCGCTGCCGGAAGACGCGTTTGGCGCCGCGGCGCGCACGCACCCCTTGTTGCAGTCGCGGTTGGACACCGGACCGGCCGATTCGCCGCGCGAGCGACTCCTGCGCGACGGCCGCGAGGCGGTACACGCGGCGATCGCCGAAGCGCTCTGGGTCGGGGCCGACCACGCCCAGGTGCTCGAGCTGCTGGACACGATCGCGGCCAACCTGCCGGCGTCCGACGTGGCCCCGGCCGAGGTGGCGACGGCGCACGGGTGAGGTAGGGGTTCTTGCGGAGGGAGCGTCGCGCCGGTGTGCAACAAAGAAGCCTCAGGCAACCTCATCGCTGGTGGTGTCAAGCTCGCCGGTTTGGGCTGCGGACGCCGCCGAGCCGAAAGAGATTGGAGAAGTTCGGGAACACCGGGGAATGCCCGGGGTCCAAGCGCGTAGTTGCCGAACCCAGCGCGGAGTCGAACGGATCAGTTCAGGAGTCGAAGGAGAGCAACCGATCGAGGGTTTTTTCTTCGTCACGAGAGATCCCTACTCGGCGCTCGATGCATGTGTCGCTGGTGTCAGGAGAGCAAATGAAGTTATCCACTGTCCCCCTCTGCTGTGTCCTTCTTGGCTTGCTTGGCACGCGCTCGATCGCCCAGGTCAAAGCCGCGCATGGGCCAAGCATCGCACGACAGAAGCAAGTGGACTGGTCGGTCGATCTAACAGCTGCCCTGGCGGAGGCCAAGGCATCACAGCGCCTGGTTCTCGTGGCCTTCAACATGGATGGGGAGCAGGCCAATGAACGTGCGCTTGAAATGTACCGGAGCGCGGAGTTCGCCACCGCGACAGCGAATGTGGTCTGCGTGCTGTGCTCGAAGGACGAACACGGCAGCGAGAGTGCAGCTTGCTCTCGGTTTGCCGCGTGCACCTGTGCCGAGCACATCGCGAGTGAACGACAGGCGCGACGGCACTTCTTTGGCGCCTCCGAAGAAAATCTGGCGCCGCAGCACATCCTGCTGTTCCCCGACGGTGTTGTGGCGTGGCACGCAATCTACGAAGTCGCGCCAGCGGACATCCTGAAGGCCATCGAGGGCGCTGCGAAGATGAAGACTCTGCCCCTCGCACAGCGCTTGCGCAGCCAGCGAGGTCTGATCGGGCAGTTGCGGAGTCGCGCCGACAAAAATGTGGCGACGGCTTATATGCAGATCCAAGCGTGCCTGGCGCAAACGCCTTCCGAGCACTTCGTCGACGCCCTGAGTGCTTTGAGCAAGAACTTGACGGAGAGGGTGCTGCGCGATCTGGAGGGTCACCCACGCGAGCAGGCGCTGCCCCTGTTGCGCGCCGGCGGCAAGCACTCGACTAAGGCAACCCGTGAGCTGGCACTTGCCCTGGCGGCCAACGTAGAGAAACGCGAGGAGGCGGTCGCCGCGGCGCCGCCAAGCAAGGAACGGGTCGCGGGTCCGAGTCCCCTTGCAGCACCACTGAGCGTGCTTGGCCCGGCCGACGATTTCACCCGCGTGCACTGGGCTGGACCTGAGCAAACGCTCGAGTCGTGCCGCGACCAAGTCACCGTGCTCTGGTTCTTCCTGGCGGGCGCAGCCAACAACCAGGAGCAGGTGGCGCTCATGAATGCGTTTGCCGCGGCGCACGCTGGTTCTGGCGTGCGGACGCTTGGCTTGGTGGCCGACCTGCGACCCTCTGATGCTGACGACAGACTGGCGAGCCTTGGCTGCAACTTCCCAGTCGGCGCCTATCAAGGCACCTCGACCAACAAGTTGTTCGGCGTCGAGATGTTCCCGAGCTGGATCGTGCTCGATCCCGACACCAGCGTCGTGCACCGCTCGCGGCAGGATGGCAAGGGCTTCGACTGGGCGGAAGCTCGCGAGCTGGCCGCGCGCATGACGATCAGCCCCGCCTACGCCAATCGGCTGACTAAGGTATCGCCGTCGCGCTAGCTAGTTGCTGTTGATCGTAGGCGCTTGGGCCGAGTTCGACCGCCAATCGGTGCTTTCTCGCCACAACTCTGCAGGTAGTGCAACCACTCGCGCGGTGCCATGCGTAGTGACGCGTGCGGACTGGGAGGTCCCGAAT
>JANPER010000196.1:0-28456 GCA_031423015.1 Planctomycetota bacterium | reverse complement strand
ACAGCAGACCGCGCTTGCCACCGAGCTGGGGCGGGAGAACCCCGACGTGCCCCCGAGCGCGTTGTTCGTTTTGCGCGCGGCCGCGCGCGCCTGGGCGCGCGCGCCTTGGCGCGCGCGGCGCAGATCTCCGGCTACGCATTGGCTCCGAACCGCTCGGTCGAGATCGCCTCGCTGGCAAGCGTCACGGTGCAAACCCGCTCAGAACTCGAAGTGCAGGCCGCTGCCCGCGAGCTGTGGACTTACCCGGCGGCCGAGTCGGTGGTGAAGGCGAACAGGATTTGGTCAGCGCGCGCGAAGTTCGTTCTCGAAGGTATCGGTCTCAGCGTCGACGAAACCGCCCATGAGCAACTACGCAACTGGCTCGTTGCGCACCGGCAGGAGCCGGTCGGACAACACGTCACGTTGTTGCTCGCTGCCCTTGCCCCCAAACTGGGAGCGTTGCAGGATCGCCCCGGAAGAGATCGCCTCCGCGGCCTGCTGCGGGACACCGATCCCAACCCGCGCAGTCGCGAGGTGATCAGCGGCGCAGATCGCCAAACCCTCGTCAGGTTTGCTGAGTCGCTCGAGTGGCGCGATGAATGGCCACTGTCGGCGGTCACGCTTGCGGAAACTCTCATCGGTCTCAATGCAGTCGATGTCGCTACGCGGTGCGTGCGGCAGCTTCTCGAACGGCACCCAGACGATGAGCTGGTCCTGCACTGCTATGCCAAGTGCGTGCGGGCTCGTCAGCCCACCGACTGGGAACGCGTGAGCCTGGCGTTCCAGGCGGTCGTCGCCGCTGCGCCGCACTCATTCAACGGTTGGCTTCAACTGGCGGAAGCGGAACGCTACCTCGATGCGACGCGTTGGCGCCGCACGCTCGACGAAGTGGCGCGCCGCTTCCCCGATCGCGCCTATGCGCATGAAAGGCTCGCACAATGCCTCAGTCAACAGGACCGCCTTGACGATGCGGAGCGCGCGCTCAGTCGCGCGCTCGAGATCGATCCCGAGTTCGGCATGGCACACGTCGGTCGCGCTCTAGTGCTTCTCGACCGGGGGCAAGGGGAACTCGCCTTGGTCGCTGCACGACGGGCGTGCGAGTCGGATCCCGACCTTCACCCGGCGCGCCAGGTTGTGGTGCTCGCGCTTCGCGGCTTGAATCGCGTGGACGAGGCGACGCAAGCCGCACGCCAGGTGTTAGACGCCGTCTGGACCCTTGACGGCGACCACGGGGTTCTCGCCGAACTGCTGGAGCAGCGTGGTCAACATGCCGAAGCCGCAGAGCACTATCGGTGCGCTGCCGAACTCGGGCACTCACCGCACGAGACTTGGTTCTTGGCGGCACGAGCGGCACTCCATGCCAAGCAGCCGGTGCTAGCTGAGTTTGCGTTCTGGCGCGGACTCGGAGTGACGGAGAAGGCAAGCAGCGATCTGCGCGAAGAGATTCAGCGCGCGCTCGGCATCACGTACGAGCAGATGGCCAACGTCAGCGACGGATTGGCGCTGTTACCAAGAGATCGCGTCGCACACGCATGCTTGGTAGAACCCAAGGGGATAACAGAGGCGGCGGTCGCCTGGATTGCTGCCTATGAGGCAGACCCTGATGCGGCCGGCGCTTGGCAGTTGTTTGCCACTGCCCGCGCAGTGCGGCGCGTTTCATCGGCAGCCGACCAAGGGCCAGAACCAGAAGGCAGTCCGTGGTTCGACTTCGGCGAGCGTGCGCTCGCCAGTCTCGAAGCGCAGATGACGAGTGACCCCGACATGGCTCATTGCGTCCACCAACAGGCGCTGCTGTGGATGTTCGACAAGGACGTCCGAGAGCCCATGGCGCTGGCTTTTGCAAGGCGGGACAACCTGAGCACAAGCGAACTGCGTGGTGCCGCGGCGTTGTTGGATCGCATCAAGAAGCTGCGCGACGCCTCGGTCAAGCGTGACTGATGACACTTTGCCCGGTGTTGTTGCGCGCGGCGCCCCCAACCCAAACGGCGGGCTTGGCGTCGCCCGCGCGGCCTGTCGCTGAGGCCATCGAGTTTTGGTGGGCGCGTGAGATTCTCTGCGTCGCAACTCCGAGCACCCCGCCGAGCCGCGGAGCCGGAAGACCGGCCGCCAGCGGAAGATGACGACGGCGAGCGCCGGACTCGCGCTTCGCTGCCTGATACTGCGTGGCGTGACGCCCCCCCATCCCCTGTCGGTCACCGTGCTCGGCTCGGGCACGGCGGTGCCGGAACCCAACCGCTTCCCCGCTGGCTACTTGGTGCGCGGCAGCGGCGAAACCGTGTTGGTCGACTGCGGGCCGGGCGTGTTGCGGCGGCTGGCGCAGGCGGGCGTGGGTCTGCGCGAGGTGAGCGCGGTGTTGCTGACGCACTTCCACACCGATCACTGCGCCGACGTGGCGGCGCTGCTGTTTGCGCTGCGCAACCCGAGCTACCGCGGCCGGCCGCCGCTGCGGTTGTGGGCGGCGGAGGGTCTGCGCGAGTGGCTCGCCCACTTGACGGCGGCGTGGCCGTGGCTGCGGCCGCGCGGCGATGACTACGTGCTCGAGGTGAACGAGATCGCGCCGGGCGAGCACGCGATCGGCGGCTTGACGGTGTCGGCGTTCCCGATCAACCACACCGCACAGAGCCTGGCCTACCGCTTCGTCGGCGCGCATGGTCGCGGGGTGGCGGCGTTCAGCGGCGACGCGGACGCGGGGCTCGGCCTGGTCGACGCGGCCCGCGCCGCCGACCTGTTCGTGTGCGACGCCGCGTTCCCCGACGCGCAGTATCAGCCGGGCCACCTTACGCCGGGCCGCGCCGGCGCGATCGCGGCCGAGGCTGGCGTCAAGACGCTGTGCCTCACGCATTTCTATCCCGAGTGCCGCGGCGTCGATTTGGCGGCGCAGGCGCGGGCGACGTTCAAAGGCGAGGTCGTCTTGGCGCACGACCTGCTACGGTTCGATCTCGGCGGCTGACTCCGACTTTACGAACCGGGGTTCAGGGGCTAAGAAGCCGCCCCGCTCAAGGCACTCGTCTCATGACCACACAGCAATCGCAAAAGTTCACGTTCCAGGCCGAGGTCAACGAGGTCCTGTCGATCGTCGTCAACTCGCTCTACAGCCACAAAGAGATCTTCCTGCGCGAGCTGATCAGCAACGCCAGCGACGCGATCGATCACTTGTCGTTCAAGGCCCTCACCGACCACACGCTGCTCGGCGACGACAGAGACTTGCGCATCGAACTGATCCCGGACAAGACGGCGCGCACGCTGACGATCCGCGACAACGGCGTCGGCATGACGCGCGATGAACTGGTGTCGCACCTTGGCACCATCGCGCGCTCGGGCAGCAAGAAGCTGATGCAGTCGCTGACCGCCGACAAGAAGAAGGACATCTCGCTGATCGGGCAGTTCGGCGTCGGCTTCTACTCGGCGTATCTGGTGGCGGATCGCGTGAGCGTGGTGTCGCGCGCCGCCGGGCAAGAGGACGCCTGGAAGTGGACCAGCGAGGCGAAGGGCGACTTCGAGGTCGAGGCGGCCACGCGTGAGACGCGCGGCACCGACATCGTCCTTCACCTCAAGGAAGACGAGACCGAGTTCGTCGACGAATGGCGGCTCAAGAACCTGGTGCGCAAGTACTCGGACTACGTGCGGCACCCGATCAAACTGCAGGTGACGCACGCGGAGAAGGACAAGGAGCCCACGACCAAGTTGGAGACGATCAACTCGGCGCGCGCGCTGTGGGCGCGTCCCAAGAGCGAGATCACCGCCGAGCAATATGAGGAGTTCTACAAGCACATCAGCCACGACTGGGAGAAGCCGCTGGCGTGGACGCACTTCAAGGTCGAGGGCACGCAGGAGCTGACCGGCTTGCTGTTCATCCCGCGCAAGGCGCCGATGGACATGTTCGAGCGCAAGCGCAAGGGGCTGCGCTTGTTCGTCAAGCGCGTGTTCATCATGGATGACTGCGAGGAGATCCTGCCCGAGTGGCTGCGCTTCGTGGTCGGCGTGGTCGACAGCGAGGATCTGCCGCTCAACGTCAGCCGCGAGATCTTGCAGCAGGACAAGACCACCAAGCTGATTCGCAAGCAGGTGATCAAGCACGCGCTGGCGCTGCTCGAACAGTTGGCCAACGAGGGCGAGATCACCGAGCAGGTCGACGACGGAGAAGAGGGCGAAGAAGAAGGCGGCGAGACGAAAGGCGAGGAGGCGCCAGAGAAGAAAGCGGAGAAGAAAGTCGAGCGCTACAAGGTGTTCTGGCCGCACTTCGGCCGCGTGCTCAAGGAGGGCGTGCACTACGAGCCCACGAGCCGCGAGACGATCGCGGGTCTGCTGCGCTATCAGAGTTCAACCCAGGACGTGCCGACTTCGCTGGCCGACTACGTCGTGCGCATGAAGGCCGAGCAGCCGGGCATCTACTACATCGCCGCCGACAGCCTCGACACCGCGAAGAACAGCCCGCACATCGAGGCGCTGCGCGCGGGCGGCTTCGAGGTGCTCTACATGACCGATCCGGTCGACGACTGGGTGGTCGAGGCGCTGGGCAACTTCCAGGCGAAGAAGTTCGTCGCCGCCGGCAAGGGCGCGCTCGATCTGCCAGTGACCGACGCGGCCAAGAAGGAGCGCGAGAAGCAGTCGGACGATCTGTCCGCCCTGATCGAGTCGATGCAGAAGGCGCTCGACGCCGACGTGAAGGAAGTCCGCGTGACGCACCGCCTCACCGACTCGCCCGCGTGCCTGGTGTCGGAGGAGTGGGGCATGAGCGCGCACGTCGAGCGCATGCTGCGCGCGCAGGGCCAAGACGTGCCCAAGCAGAAGCGCATCCTGGAGCTGAACCCCGCGCACCCGGTGGTGCAAAAGCTCGACGCGCTACAGAAAGCCGGCGATGCGAACGCGATGCGCGAGTGGAGCGAACTGCTCTACGACCAGGCGCTGGTGGCCGAGGGCACGTTGCCGCAAGACCCGTCGCGCCTCGCGCGTGCCATCGCCAAGTTGATGTCGCGTTAGCACGAATGTGTCAGACACATTCGTCCCGGTCAGACACGTCCATACAGGGCGTTGAACACCAGCTTGAAGCTCGCGTGCGGCTGGCCGCGGTAGATCACGTCGGCGCCGTAGAGGATCACGCGGCCCTTGCCGACCGGGCACTCCACCATCGCCGCCTTGCCGTTCAGGTGCTCGATGCCGAGCGCCCAGCCCGACAGCAGCTCGGCTTTCTCGCCGTACGTCGCGATCACGCGCGCGCGGTCGCCAGCGTCGGGATTCACCGTGAACGCGTCGCTGCGCCGGAACATCGCGGCGATGCGCTCGGGCACGCCGCTGGTGAGCGCGCTGGTGGCGGTCACGTGCATGGCCACGAGCGACCCCGGGATGAAGAAGTCGCGGCTGCCGATCGCGCGGCGCTCACCGTCTTCTTGGCGATACAGCCCGACATCGACCGGGAGGTCGAAGTGCTTGGCGGCGCGTTGTGCCTGCCCCGCAAACACCAGGATCGTGCCGCCCTGCTCGACGAACGTGCGTAGGTTGGCGACGCCCTTGTCGCGCGTGATACGCACCGTTCGGCCGCGCTGGCCACTCCAGTCCTCGAACGGCGGCATCACCGCGAGCACCTGGTCCATCACCTCGGCCGTCGTCGCGCCGCCGCCCGGCGCCTGGTCGCCACCACCGGCGCGCGGCCGCGACTGCGCGTCGCCGGCTGCCGACGTCGACGGCAAGCCAGTCGAGAACATCAGGACGTCGAAGCGCGCGCTGAGGTCGCCCGCCTCGATCGCGTCGCCGAACACCCGCTCGTGCGCGAACTCGTATTGGTCCAGCACCCACTGCGTCCAACCCGAGTCCATGTTGCCGCTCCACGTGTCGAACACGCCGATGCGCAGCGGGCGGACATCACGCCCATCGAACCCTAGTGGACCCCGCTGGAACGTAATCCCCAACTCCGTGCCAAGCGCGTCGACCCGCGCCGCGTCGCCGCCGTCGGCGATGAACGCGCCCGACGCCGCATTCTCGCCAGCGTGCCCCACCATGCGGCGCACTTTCGCGCCGGCGCGCAACAGCCGGTTGACCGCGACATATGCGTCGCTGTTCTCCGGCGAGAACAGCCAGGCTTCCTGCGTTCGTTTCGCCGTGGTCACGATCTCGTCAACCAACGCGAACGAGCCCTCCAACGCATCGAGCACGCGCTCGAACTGCACCCCCATCTGCATCGCCAAGGTCCAACCGGCGCTGTCGTACGGCCGGATCGGCTGCCCGTCTTTGCCGATGTCGTCGGGGTGCCACTGCGGCTCGAACATGTCGAGCACGTGCGGCCGGTAGGCTTGGCCGCACTTCACTGCGAACGTGCCCACGGGGAACGACCGACCGTTGGCGGTGAACGCCGCCGTCGCCTGCGCCACTTCGACGCCGGTGCGGCGCAGCGAGACCAGGAAGCGACGCAGCGCGCCCCGGT
Organism: Planctomycetota bacterium; assembly: GCA_031423015.1. GTDB lineage: Bacteria > Planctomycetota > UBA1135 > UBA1135 > UBA2386 > DATGPD01. The sequence goes on along the minus strand of JANPER010000196.1, from coordinate 22,059 downwards.
CGGGTTGATCGAGCGGCAGCACATAGGCGCGCGGATCGCGCAGCGCGGGGTCGGCGAACACCGCGTCGGCAGCGACGCTCGCGCCCTCGCCGCGTCGGCGCGGCGCCGGCTCGGCGCCAGCCTCGGTGTTGGTCGCGTCCGTCGGCTCAGCGTCGGCCGGCCGATTGCGACCACTGCGCGCCGCCTTCTCTGCCATCGCGAACAACTTCGGCGTCGGCGTCCAGTGATCGCGCTGGCCGCGCTCGATCGAGTTGACCGCCATGCGCCCCAGGTTGCCGAGAACCTGGGCGCGGTAGCGCGCGGCGGTGTCGAGGATCGCGAAGTTCGCCGTCTGCAGGTACTCGATCGTCTGCCGGGCGTGCCACATCTGCGTGCTGATCGGCATCGGGTAGTCACCGCTGTTCAAACGCCGGTCGAGACCTTGCCGCAGCTCGGTCGGATCGGGGTGGCCGAACACTTCGGTCAGGATGCCTATCATGTTGTGAAAGCACGTCGTGGTGCGCAGGCCACCGTTCCACCACATCGAATAGGGCGCGCCGCTGCGCGAGATCACGCCTGGCTTGTTCTCCCACGCAAAGCGCGCGTTCATGTTGGCCGCCACGAACTCGATGCCGCGCACCACCAGCGGATCGACGTAGTAGTTGTGCGGGTCGCGGAACGGCGGCGTGTAGATCACCGTGCCGCGCGGCGCCGACTGATGGTGGTTGTAGACGATCTGCGGGAACCAGTCGTGATAGAAGACGCGCGTCACCGCGATCGACTCGGCGGTGTTGACCGCGTAGTGGTCACGGTTGTTGTCGTGCCCGCAGTAGCGCTGATACAGCACCGGGATGCTGCCGACCTTGCCGCTCGCCATATAGCCGCGTGCCACCATCTCCATGCCGTCGGGATTGACCGGGCACGCGAGCAACACCACTTCGTCGAGGATGCGGCGCGTCTCGGCGTCGTCTTGCGACACCATGCGCCACACCAGCTCCAGGATGTTCTGCGCCGCGATCGACTCGGTCGAATGCAGTCCGGCGTCGATCCACACTACGGCGCGACCCTCGGCCGCGAACGCGGCGATCTGTGCGGCGGTCAGCGGCGACCCGTCGTCGGCCCGCCCCTTGGCCAGCTTGCCGCTGATCGCGCGATAGTGTTCGACGCGCTGCATGTTCTGCGGCGACGAGATCACCGCCATCAGCATCGTCTGCCCGTAGCCCGACTTGCCGATCGTGCGCAACTGCATGCGATCCGACGCGGCGTCGAGCTTCTGCCAGTAGTCGACGAGCTGGGTGTAACTCGCCAAGAACTTGTCCGCACCGACCTCCTGGCCGAGGGCTTCCTTCGGCGTCAGGAGCTTCGATTGAGCGGCGGGAGCGAGGGCCAGCGCGAGCGCGACGAGGGATGAGCGCAGCATCTGCGCATGCTAGCCGGCGGCGGCGGGACTCCACGGCGCACATCTACCGATCGCGAGCGACGGCCACGACGCTTGACAGTTTTCGGGGCCGGGCGTTGACCTCCTACGACATGCGTAGTAGAAACTGCCACACCTGTGGCAGAACGAAAGACGAGGCTCAGCGACGCGGAGTGGGCGATCATGAACGCCCTATGGCAAGGGTCTCCGGCCAGCGCGCGCGAGGTGCTCGAACGGCTCGGCCCCAAGGCCGGGTGGGCCTACACGACGATCAAGACGATGCTCGACCGCCTGGTCGAGAAGGGGATCGTCAGCGTCAAGAAGCGCGCCAACGCCGGCCTCTTTGAGCCGCGGCTATCGCGCGAGGAGGCGCGCAGCTCGGCCGTGCGTTCGCTCGTCGACCGGGCGTTCGGCGGGACGTTCGGGTCGCTCGTGCAGCACTTCGTCGCGGCCGAGCGCTTGTCCAAGCGCGAGCGCGAGCAACTGCGCGCGATGCTCGCGGACGACGCCCACCGAGGCGAGCGCTGATGAGTCAACTCCTCGAGCACTGGTGGAATTGGCTCGCCGCGATGAGCTGTCAGCTCGTGGTGCTGGTCGCGGTCGTCGTTGGGCTCGACCGCCTGCTGCGCGGGCGCGCGTGGCCGGAGCTGCGCATGGGGCTCTGGTCGCTCGTCATGGTCAAGCTCGTGCTGCCGCCCTCGCTCACTGCGCCTTGGAGCGTTGCGAGCATCGGCCCCGCGTCGTCCGCGCCGGCGGGAGGAGGAACGTGGTTGCCGCTGCTCTTCGCGGCGTGGTTGTGCGGCGGAGCGCTGCTCCTCTCGGTCTCGCTGCTGCGTTACCGCGCATTCGACAGGCGCCTACGGGCCGGCGCGAGTCTCGCGACCGCGGAGCTGACTGCCCTCGCCGCTCGTCTGGCCGCGAGGCTCTCGTTGCAGCGCGTGCCCGAGATCCTCGTCGCGCCCGGCACGTCGAGCGCGCTCGTCCTCGGGTTCGTCCGCCTGCGAGTCGTGCTCCCGCCGACGCTCGCGGAGCGGATCGGATCGGATCGGCCGAACTCGACCACGTGCTGCTGCACGAACTCGCGCATTGCCGGCGGCGCGATTCGCTGCAGGGGCTCGTGTGCCTCGTGCTGCACTCGGCGTTCTGGTTCCACCCGCTCGTGTGGTGGGCGGCCGCACGGTTGTTCGCGCTGCGCGAACTGTGCTGCGACCAGGCCGTCGTGAAGGCGCTCGGCGGCGATCCGGTGCCGTACCGCGCGACGCTGTTGCGCCACGCGGCCGCCCTGCTCGAGGCCCGGCCCGCCGGCGTGCACGCGTTCTGGCATCCGGAGAGCATGCTCCTCCAGCGGCTCTCACACCTGCGGCGCGCGCGCAGCTGGGGGCAAGCGTCCCGAACGACGACGGCTTACGCCGCGACCCTGTTGCTCGCGCTCGCCTGCGTGCCGCTCGGCGCTCCGGCGGTCGCGCTCTTCGACCCACGTTCGCTGTCCCTGGAGGATCTGCCTGGCTGCTTGCAGAAGCGCTACCTGGTCCTCTCGGCGCTCGCCACCCTCGATCAACCCGTCAAGTAAGGAGTCCGAATCATGACGCTCTCGACGATCTCGTGCCTGACCACATTGGCACTGTGCGCCTCACTGGCGCTCCCGAGCTTGTTTCTCCCCCAGGACCCGCAGAAGAACCCGCAAGACAAGGGGGAAGCCGCGGCGATGGCCCAGATGATGCAGCAGGCCGCAAAGTTCACGAAGCCTGGCAAGCACCACAAGGAGTTGGAGCGCTTCGTCGGCACGTGGACCACACAGACGCAGCTGTTCATGGGCGGGCAGGCGACCCCGGCCACGAAAGGCGAGGCCGAGTTCTCGTGGCTGATGCCCGGCCGCTGGCTCAAGGGGTCGTGGAAGGGGGAGTTCCCGATGATGGGCCCGATGGAGGGCTTCTTGCTGCTCGGCTACGACAACTTCAAGCAGAGCTTCCTCTTCACGCAAGTGACCAGCATGGACACAGCGATGCTCCACACGGAGGGCGACATGGATCCAAGCGGCAACGCGTTGCTCATGTATGGCACGATCGACGAGTACCTGACCGGCGAGCACGACAAGATGGTCAAGGGCATCTACCGCTTCCCGTCGGCCGATGCGATGTCGCTCGAGGTGCATGACCTGCCGATCGGCGAGGCCAACACCAAGGTCTTCGAGATCCTCTACACGCGCAAGAAGTGATGCCCGCTCGGGGCCGAGAGCCGCGGCTGCCGCTATCACACCGAGTTCCGGCTCACGCTGAGGATGCCGCGAGCCACACCGGGATCCGCGTTCCATCGACGCGCGCTCGGCCCCCGGAGCCGACGCCGGCTCTCACCGCCCGAGCCGCGTCGCCACACCGTTGCTCGTCGTGACGCCCCACGCGTTCGCCGGGGGATCGATCGCCACGAACTGCGTGAAGAAGCGCTGGCCGATGAGGCTCGCGCTGGTGGGGTGGGTCAGCGGGATCGCGGCGGAGCCTCCGGCGTCGGTGGCGATCAGGATCGTGACCGCCGGCTCGGTGTAGAGCCAACAGCCGGGGGCGCCGAACAGCGCCAGGCTCAGGGGCAGCGGCGACCGACCCCAGAACGTGTCCGACGTGCCCAGCGCGAGGAGCGCGGGCCGCAGCACCGGGCCGTTCTGCAGCCGGTAGTGCTGCTGCTGGCCGATCGCCGGCGGACCGCTGATGGTGTGCACCAGCACGCCGTTGCTGCCGGCGCAGCCGGCGCCCAACGGCGCGACCGAGCCGAGGAAGAACACGGTCTGCACCAGCCTGACGATCTCGGGCTCGAGCAGGATCGCGTCCCAAGGCTTGGCCGCCTGCATGATCGAGCGCGAGCACTGGGTGAAGTTGGGGTAGTCGTCGCAGGAGTGGCCGAGGCCGAAGGTGTGTCCCAGCTCGTGGCCCACGGCGTAGGTGGCGTCCGCGCTGCGGGAGTCGAGCGGCCCTGACGCCGGACAGTTGACGCTGGTGGCGCGCTGCGGCGCGACCGCGAACCGGCCCGACGCCGCAGCTCCGAGCCAAACGTCGGGGAAGTCGCCGGCGTAGGGCGACAGCACGACGCGCAGCGCGCTTCCGGGCTGCGGCAGCAGCGCGGCGTAGTCCGCGAGCGCGGCATTCAGTAGGTCGAAGCGGTTCTGGCTATTGGCCGTGTTGGCGGAGATCTGATTCCACGTCGCGCCGGTGCGCGCCGTGTAGATCACCAGCGGCTGCAACAGCCGGAAGGTCGAGCCCGCGCGCAGGCGGTACCAGTTCTGGATGCAGGTCAACACCGAGCGGAAGCGGGTCAGGCCGTCGCGGACGCCGTTGATGTCGAAGAAGCGGTCGGAGGCGATCGGCATCACCGGCAGCACGACGGCCTGAAGGTCGGCGAAGCGCACGGCGCGCCAGTCGTAGAGGTGCACGCCGACGCTCACGAGGGTGTAGCTGCTGCCGTACTGCGTCGCGACCGCCTGCGCGAGGTCGAGCGACAGGTTGCGACTGCCGACCTGCGCCCGCCAGTCGTAGAGGTGCTGGCCGATGGAGGTGACCGTGGCGTTCAGGCCGTACTGGTCACGCGCGGCCCGCGCCAGGTCGAGCGAGCGATAGAACTGAGTCTCGAAGCCGCTCTGGGCGCGCGCACCGAGGGCGAGGACGGGCAGGGCGAGCAGCCAGGCCAGGCGCGGGAAGCAGCGGCACGGAGAAGCGAGCATGTCGGGGTGTTGCATGAGTTCACTCGGTGGTTTCGGGATGATCCGAGGCGTTGCCTCGTCCCCCAGCCAGCGGGAGTGCAGGCGCCGACCGAGCAGGCCGCGGCCGCTTTTCGTCGGCTGCCACGCGGCCGGGCCGGTGGCAGCGAGACAGAGAGACCAGCCTCTCTGATCGGGGCGCGCATTGCCGCGCGCGCCGCGGACCTGATCGGGCGACACAGCGACGCCCGCAACGCTTGGCGCCGCCCGAGGGCTCGCGGCACGGCAGCCCCGGGAACCAGAGAGCCCTCTCGCGTCTACCGCAGCCAGCCACCAGACTAGGGGACATGCGCGGCCCGCCTGCCCGGGAACAGACGGTCACCCCCTGAATGCCGCTCGTCGTCCTGGTGCTCCTCGGACTTGCGCTGCGCCTGACTGGCCTCGGCGTTCATTCCATCTGGTTCGACGAGGCCGCGACGCTCTGCGTCGCCGAGGCCGCGGATCCGATCGCCGTCTTGCTGCAGGACCGGCACCCCCCGCTCAGCGGACTCCTGTTTCGCACCTGGCTCGCGCTTGCGTGGGTAGGCACCAGCGACGCGAGTCTGCGCCTGCTGCCGGCGCTCGCCTCAGCGCTGTCGTTGATCCTGTTTGCGCGGCTGGCAAAGGCGTGGCTGCCGATGCCGCGGCAGGCCGTCGCGGTGGCACTGGCCGCGGTCTCACCGTTGGCGATCTGGCTCGCACACGAAGTGCGCATGTACGCCTTCGTCGAGCTGGCGTCGGTGATCGCGCTCCTCGGCGTCGAAGCCTGGCGCGTGGGCCACGTCCGGCGCGGAAGCGCGGCGATCGCTTTCGGCACGATGGCCGCCACCGGCTTCCACTACATGGGCGGACTCGCCGCGGCTGCCGTGCTCGGGGTGCTGCTCGTCGACGTGATCGGCAAGCGCGCCTCGCCATCGCGCGCGCTGATGCCGGCAACCATGGCGGTGGCCGGCGTGCTGATCTGGCTGCCGTGGCTCGTGTATGCCCTGCCGCGGCAGATGGCCACGTCATGGGGCTGGCAGCATGACCACTCGCTACGCGCTCTCGTCGAATTGCCAGCCCGCCACGTGTTGGTCGATGCCAGCATCGCGACGGGCCCTTGGCAAAGCGTGGTGGTGGCGCTCGCGGCGATCCTGCTGCTCGGTTTCGGCGTGCATGTTCTGCACAGCGCGCGCCGCCGCGCAATCGGCGACCTCAGCGCGCTGGCCGCGTGGGCGTCACCCGTCCTCGGCGCGCTCGCCCTCTGGAGCGTGCTGCCGCCGGACATCGGCCCACGCACCCTGATCGCCGCGACCGCCGGCGGCGTCGCCTGCATCGGCAGCGGTCTGTGTCTGCTCCCCGGCCGAGTGCTGCGCACTGGCGGCGTGATCGCCGCGACCTTTGGCTGCCTGGCCTTGTCGTATGCACACAGCCTGGGCAACCGCCGCGAAGACTACCGTTCTGCTTGCGCCGAGGTCGAACGCGCGTTTGCCCCGGGCGACAAGATCGTTTCCGTCACTGGCACCAACGAAGTGTTCGCGCAGCATCCGCTCCGCCACTACCTGCGCCATCGCCAGGACCTCTTGGTAGCGATCGTCGACCGGCGCACGGTGCTTGCGGAGGCCGATCTGTGGCCAACGGGTACTCGCATCCACGTGGTGTATCGCGTCGCCGAGTACGCCTTGTCCGAGCTGCGCGAACTCACCGCGCGCTTGCCGTCGATCGAGGTCGGGCCGGTGCGCTTTCGCGTCCAGTACCTGAGCCTGCGCAAGTCGTGACGCAGGCCGGTCGAACTCACCGCATGGCGCGAGCAGCAAGCCGGCGACAACGATACATCCGGTCGGTGAAGTCGCGCGCGTTGCCACGAGTCGACGTCGTGTAGTCCGGCGTGCGATCGGGAGATTGAAACTACAGTGCGCCTCTCGGTCATGAAGGACCCGGCTCGAAGCCAACGCGCTGCGCAGTTCGCGCCGCCCGGTGTTCCTCATTACAACGATCATGTCCAACAATCCGTACCTATCCGTTCGCGCTCCGCTGCGCCGCAGCGCTCTCGCGATGTCCCTGATCACGGCCGCGTGGCTGGTGCCAGCTACCGCGCAGACTCCCGCCCCGGGGCCAAGCGTCACGCTCCGGGTGCCGCAGGACTTCGCCACGATCCAGCAGGCCGTCAACCTCGCGCCAACGGGAGCAACCGTGCTGGTGACGATGTCGCAGGACTACAACGAGTCGCCGATCGTTGCCAAGAACATCAAGGTCACCGCCAAGAACGGACCGGGGAAGCTGCGCGGACGCTTCGTCATCGTCTCGAACTCGGGTGGGCCAGTCGTCAATCAGAACATGGTGCTCACCAACTTCGTCATCGAGAACCCTACCGTCGAGAGCGACGGCGGCGGCATCCTCGTGGTGGGCGCGCATCCGATCGTTCGCCAATGCACGATCCAGAACTGCACCGCGCTCAATCGCGGCGGTGGCATCGCCATATTCAACGGCGGGCCGCAGCTGCGGAACTGTCGCATCCTGCTCAACCAAGCCAGACTCGGTGGCGGCATGTACTCGCAGGGCCTCAACCCGTCGATCATCAACAGCTTCATCACGCTGAACTCCGCGGTCGATATCGCCGCCTCGGGTGACGGTGGCGGGGTCTACGTCGACTCCTCGGTCGCGACGATCCGCAACTGCACGATCACGCTCAACAGCGCCGGCGGCAACAACCCCGGCCGTGGCGGCGGCGTGTTTGCGACCGGCCTATCCCTCGGCGTGGCACAGGTGTTCCTGCAGAACAGCATCCTGTGGGACAACGCCATCAGCGGCAACACGCAGCAGCTGTTCGTCGACACCTTCGCCACGGTCGAGGTCAGCTTCAGCGACGTGTTGAGCGGCCAAGCCGGAGTCGGACTAGGTACCGCACCACGCACCTTGACTTGGGGCTCGGGCAACATCAACGCCCACCCCCTGTTCACCGACGGCCTGCACATCCCCAACTTCTCGCCGTGCATCAACGGCGACAATACGAGCCTCTTGACCCCGGGCGAGACCGACATCGATGCGCAGGCCCGGCTGTTCAGCATTGCCGTCGATATCGGCTGCGACGAGTTCGTGATCTCGCCGTAGGGTCGTCGGGGTCTGCCCCCGCGTCCAGCGCCTGAGCTTGCGCAAGTCGTGACGCGAGCCGCTGGCACTCAACGCGCCACTTCCCACAGCCGATAGATCGCCCTTGCTCACCGCGTTGCCCGCCGCCGTCGTTGACGCATGCAGCGCGAGCCACAGACTCGGCACCGCCACCGCAACGGCCACCTGCTGCAGCGTCTGATGATCGCCGTTGCCGAGCAGGCTGGTGTTGACGCACGAGTAGGCCAAGCCGTAGAGGGCGCCCACGACCAACGCAGCCGCATGGCCCACGAGCCGCACCGACAGCAGCACGAGCCCGCAGATCGCCACCGCCGACAGCAAAGGCCCGGCGATCACCGCTCCCGCCTCGTAGCCGCGCTCGGTCGGCAGCATCCAACTGACCAGCGGGTCGAGTCCGCGAATGACCTTAGTCCATCGGCAGCGTCCAGTGCAGCGTGGTCCCGATCGGGTAGCCGTCGAGCACCTCGACGACCGGATACTGACCCGCGTGATCGATCGCCGCCAAGTGCGCCAGACGCCGCAGCGTGTCCAGGTCGTGAATCAACAGACCTTGCGGCTGCAGCAGATGATCGAGCGGGTGCAACCGCACGCACACGGCCACGACCACGATGCCCAGCAAGAGGAGGTAGCGGACGAGCCGCGTCGGTTGCCACACCACAGTCCGCAGCGCGCGCGTCAACGTAGACAGAGAAGCCAAGCCGCGGCACACACGGCGATTCCCGCGCTGGTGCCGAACGCAACGGCCTGGCCGTGCGCGTCCCAGAGCACACCGAACCCGACGCTGGCCACCAGCGCAAACCCGCCGGCCGCGAAGTGATACCAGCCGAATGCGGCACCCACGCGCTTGCTCGGCGCGACGCGGGCGATGAGCGCCTTCTCGGCTCCCTCCGACAGGCCCGCGTGCAGGCCGTACAGCAAGAACAGCGCGCGGATCACGTTCTGATCGTGCGCGCACGCCAAGCCAGCGAACACGGCCGCGTGGATCAACCAACCCGACGCGATCGCTGGCTTGGCGCCGCGAAGGTCCGCCAAGCGCCCGCCAAAGGTCGCGCTGGCCGAGCGCACCAGGTGCAGGCCGATCCACAACAGGGGTAGCTCGGTGAGGGAGCCTCGATTGGCGCTCGCGAGCGCGAGCAAGAACACGTCGCTGGCTCGACTCAGGTTGAACAGCGAGATCGGCAGCAAGAAGCGGGCGAGGTCGCGGGCCGACGTCGCGTCGGTGTTCGTCGCGGCCGGCGATACTGGTTGTTCACGCGCGAAGGCGAACGCCGCCAGCACGGCGAGCGCGCCCGGAACCGCGGCCCAAAGGAACAGCACGCGCAGGTCTTCGGTCACCCATTGCAACACGGCGAGGGCGAGCAGCGGGCCCACCACCGCGCCCGCGTGATCCATCGCGCGGTGGAACCCGAACGCCTCGCCGCGCCGCGCGGGTTCGACCGCGCTGGCGATGAGCGCGTCGCGTGGCGCGCCACGCAGGCCCTTGCCCACGCGATCCACCACGCGCACCAGAGCCACGTGCCACACCACCGTCGCCAGCGCCACGCACGGGCGCGCGATCGACGACAGCGCGTAGCCACAGATCACGAACGGCCGCCGCCGACCGGTGCGATCGGTGACGTAGCCCGCGAGCAGCTTCAGCAGGTTCGCCACCGCATCGGCGACGCCTTCGATCAGGCCGAGCATGGTCGCGCCGCCGCCCAGGCCCATGACGAAGATCGGCAGGAACGGGAACACCATCTCACTCGCCGCATCGGTGAGCAGGCTCACGATGCCGAGGCCGATCACCGCCTTGGGCAAGGGGCGCCGAGGTGACGATGGGTTCACGCGCGCACGAGTTCCGCGTCGTCGCCCTTCTCGCCGTCGCCTTTCTCGCTGTCGCCGTGCGCTACCACTTGTAGAAGCCCTGGCCGCTCTTCTTGCCGAGCTTGCCCTCGGCCACCATCGTGCGCATCAATGCGGGCGCCGTGAACGCCGGGCTGTCGAGCTTGTCGCGCAGGTAGTCGGCGATCGACAGGCGCACGTCGAGGCCCACCAGGTCGGTCAGCTTCAACGGCCCCATCGGATGGCGATAGCCGAGTTCCATCGCCTTGTCGATGTCCTCCGCCGACGCTACGCCAGCCTCAAGCATGCGGATCGCTTCGAGCCCCAGCACCACGCCGAGTCGACTCGACGCAAAGCCCGGACTGTCTTGCACCACGATCGGTTCCTTGCCGAGGCGCTTGGCATAGCCGAGCACGCGCTGCACGACGGCGTCGCTGGTCGACGCGGCCTTCACCACTTCGAGCAGCGGCATCAGCGGCGGCGGGTTGAAGAAGTGCATGCCGAGGCAGCGCTCGGGTTGCGCGAGCGCGGCGAAGATCTCGGCCAGCGACAACGACGAGGTGTTGCTGGCCAGCACCGTGTTCGGCGCGCACGCGCGCGCCACGGCCGCAAACACCTGGCGCTTGAGGTCGAGCCGTTCGGGGATCGCCTCGATCACCAAGTCCGCGTCGGCGACGGCAGCAGCCAGGTCGGGCGTGCCGCGCAGGTTGCTCAGCACCAAGTCGCGCTCCGCCGGCTTGGTCTTGCCCTTCTCGACGCCCTTCTCGAGGAACTCGCGCACGCGCCGGAGCCCCGCGTCGACGAAGCGCTGCTCGACGTCGTACAGCGCGACGCGCGAGCCAGCCGCAGCGCAGATTTGCGCGATGCCGGCACCCATGGTGCCAGCGCCCAACACGGCCACGCGGCCAAACTCGGTGTCACTCATGGCGATCGTCGCCGCAGGCGCGACGGCGACTGCGAGTCACGGCGATCGTGCCGCCATGCGGGCCGGAGTTCAACCGTGACGCTTCGAGCCGACGGTGGAGCAAGACTCGGGAACACCACCGTTCCTGTCTTGATCGTGATGTACCGACTAGCGAGCCTTCGCCGCAGACCAGAGAAGAACCACCGAGATCACGGAGAGCACAGAGGAGCCCTGTGGGCTTCGATCTTCTCTCTGTGGCCTCTGTGTTCTCGGTGGTTCTTCTTGGCAGCTGATTGACGTGCTGGGCGAACACTGGAAGATCGGCGCGATGTCGTATCCCGGGCATGCGCGCTGGGGCGCGCTAGTCGGCCTGCTGGCCGGCGTCGTGGCAGCCGCCGCCGGGCAGGACCCATGCTCGACGTGCAGCAGTGGCGCAGTCGCCTGTCGCGTGTGCGACGTTGAACTGGAGGGTGCGGTGGTGGCGTGCAGCGTCGGTGCTCGCTGTCGGGCTTGCGCCGGCGCCGGCGGAGTCGCCTGCACGAAGTGCGCGGCTGGCACGAGCATCGAGGCCGACCTCGAACGTCGGCGTGCGACGGCGCAGACTTGGCTCCACGAACTGCGCGCGCTGCTCGCGGCGGCGGGTGTCGCACGCGAGCCCGCCGCTTGCCGCACGACGCACTTCGATCTGTTGTTCGCCCCCGGTCCGATCGACGACTGTCCGGCCAAAGACGTGCACGCGCAGCTCCATCTCTTTGGCGGACGTCTGGAAGCGCTACGGGCGCGGGCCATGGCGACGCTTGGCTTGGACGAAGACGACCTCGCGCCAACCGACGCGACTTCGACCAGGCGCTTCACGGTGGCGCTGATGCGCGACGAACTCGACTGCGCGCGCCTGACCGCGCACCTCACCGGCCTCGAGTCGCAGGGCCTCGGCGTTGTCGTGCCGGCGCGCCGCGCCAGCGTCCTGCGCCACGACCTGCGGGCGACCCGCGGCGACGCCGCCCTGCAGCGCATGCTGGCGCACGCAGTAGCACACTTGGTCACCGGCGCCATGCGACCGGCCGGCTCGCTCGATGCCGCTGGGCACGGCTGGCTCGATGAAGGCTTCGCGCACTGGCTAGAGACCGAGCAAGCTCTCGAGGTGTGCGAGAACTTCTGCCACCTCGAACGGTTGCAGCCGCCGCGTCGCTACTTCGGCGGCCGTTGGCGTCCCGGCGTGCGCCAACTGTTGGACGCGGCCCAACCGCCGTCGCTGACCGAGCTGATCGGCCGCGACGCCGCGGACCTCGAGCCGCGTCACCAGGCGCTGGCGTTCGCGCTGGTCGACTACCTGTCTCAGCCCACCGCGGCGCCGATCACGCCGGGCCCAATCGAGTCGCGGCGGCAGCTGTCGCGCGTCGTGCGCGCAGCGAAAGCCGGCGGCGCACCTGCGGACGCGCTGCGCGCGGCCACCGGCCTCGAGGCCGAGGCGCTCGACGTGCGCTTGCGCGACTGGGTGAAGGAGACCTACCCGCGGCGATGAGCAGACTCGATCGCCGCCGTTTCATCTCGACTGCCGCGATGCTGCTGGCCACGCGCACGGGTGGCGCCTTGCGCCGCGCGCCAGGGCCGCGGCACGCGGCGTTGTATCTCTACACGCGCCCGCTCCTGCGGCTCCGACATGCCGAGGTAGTGCGCCTCGCGCTGCGGCGACGCGCGGACGCACATACGTCGGGCTGGGAGCGCCGCGACGGCAAGCCGGTGATCGCCGTAGGCCCAGTGCGCAACGGTGCCGCGCATTGGCACGGCGAGACCATGGTCAAGCCGATCGCGCGCGCCTGGCCGTTCGCCGCGGTGCTCGAGTACGACGGCGGCGGCAAGCCGGTTGCGTTCGTGGACTGGTTCCGCCGCGCGCGCGGCAATCAGTCGGCCGGCGCCTGGATGCTCGATCCCAACCTCGGCTACGTCGACCACATCAACGCCGAAGTCGTTTGCCACCGCGACGAACGCTTCAGCTACCTGGCGCTAGTCGATACGCCCACCGGCACCCATGTTGGTGGTAGCGAACTCGCGATCCGCGCGCGCGTCGACTGGGCCGACGGCGGCTCGGCGCGCAAGGGCTGGTGGCTGTGGTTCGACTCGGCCGACGATCAGCGTGTCGAGGCGTGGACCGCGCCTGCGGTGCCGCTCGTCGACTGGCGGGTGACGCGCGAGACCCCCGATCTCGGCATCGTCGCCACTGCGACGGTCGACGACCGCGAACGCGAGTTAGCGCCGCGGGGCACCGACACCGTGTTCCGCTTCCCGACGATGCCGCCGGGGCTCCAGCCGTGCCGCGGTGACGGCTGAAATCTCTACCGCTGCACACTCACCGTGCGCGGCAGACTCTCCAGCGGGATTGCCGTGCCGATCACGGTGTTGCTGCCAGCATCGATCGTCACCAGCTCCGGCGTCGGGTGCGTAGCGTCTTCGATCACCGTGACCAACACCAGGCTGCCGTCGGCGGTGGGCGCCGCGCTGCTCGGCCCGTTGCCGACCGAGTAGGTCCCCGTACCGATGGGGCTGTGCCACCAGGCTGTTGCGCGTGGCGCTGCGGCGATCGACGTCGAAGCGCAGCACCTCGCCTACACCGCCGAGGTCGACCTGCGCCAACCACAGGTTGCGACCCAGCAGGTCGAGGTTGATCTCGCTCTGACCGACGCCGCGCGTGGCGATCGCGGCGACCTCGACTTCACTCACCGCGTCGACGATCTTCACCGAGCTGCCGTTGGTGAAGCCGCTGACGAACTGGCCCGGCTGGAAACCGAACTCCAGCACGTAGACAAACTGCCCGTCGGGCGACACGCGCACCGCGTTGTGCGTCGCCAGGTTGCCCAGCAGGTTCACCACCCCCGACAGCGTGATCGGGATGCTGCGGTGCGGGAAGGTCGGCAGCGTCAAGTCGATCACGCCGAGCGTGCCGTTGCCGGGGAAGGTCGCGCCGCTCTGGCCGTAGGCGATGAACAACTTGCGGCCGTCGGGCGTGACCGCGACGTCGATCGGGCCGGTGAAGATGCTCGTGGCGTTGCCGGTGATCGGCGTGTTGATCTTGCGCAAGACGGTGTGATAGGTCGCGCTGGCGCGGTCGGTGTCGATGACGTCGACGCCGTCGTGCACCGGCACATACAGCAAGCGACCGTCCGGTGAGAACTCGCCGCGATAGCGCACGCCACCGGTGTTGATGATGGTCGTGATCCGCAGCGCAGGCAGCACCGAGATGTCGAACACCACGACGTGGTTGCGCACCGAGCCCGGCTCACACACGTACATGCGGCCGCGGTCCGGCGAGATCGCGATGCTGCCGTTCTCGCTGTTGCCAATGCGACCGACCTGGGTGCGCGTGGCGACGTCGATCAACAGCAGCGAGTTGGCGCTCTGGCGCTGACAACCGACCACGGCGAGCGGGCGCCAGAAGTTCACCTGCGTGGCGTCGGTGAGCAGCAGCCCGGCGCCATCGAGGAGAACGCCCTGGATGTAGAGCGAGCGGCCGTGCAACTGCGCCGGCAAGCCCACCGCGAGGCTCTGCGTCATCGGCACGACCACGCCGAGCGCCGGGTCGGCGATCAGCGTGCCCGGCAAGAACGGCAGGTTCACCGCGGTGCGACCGGCGCTGAGGATGCCGGCGCCAGCGGGAGTCGCGGTCGGTGCGTCAACGAACGCCAGGCTCGCCAATGCGCCGGGCAACCAAGTGTCGAGGACGAAACGTGGCACGCGTCCGTGCGACGCGGGAGCGCCACCGCCAAGGTCTTGGGCGGCCAACGAAGAGACGGCCGCGAACGCGGCGACGACGATGCGGTGCATGCGAGAGCCTCGAGGGGTTCTTGAGAACGTACGAACGGCAGGTTCATCGCAGCACGAGATCGGTGTGCACGTGCTACGACGCAGGCGCGAGATCGGGAGCGGGAGCGGGAGCGGGAGCGGAAAACAACGACGACCCGTGAACGGTTACGTCGACGGGCTAGGGCGCGCACACGGCCGCAAGGCCGTCGATCTCGTGATGCCGCTCGCCTCCGCTTCGCGCCGGGCAACAGCTACACGGATGAGGTGCACGTGCCGACCGGCGGCGCGCACGAAAGCCCAGGGTTCGACGTGCGGGTGGAGATGTCGGCCGAGACCTGGTGAGCAGGACTACCGGAAGCGCGCGCGGATCGCGTTGGTGAAGGCGAAGCTCTGCGGCAGGCTGGGATCGAAGAACACACTCTGCAGCACCAGGTCGGCGACCGCGCCGAGCGGGCTCAACGGCAGACTGAACCGACCACCGCCGTCGCTGGCGACCGCGATCGTTGCCGCCAGCCCGAATCCGGACACGAGGTTGCCGCCGAAGATCGGCAGGTCTGGCGACCCGAAGATCGACACCGCGATCGCGCCCGGGACGCCCGGCAGTGCGCCCGCAGTGTAGTAGACGCTGGACTGGCCGGCACCCAGGCCGGTGCCGCATGCTTCGGCGATCGCTATGCCGGGGCCTTGCGATCCCAGGTCTTCCTGACACGGGCCGCCCCGCATCCAGAACGTGACGACCGCCTGGTTGTCGAAGCGGATCGATGGGTTGGGCTGGTTCGTCGCGTTGAACGTCGTCAGCCGCACCCATCGCGTCGTCAGTCCGTCCACGAACTGGAAGGCGCACCGACAAGCCGACGTGCGCGACGCGACGCGGTTGTCGACGCCACTCGTGCCGCCCAGCAGGATGTTGGCCGACGTCGACCCCGAGAAGCCGGGCTCCTGGAACATCACTTCCGCCGCGGACGCGAAGTTCTGGAAGTCACCGAACACGACCGGCCCAGTCATCGTCGTCGTGTTGGTCACGTCGTCGATCCAAAGGGTGATCGGCGTCGTGATGCCGGTGCTGTTCAAGACCCGCACGTGCTCCAACACGCCGAAGGTCCCCTCGAGCACGCCGTTCGCGGTCAGGCCAGCGAACCCGACCAGCGGGTCGGTGGTGAGGTTGAACGTGAACTGCTGCCAGGTCCCGTCTAGGGTCAAGGTCTGCGCATCGCGATTCACGAACTCGATCCCGCCCACGGTTCCACCGTTGGCGCCGATCGCGGAGAAGACGCCACCGCTCGCGTCCGTTTCGCGGATGCCGATCGAGATCTGGAGGGTGGTTTGCGCTTGGACGACGGCCGTGAGCCCGAGGGCGATAGCTACGCTTCGAAGTTGAATCATGGGTTGGTGCATGTGAACGGTCTGTGAGAGGGAGGTGCAGATGGCGAGAGGCACGATTCCCGCGCCACACTCTAGCGCTTTGGCTGGTCGATGCGCTTCCCTTGGCAAGTTGGGGCCGGTTGGTGGGAGGCGCCGTTGGCGTGCCTTTGGTTCACTCGTTCGCTACTACGCCGAGCGGCATGAAACCCACGCCCGCCGGCTGGCCGCGCATCTCTTCGGTACGGTTCTACGTCGATCCCGCCGTTGCCATCGAGCCAAATGTGTCTGACACTTCGTCCCTACCCGCACGTCCCACACGACGCTGTCCCACACATGCGCGCTTCGATCGCCTTGGAGGTCGGCGTGATCGACAGGCCGCCGAGCGCGGTGCAGCGCAGCTCGCGGGCCATGTTCTCGCTGATCTGGCGGTGCGCGTCGAGGACCTCGTCGAGCGGGATGAGGTGGTCGTAGCCGGCGAGCGCGATGTTGGCGCAGGCGAGCGCGTTGGCAGCGCCCGCGATGTTGCGACCGAGGCAGGGCGCCTCGACGCGATTGGCGACGGGGTCGCACACCAGGCCGAGCACGTTCTGTAGCGCGTGGCTCGCGGCGGAGAGACCTTGGGCCGCGTTGCCGCCAGCCAACTCCACGAGCGCGGCGGCGGCCATCGCGGCGCCGGCGCCGGTCTCGGCCTGACAGCCGCCGACTTCGGCGGCGAAGCTGGAGCGCGTGGCGACGAAGACCCCGATCAAGCCAGCAGCGAGCATCGCGCGCAGGGTGGTGTCCTCGGGCGCATCGATGGCCTCGGCGGCAGCGAGGCAGGTGGCCGGGAAGGTCGCGCACGAGCCGGCGGTCGGCGCGGCGACGATCACGCCCATCGAACTCTTCACCTCCATGAGTGCCGTGACGTAGAGGATGGCGCGGTTGAGGATGCCACCATCGAGGAGCGATCCGCGTTCGAGCATCTCGGCGAAGCGGTGGCTCTGGCGCGGCAGGACCCGGTCGTGATACTCGGTGCCGGCGAGACCCTCGCGCACGCCGCCGCGCACGATCGCGAGAATCTTGCGCATGTGCTCGAGCACCGTGTCAGCGTCGATGCCGCCGCGGGCGCACTCGTACTCGAGGGCGAAGTCCGAGAGCTTGCGCGTCTTGGGGTCCGCCTGCGCCACCATCTCGCCGGCGTGCAGGAAGGGCACCGCGAGGCCCTTGCGCGAGCGCACCGGGAGCACGGGGGCGAGGCGGCGCGTACGGGTGACATTCGGCAACGTCGCGAGTACCGCGGCGGCGACGAACGCCTGCGCACACACGACCACCCGCACCGGGTCCTTGCCCGTGACGCGCACGTCGTCGACGTCTTCGCGCTTCGCCAACGCCGCCGACGTCGATCGCCCGTCGTCATTGACATCGAGCAAGGTCACCGCGTAGTCGCCATACAGCGTCACGCGCGCACCATCGATCTCGATGACCTCGATCATCCCGCCTCCGGTCGAGAGCGCGATCAGCCGGTGCTCGACGCCGGCCTTCCACAAAGTCAGCCGATACGTGTTCGGATGCGGATCGTGCAGCTCGACGATCTTGATCGTGAGTTCGATCCCGGCCGCCTTCAGCGCCGCCGCCGACTCCGGCAACCGCGCGTCGTCCGCTTCCCAGCCCAGCAACCCGCCGAACAACCCCATGTCGGACCCCTGGCTCGCGTGCGTCGTCGCCAGCGACCCCTGCGTGTCGAACTCGACCAGCACGCGCTCCGGCGCACCGCCGCACAGGTCGCGCGCCAACCGGCCGATGCGCACCGACGCCGCCGAGTGCGAACTCGACGGCCCGCGCATCACCGGCCCAACCACGTCGTTGAAGATGCTGGGCGGGAGGGTCGTGGGCATGGACGAGCACGATATCGAGCAGGACGAATGTGTCTGACACTTTCGTCCTGCTACCGTCCCCCGCATGAAGATCACCGTGAACGAGAATGGCCCTCTCCGCCTCGAGGGCGACAACATCACCCTGTGCGACGTCACCGGCAAGCAGTTCGGGCTTGCCGGCCGAACCGTGGTCTCTCTCTGCCGATGCGGCATGTCGGCCAACAAGCCATTCTGCGACGGCGAGCACGCGCGCAAGGCCTGGCAGTCTTCGTGTCCGGCGCGCGACCTGCCGCCGCCGAAGCCGAAGGCCTAGCGGGGCTTCGCTGGCACCAGCGCGCACAAGGCCGCCACGACGAGCGGCCAGAGTTGGAGCAAGAGCCGGTTCTGTGTGCTCTGGATGTGGAACGCGAGCGGATAGGGAGTCGTCAACGCGACCGCGACGTGTCCGAGCAGCATGCTGACCGGCAGCGCCGCCAGCGCAACAAGAGACAGCGTCAACGCCGGCCGCTCGGCCGGGGTAAAGCGGCGTGCGACGTAGACTGCAACGCAGGTGATCGGGAACAGGAAGTGGCCGAAGTCGAGAACGCGCGGGCCGATCTCCGAGAGCACGACCTTCCAACGCTCGACATCCAAGACCATACCCACGACGGCGTCGGCACGGCCCCAGGGCAAGAGTTCGTTCGCGGTCGGCACGCAACTCTTGTAGGCCTGCAGCGTGACGACGAACGGCAGCATCCCCGCGGCCAAGCCCACCACCAACCGCACCGCCGGCCCCCAACCGTCACGTCGCAGGACGACACTCGCGCTGATCGCGACAAACAACAGCGTGAACAACGTGGCCTCGTTCTTGGTCCACATCGCGACCCCGAGCAGCGCGCCACACAACGCCCACGATCGCATGGTCAAGTCGCGCGCTTCGAGGGCAAGCCACAAGAAGAGACCCGCGAGCGCGAACGCCAGCCCCACGGGCACATCGGCGATCTGCGCCACCGCCTGACGCGGCAAGTCGGGTGTCGCCAGCAACAACGCAGCGGCTAGAAGACCAACGCGCCGGCCGCGCTTGGCAGCGACGGCAGAGCCGACGGCGACCACGGTGGCCGTGGCATAGAGAGCGCCGAGCAGCATCGGCACGACGGTCGACACCTCGCCACACACGCGCCACAGACGCGCCACGATGAGTGGCACGAGCGCGGGATAGCTCGAATGTACGATCCCTGGCTGATCCGCGACGAACTCCCGCAAGCGATCGCCCGCCATGAAGAACGCGCGCGCGCGCAGGTTCCAGTTGGCGGCGGCATCGTACGAACCGGTGGGGCTGGCGCAGGCACGCAGTGCGAGCTGGGCCAGGAACAGCACGGCGAGACCCGCCACGAACCAGGTCAGTCGACGCGTTGCGAGCGACGCCGCTGACACGACGACGGTGGCCGCCACGCGCCCGCGTTCCGACGCCTCGACGGCTCGATGTGACGCCGCCTTGCGACGCGCGGCGAGACCGACGGCGATCGCCACGACGCCGACGCCAACCTCAGCGAGCTGCCAACGCGCGTCCCAACCGGGCATCAGCAGCAGTTGCCAGAACGCGCTCGCGGCGGCGCTGCCGAGCGCCAGCGCCAGCACGACGCTGACGCGCAGCGCCGGCGCGGCCACCGCGCGTGGCCACAGCCACCAAACGACAAGGGCGGCACATGCTAGGTGCCCGGCGAAGGCGAAGATCTCGAGCAGCGGCATGTCACCTACGCATCAAGTAGAGGCCGTTGCCGAACTCGCGCTCGACGCGCCAGCCCGTGGCGATCGCCTTTTCAGCCGCGTCGGCGCCATGGAAGTTCACGACCACCAACGCGTCACTGCCGTCGCGCCGCAGGATGGTGGGCAACGCGTGGTGCTGCGCCCAGAACAGGCCCGTCACCTCGTCTCTCGGCAGGCCTGGAAAGTCGCCAACCTCGTCGCCGAGGTAACCCGCGGTCGCCGCACCGCCCAGCGCGCCTTGCAGCGGCTGCATTCGCTGGTGGTAGCGACTGCGCCCATCGGTGCCACAGGGTGCCCGTTGGCGGCCCAGCGAAACCACTTGGCGCCCGGACACCACCGCGCACACGACGCACAAGAGGATGACGACTGTGCGGGATGGGCCAGGGTTGGCAGTCGCGTCTTCGTACGACATCGCGGACACGCAGCGTAGGTGACGGCAAGGCGAAGACCAGCGATGTCGACTAGGATCGTCCCCTCCCGTTCTGTTCGCGAGCCCCCCATGCACCACGTCAAACTCCGTCTGTCTGCCGCCGTTCTGACGATCGCAATCACCGCACCGCGCGCGCAGACGCCGGGGCACCCGACCTATCAGGTCGAGGAGGTGACGATCGCCGACCTGCGCGCCGCGATGCAAAGCGGCCTGTTGACAGCCGAAGGCCTGGCTGCGCGTTACGCGCTGCGGATCGCTGCGTACGATCAGGTGGGCGCGACCCTGAAGGGGTTGATCACGATCAACCCAAACCTCGTGGCGGAAGCGCGGCAGCGCGACCTCGACGCGCGCCAAGCCGGCGGGCGCGGTCCGTTGTTCGGCGTCCCGGTTCTGCTGAAGGACAACATCGACGCGTTGCCGATGCCGACGACCGCGGGGTCGGTCGCGCTCGCCACGTCGGTGCCGCCGAACGACTCGTTCCTCACCGCTCGCCTGCGCGCGGCTGGCGCGGTGATCCTCGGCAAGGCGTCGATGACCGAGTTCGCGAACTTCATGTCGACCGCCGGCATGCCGAGCGGCTACAGCTCGCTCGGCGGCCACGGCGTCAACGCGTACGACCCGCGCCGCGACGTCAACGGTGCGGCGATCCGTTCGCCTGGCGGCTCCAGTTCGGGTTCCGGCATCAGCACCGCCGCAAACCTGACCAGCGTCGCGATCGGCACCGAGACCTCCGGTTCGATCCTCAGCCCGAGCAGCTCGAATGGCGTTGTCGGCATCAAGCCGACCGTGGGGCTCGTCAGCCGTGACGGCATCCTGCCGATCACCGCCGACCAAGACACCGCGGGGCCGATCGCGCGCACGGTGACCGACGCGGCGATCGTGCTCGGCGTGATCGCCGGCTACGACCCCAACGACCCCGCGACGGCGGCCTGCCTGAACCGGGGGAACTGCTACTCCGACTACACGCAGTTTCTCGACCGCACCGCGCTCACGCGCGCGCGGATCGCTGCGCCGCCGTTCTCGCTGGGCGGCGCGCAAACCCTGGTGATGCAAGCGGCGGTCGCGACCCTGCGCGCGGCCGGGGCGTTCGTCGCCGATCCCTACCCGATCCTCAACCTGAATCTCGGTTCGATCTGCGTGTCGTACCCGCCGCCCGCCGGCCAGTCGACGGTGCTCATCTTCGGTCTCAAGCGCGACCTCAACCTGTACCTGGCGAGCCTCGGCGCGAATGCACCGCGGCGCACGCTCGCCGACATCATCGCCTACAACAACGCGAACGCCGCGGTCGCCCTGCGCTACGGCCAAGCGATCCTTCTCGCCGCGGACCGCTACGACCCGACGCCCAACAGTGCCGACGAGCAGCGTTACCTCGCCGACCGCCAGCGCGACGTGTCGGTGTCGCGGGCTGCCCTCGATGCGGTGTACGCGGGGCCCGACGGGGTGCGGGGCACGGCCGACGACTTCGATGCGATCCTGTTTCCCGCCAACTTCGGTGCCGACGCGCCGGCGCGGGCCGGCTACCCGAGCATCGTGGTGCCCGGAGGCCTCATGGCAACCGTGCCGCCGGCGCCGTTTGGCGTCACGTTCTCGGGGCCAGCGTTCAGCGAGCCCAAGCTGCTGGCGCTCGCGTATGCCTTCGAGCAGGCGACCGCGCACCGCGTGCCGCCGACCAGCGCGCCAGCGCTCACCACCGACCGAATCCCGTTCGCGTTTCCGGGGGTACGACAGCTCGGCGTTGGCTGCGCCGGCACGAGCGGGGTTCCGACGCTCGCGACGCGAGGCGCGCCGATCATCGGCAACAGCGCGTTGCAGTTCGCGATGGGCTCGCTGCGGCCAAGCTCCATGGTGTTCGTCGGCGTGTCACCGCAGGTCGGCAGCACGGCCTTCGGGTCGTGCGTCGTGCGCGCGTCGCTGCCGTTC
>JANPER010000195.1:0-28179 GCA_031423015.1 Planctomycetota bacterium | reverse complement strand
CGCTCTCGCAGGTCGCCAAACAACTCCTCAAGTTCCTTCGCGTCTCTGCGGCCCACTACGGAATATGAGCCCCGAAAACGCCAGTCGCGTGAGCGCGTCTATTCTGCGGAAAGTAGGCTGCAGTCAGCATTGAAATCCGAGGTCTGACCTCGATATTTCAAGGATGGCCGATCGCGACTACTAATCTGTCCAAGTCAGTCGACGATGCCGAACTGGCTGTCACCGAGGAAGGTGTAGAGAATGCTCACGGATCCGACTTCCTGGAGGGTGTCGGACAGCACAGGGTCGTCGTAGTTCGCCTCTCGACTCGATGCGATGTACTGCAAGGTAAGACCATGGTGGCCATACACGCGCAGGACCATCGCCACCCGCGCGCGCAGGATCAGTTCGTGTCCGTTGCGGTCGTTGGAGCCAGTGCCGTCGAGGTAGAAGGCTCGCCCGGTCACGTCGAGCATGGCACGGCTGCCACCGATCAGGCGGAGCCCGACCTGGCTCTGGGGGCAGACGCCGTAGTGGTAGCTGCGATCCGTTTCTGCATCGGCGATCGTACCGGCTGCCGCCCAACCGACGCCGGCCATGCCCGTCCCTTGGACAGCGACCGTGTCCGAGAACTTCAGCTGACTAGTCGTGCCGAACTGCAGGGCCGTCGACGACACACTGAACACATCGGGCGTGATGTAGTCGTAGGTGCCATAGAGACCCCAGATGCCGCGCAGCGGACCGGCGTGGTAGTCTGATCCCAGCAGGAGACCCGCGACCATCACGTTTTCCGGTAGCGCGGTCTCGCTTGATGTCGCCGTCAGTTCGAAATGGAAGTAGTCGAAGGGGCGCTCGTACTCGTATCCCGGCTTGCCGGGGAGCCCATAGTCCACCACGAGATCGGCCACGACTTGGTCGTCCTGCAACTTGGCCAACACGCCGAGGTCCGTCACGCGCTCGTTGTGTCGCAAGCCCAGACCCGCGCGCCAGAAGATCGGTGCATCGTTGCTCGGATACACGCCATCAAAGCGGTCCCCGAACGCAAAGCGGTTGAAGCCGGTCGAGGGTGAGATCACGGCGGCGCCGAGTTCGTGACCGAATCCTGGTCTGCCATCACTGCTGCCGAGCACGGCGTTCGCCATCCGGAACAGCGCTTCGCCGAGGAAGCTACCACCGAACGTGGTCGTGATCTGATCGTTCAACGACGGCGGAACGGTTTCGCCCGCGACTTCCCAGATCGCGCTGCCGACGAAGTCATACCCCAGGGACTCCCAGTAGTTGAGCCCCGCCGACCGCGCAAAACCGTGGTACATGGCGCCTTGGTAGGGATGCAAGACTTGGTTGACCGCGAACGGGTCGCGGTCGATCGCCCAGCCGGTCTGCAAGTTGAGGCGGATGGAGTCGTAGTCGGAGTCGTAGTCGTTCCCGTCCTCCAACTGACGGTCGACCTGATTCAAGAGGATCTGGAAGCCGAGGATATCGCCGGCAGGCACGAGGAAGCTGCGGGCGGGGCCTTCACCCCAGGTGGAAGCCGGCGCTACGGCGCCGGGAGCCCGGCGCAGCGGCGGCGCGACGAGCGGCCCGGTCCTGCCGTCGGGCCTGGTCGCGAAACCGATTCCGGCGCTGGCGCTGGCGCTTGCGCTGGCGACTGGTTCCGGCGGCGCGTCGGGACCCGACGATCCGCGTTGCGACCTCGCCCCGTAGTCCTGGCTGGCGCAGCCGGCGAGGAGCAGAAGCACGGCCGACCGGCACGCCATGTCGTGCACTGCTTGTCGCGCCGCTGCCGTCTCGGCGACGTGCACTTCTCCCGTTTGTAGATTCGACAGGCCCTGCTGGCCGGCGCAATCACGACCGGCAGAGTCATTCGACACATCCCATTGCGGCCGGCCGGGCAACCGAAGGTTGCGACTCGCTTCGCTCGGCCAGAGGGGGGCCGCCTGCGATGACGTTGCTCGAGCTTCCAAGGCCCCACTCGCACATCGCGAGCTTGATACGCATCGCGAATTGCGTGGCTGGTGGATTTCGCGCGCGTCGCGACGATTCGCCGCCATTGCAGCCGGTCGCGGATCAGCTTGGCGATCGGTCATGTGCCGGCTCAAGCAAGACCAGTGCCGCGACCGGAACGGCGTTTGCTCAGTGATTTGAATGGCCGCGTGCCGCGCGGATTCACGGCGTGGGGAACCGCGGGCTCTGAACCAGCTCAATGAACACCAGCGTCACCTCCCCTCGCGCGACTACCTGGCTGGTCTTGTGCAGCATGGTGGCGATGCTGTACTTCGCGCGGGAGTTCTTAGTACCGATCGCGCTGGCGGCTTTCGTTGCCTTCGCATTGGCGCCCTTCGTCGAGCAGATTGCACGAGCAGGTCTCCCGCGCATGCTGGCGACGACGCTGACAATGGCCGCGGTAGGCGTTCTCGTCGGGGCGGTCGGTTGGCTTGTTGCCGGACAGATCCAAGGCTTCGCCGAGCAGATGCCGACGTATCGCGCGAACTTGCAAATGAAAGGCGCCGACCTGCGTGCCTCCTTTGGCAAGCTCATCGAACAAACGACGAGTATGGTACGCGGCATCGGCCGCGACTTGAGCGTCACGCCGGCCGTCGAGGCGCCGCCCACGCCGGCGGCCGCGCCGGACGGTAACTGGTGGTCGGTGCTCCACAGCGCCCTCAATTCCATGGCGGACTTCTCCGTGGTGGCTTCGCTGGTGTTGTTGCTTGCCTTCGTGATGCTGCTCCGCTGGGACGACCTGCGTGACCGCCTTCTCGCGCTCGCCAGTCAAAGCGACCTGCCGGTGACCACCCGCGCGGCGAAGGAGGCGTCGGCGAAGGTCGGCACCTACCTTCGGCGCCAGCTCTTCTTGAACGGCGTCCACGGCGCGGCGATGGGGCTCATCCTGTGGTGGATCGGCGTGCCAAATCCGCTGGTGTGGGGACTGCTCGGCGCGACGATGCGCTTTGTTCCCTACCTCGGACCCATTGTGTCGACGGTGGCGCCAATCCTGGTGTCCTTCGCGAGTTCGGATGGCTGGTCGCAGTCCTGGATCGCCCTGGGTTCACTCCTCAGCCTCGAGCTGTTGACCAACAGCGTCCTCGAACCGTGGCTGTATGGAGCGGGCACCGGAATCTCGCCGTTGGCGCTGGTCATCTCCGCCGCATTCTGGACGTGGATTTGGGGCCCCATCGGACTGGTGTTGTCGACGCCGCTGACCGTCTGTCTCATCGTCGTCGGCAAACACTTTCCGCGGCTGCGGTTCCTCGACGTCTTGTTCGGTGACCAGCCAGCGATGCCGCAGCGATCACGACTCTACCAGCGACTTCTCGTAGGCGAGCAGGACGCGGCGTGGGAAATCCTGCGACAAGAAGTGGCGCGCACGTCGCCAATCGAGGCTGCAGATCGCACGCTGATCCCGGCTCTCGGCCTGGCCGGCCAGGCTGGCGCTGACGGACGCATCGACGTCGAGAGGCGGGGCCTGATCGGCGCATTGGCCCATGCGCTGGTCGACGAACTCGACGAATCGCGGCTACCAAGCCCTTCCCCGACGGCCACCGCGACGCGCGTGCTGTGCTTCCCGGCGCGCGATGCTCTGGATGCGGTCGGCGCGCGCTTGCTGGCCGCAGAGCTTGTGCAGCACGGACTCAAAGCGACAGCATCGGCTGGCGGCGAGCTGCTAGGCGAGGTGATCGAAAGCATACGACGCGACGGCGTGGGGATCGTGTGCGTCTCGTCCGTGTTACCGACGCATTTCCTTCACGTTCGCTCTTTGTGCAAGAAACTCCTGGCGTCAGACGAACGACTGGTGATCGTCGTTGGTCTGTGGGGCGAGGACTTGGATACGAAAGAGATAGACCAGCGCCTGCCAAACTCGCCGCGCGTGCGTGTCGCGACGAGCCTGGCTCAGGCTGTCGCGGTAACCGAGGCGATTGCCGCCCCGCACCATGCCCCGGCCGCCCTGTTGGCGGCCACGCCATGACCCCCGATGTGATTAGCTCGGGTATTCGCGAGATCAGGAGAACAACGTGCGTGTGGCGATATCAGGAGCGCAACGTGCGTGTGCGCGGCGGGTGCCGAGTTGCGGCGCGAGCGCCCCTTCATGGCCAGGCAAAGCCGCGGCCACGCTCGAACCGCACGACGCGCCGTTCGGAACGTTGACGTCGACGTTGGTGTTGTGGCCGGGCAACGATCGACCGTGGTTGCCAGCCCGAGCACTCGCCACTACTTTCTTGGCGAAAACCCCGGACGAACCGCCGGTCGCCGACACTGGAAGCAGACCATGCCCGGACAGCCCGCGCGCTTCGACCCCGAGGAACTCCTGGCCCAGATCGGCTGGATGCATTCGCTCGCGCGCCGTGTGACAGCCGACGCGCACGTCGCCGAGGACCTGACGCAGGACGCGCTGCTGCGGTTGGACGAGCCATATCGCGCGACGCTGCTGCTGCGGTTCTTCGCCGGCTGCTCACAGCGCGAGATCGCCGCGCCGACCGGGGTGCCAGTGTCGACGGTCGGCACGCGCATCGCGGACGGACTGGATCGCCTGCGTCGCAAGGTCGGCAGCAGGGACCGTTGGTTCTCGTCTCTCGTCGCGCTGGTTCGTTGGCCGCGGGGCGCGGCGGGGACGGCGCACTCACTCGGAGTGTTGCTGGTGACTTCGCAAACCAAGCTGATCCTCGCTGCTCTCGTCGCCATCGGCCTGTGCCTCACGTTGCTGCGCAACGACCCGGACGCGCCAGACCCGGGCGCCGCCGTCCCGGTTGCCGCGCCGGTCTCCCCCGACACCGCGGTCGCGCCTCTGGCCGCCGCACGGCGCGTCGTCGCGGTGGCGCCGCCGGTCGACGCCCGGCCCGCCGGCTTCCACGACATCCCCGCCCATGCGGGCATCGCCACCGCGCGCGTGCGCGGGCAAGTGATCGACCAAGCCGGCACGCCGGTCGCCGGCGTCGAGGTGTGGCGCATGCGCGCGGCGGGCACGATGGCCGAGACCGGCGCGCTCGTCCCGGCGCAACGCCTCGGCAGCACGACCGCCGACGAC
The DNA here is from genome assembly GCA_031423015.1 of Planctomycetota bacterium. Lineage (GTDB taxonomy): Bacteria > Planctomycetota > UBA1135 > UBA1135 > UBA2386 > DATGPD01. The sequence continues at coordinate 23,177 of JANPER010000195.1, read as the reverse complement.
ACGGGCAGGTTCGAGATCGAGGGAGCGCTGCCGTTCCTGCTCAGCGTGCACGACGACCGCTACGCGACCGTTTGCGAGGGCGTCGCTAGCCGACCGGCGCAGGAGATCCTGGTCATCGTCGCGCCACTGATCCCGCTCAGCGGCGGCGTCGTCGACGGCGACGGCGCTGCCATCCCCGGCGTGCGGGTCACGTTCCAGGCCAAGGTCGCGCAACCGGGCCGCGACCTCAGCGCGTCGCGCGTGGTGACCCCCGAGGTTCGCACCGACGAACTCGGCGAGTTCCGGTTCGACGATGCCGTGGCGGTCGCCGATGCGCAGGTGCAGTTCCGCGCGCCCGGGTTCGATTTGCTGACGCGCGCGGTGCCGACCGGCGGCGATCCGGCCATGCGCGTCGTCATGGCGAAGACGGTGGCATCCCTCTACACGATCATCGGCCGCGTCGTGCTCGCCGACGGCTCGCCGGCGGTCGGCGCCCACGTCTCGACCGGAGTCATGGCGTCACGGGTCGATGCTCGCGGCGCTTTCGCGATCGACTTCGAACCATGGTTGCGGCTCCGTGTCGACGAGAACGCGCCGACCGTGGTGACGGCGATCCGCGCCGGGTTCCTGCCGGTCGCGCGCACGCTGCCGTCGGTGCGCGAGGCACGCGAGTCCGGTTGGCCCGGCGATCTGGTGCTCCAACTGGCGGAAAATCCGCGCACGATCCGCGGTGTCGTCGTCGACGAGACGGGTGCACCCGTGTCCGGCGTGCTCGTCGAGCCAGCCGACCTGACCCCGTTCGGGATCGTGCCGGCCGAAGACATGCCGGCGTTCGTCGGCACGCCGAAGTCGCTGGAACAGCTCGCCGGCGGCGGCGCGACGCACACCGCTACCGACGGCAGCTTCGAGCTGCGTGGACTGCTCGAACGGCGCTACTCGATCTGCGCGCTACAGGAGCCGTCGTTGTTGTGCGTCGTCTCGGCGCCGGTGGACGCCGGCGATCAGGCTGTGCGCATCGTGCTCGACCGGCGCGGGCTGGGCACGATGCGTGGGCGCATCGTCGGCCGGGACGGGCAGGGCATCGGCGGCGTCCGCGTCGCGGTATCGCGCGAGCGCATGACGGAGTTGATGATCGGCAGGTGCGCGGTGACGGCCGCGGACGGCACGTTCGCCATCGACGCGGTCACGCGCGAACCCGCGTTCCTGCGGCTCGAAGGCGAGGCCATCGTGCCCGAGCTGTTCCGCCGGCTCGACGCGAACGCGGACCTGTCAAACCTCGAGCTGACGGTCGGCCGCCGTCGGCGCGTGCAGTTCGACTGGGGCGCCTGGCCGGGGCGCGACGACGAACTCCGCGTCGTCGACGCGCGCGAGGCACCGCTGACGATGATGCGTGTGCGCGGCAACTCGATCGGCGAAGTGCAGTCCGTTACGTTTGAGGAGGGTGTCACCGACACCTTGGTCATCTCCGACGCGGCGGCGTTCGCGGTGGTCTACCGCGCCGGCGTGGAAGTGACGCGCGTCAGGCTCGTTCTGGTGGAAGCGGGGGTGCAGGTCGTTCGCCTGTGACGCGCTGGTGCCGCCCGACGTCTTCGGCCCACAGATCAGGCTTCTCGTTCTTCAGGCGCCGCATCAGCGCGATGCAGCCTGCATCTTGCACCACGATCAACTTCACGCCGTGCTGGCGCAGCAGATCTTCGGCGCCCATGAACGTGGTGTTCTCGCCGATCACGACGGTCGGAATCTTGTAGAGCAGGATCGCGCCGGAGCACATCACGCACGGGCTGAGCGTGGTCACGATCGTGAGCCGCTCCCAGTCGCGTCGCCGCCCCGCGTGCCGCAGGCAGACCATCTCGGCGTGCGCGGTCGGATCGGTGTGCTGAACGCGTTCGTTGTGACCGGCGGCCACGACTGCGCCCGCGGGATCGACGAGCACCGAGCCGATCGGCAGGCCGCCTTCGTCCCATGACTTCTCGGCTTGCGTCCGCGCCGCGGCCAGCCACGTCGCCAGATCACGGGTGTCGGTCATCGTCTTCGTAGTGTCGCGCGGGCGGCGGCCGCCGTTCACGCGGAAACTGAGAACCCACTCGCCCCAGATCGTGAAGAACGTGGAGTGGGCAAGTTCGCCGGCACCGCGTTCAAGAAGCCTCTCCGATACGAGACCCCCGCGTAGACTCCCGCATCCAATGACCCGCATGCTCCTCACCCCCCGCACTGGCGTCGTGGCTCTCGCCCTCTCGGCGAGCGCCGCCCTCTCCCAAGCCCCAGCGTCCACGCCCAAGATCGACCTGCGCGTGCTCTACGCCGGCAGCGCCGAGGGGCCGCGCACCGCTGACTTCGTCCAGTTCCTGCGCACGCAGTTCGCAGTGGTCGGCACCGCGGTGTATGCGGAGTTCACACCCGCGCAGGCGGACGCGTTCGACGTCGTGATCCTCGACGTCGAGATGCATCCCAAGGAGAACTCGATCGGCATTGGCAAGCAGCCGCAGTTGCCCAAGGACTACAACCGCGCGACCGTGCTGGTGAATGGTCCGGGCGTGATCGTGGCGGACCGGCAACTCGAGGCCAAGATCGACTGGCTTTGAATGTGCCTCGGTCGCTCGGCCCACGGGTTGGTGCCGAATCATCCGATCTTCCGCGGTCCGCTGCCGGTCGACATCCAGTACGCGAAGGCGCCGACGCCCGACAGCTACTCGCACTACGTGAGCGGCGCGGGGTTGCCTGCAGAACTCGATGTCTGGCACGTCGACCAGACCGACTACACCACCGACAAGTCGCTGAAGCCGGGCACGGTGTCGAACGGTTATGGCTTTGCGGATTCGCCGGACGCCGAGGTGATCGCCGGTGGACTCAACAGCAAAGCGTACAACTCGGTCGCCCTCGGCCGGCACGGCGCCTTGTTCCTTTGGGGCTTTGCCAGCGCGCCGTCGGGCATGACGCCGTCTGGGCGCAACGCGTTCGTCAACGCGACCTGCTACATCCAGAAGTTCGATCACCAACCACTGCAAGTGCGTCGGGTGGCAAGCGACCGCGGTTGGGCCCTGGAGTCGGCGCACTTCGCCAAGGACGCGGCCAGGCTCGCGAGCGTGCGCGCCGACTTGGAGTTCGTGCGGCCCGGCGAGAAGCGCGACTTCCTGATCGACGAGGATTGCAAGGCGCTCGGCATGTCGAACCGCAGTCTCGCGCTCCTCGAGGCATGCATCAGCAAGCTCGAGATGGGCACCGATCAGGAACGGGCAACGCGGCTCCTCGCTCGCTACACCGACCGGTCGTTCGCCACGGCTGCGGAGTGGCGCCGCTGGTTTGCTGCCAGCAAGCCGCGCCTGTTCTTCTCGGATGTCGGTGGCTATCGCTGGTTCGAGGCCGCGGACCAAGACGCCGAGCTGCGGCGCCGCGTTGTGGCGGAGCCGTGTGCGCCAGCCACCGCCGAGCAGGCCGTCGTGGCAACGGTGACGCCGTTCCCGACCGCGGCACATCCTGGCGAGGTGCTCACGCTCGCGGTGCGGCTGCACATCGCCGAGGGCTTCCACGCGTACGGTGACTTGCCGGCTGATAGCGCGTACCAACCAGTGACGCTGGTGCCCGAGCTGCCCGCCGGCTGGAGCAGCGTGGGTCAGGCCTGCCCGCCCGCAAGTCAAGAACACGCGAGCGAGCGCGGGGTGCGCGTGTTCACCGGCGACCCGGTGTTCCTGCTGCGCGTGCGCGTGGCCGCGAACGCGACCACCGGTACCGTGACGGTGCCCATCAAGGTTGGCTCCATGGTGTGCGACGAGATGCGGTGCCTGCCGCCAGACGAAGTCGCGGTCGCGGCGACGGTGCAGGTACTCGGTTCGAAGTAGCGCCGGCGGCGCCCGCTCCAATACGCGAGGACTGGCCGCCCGCCCCCGACCCACCCTGGTACCCCACCGTGTCCTCGACCTGCCTATGCTGTGCCCTTCAGCACGCCCCAGGGGGAAGCCACCATGAGAACCTCGTTCGTGTCAGTCGTTGCGGTTGCTTCCCTCGCGGCCGCGGTGTCGTTCTTGTGCGTCGAGCGGCCGTCGCCCACGCACCCTGCGGCGCCGACGGCGAACGCCGAGGGCACGAAGCTGCTCGGTCGCCTACCGGTTGCGTTCGTACCCAACCTCGGCCAGTGGGAACACCAGGCGACCTACGTGGCGCGGGTCGGGGCGATGACGGTGTTCCTGCAAGACAAGGGTTGGACGTTCACACTCGCGGAGCGCCAGGGTCAGACCGAGAGTGTGCCACCGATGCGCCCGAGGGCGCGCGCCGACCGTGAGCCTGAGCCGGTGCAAGGCCGCGGTGTTGCGGTGCGGATGACGTTCGCGGGCGCGAGTGAACCAAAGCTCTCTGCCGAGCACCAGCTGCCCGGACGCCACAACTACTTCCTCGGCAACGACCCGACGAAGTGGCGCAGCGATGTGCCGCTCTACGGCTCGGTGTCCTACCACCAGCTCTACCCCGGAATCGACGTGCGCGTGCGCGAGCAGGACGGACATCTTGAATACGACTTGATGCTCGAGCCGCAGGCGCAGCTCGAGCCGGTCGAGGTTGCCGTGGAAGGCATCGAGCGGATGCGCCTCGACAGTGAAGGCACCTTGGTGCTGGAGACGCTGCTTGGGCCCGTGCGCATGCCTGCGCCGCTGACCTGGGAGGAGGGCCCATCGGGTGAGCGGAGCCTGGTGACTTGTCGCTACGTGTTGCGGGGCGAGAACCGCTTTGGCTTCAAGGTGTCAGGCCGCCGGCCAGGCTGGGCGCTGACCGTGGACCCGGGGCTCGTCTACTCGACGTTTCTCGGGGGGACGGTCCAAGACGCTGCCTTCGCCGTCGCCCTCGACGCGCAGGGCGCGGCCACCGTCGCAGGGAGGACCGACTCCGCCGACTTCCCAACCACGCCGGGCGCCTTCGACACGAGCATCGGCACTGCGGATGCCTTCGTCACCCGGCTCTCGCCGACGGGATCGAGCCTCGTCTACTCGACGTTCCTCGGGGGGACGGGCGCCGAGTATGCCGTGGCCCTCGCCCTCGACGCACAGGGCGCGGCCACCGTCGCGGGGTACACCGGCTCCCCCGACTACCCGACCGCGCTTGGCGCTTTCGATACAAGCTTCAACGGCGGCTACGACGCCTTCGTCACCCGGCTCTCGCCGACGGGATCGAGCCTCGTCTACTCGACGTTCCTCGGGGGGACGAACAGCGATTACGCCTGTGCCCTCGCCCTCGACGCTCAGGGCGCGGCCACCGTCGCGGGGTACGCCTACTCCACCGACTTCCCGACCACGCCGGGAGCCTTCGATCCGAGCTTCAACGGCGCCGGCTGGGACGCCTTCGTCACCCGGCTCTCGCCGACGGGATCGAGCCTGGTCTACTCGACGTACCTCGGGGGGACGGGCTACGACGAAGTCCAGGCCCTCGCGCTCGACGCGCAGGGCACGGCCACCGTCGCGGGGTTCACCGCTTCCGCCGACTTTCCGACCCCGCCTGGCGCCTTCGACACGAGCCACAACGGCCGCGCCCCCGACGCCTTTGTCACTCGGCTCTCGCCGACTGGCTCGAGCCTGGTCTACTCGACGTACCTCGGGGGGGCGGGCTCCGACCAAGCCCAGGCCCTCGCCCTCGACGCGCAGGGCGCGGCCACCGTCGCGGGGTTCACCGCTTCCGCTGACTTTCCGACCACGCCTGGCGCCTTCGATACGAGCTACAACGGCGGCTACGACGCCTTCGTCACCCGGCTTTCGCCGACAGGCTCGAGCCTGGTCTTCTCGACGTACCTCGGGGGGACGGGCACCCAGTTGGCCTACGCCCTCGCCCTCGATGCGCAGGGCGCGGCCACCGTCGCGGGGAGGACCTCCTCCACCGACTTCCCGACCACGCCTGGTGCCTTCGATACGAGCTACAACGGCGGCCCGTTCGCCGGTGACGCGTTCGTCGCCCGGCTTTCGCCAACTGGCGCGAGCCTGGTTTACTCGACGTTCCTCGGGGGTGCGGGTGACGAGATGGCCTACGCCCTCGCCCTCGACGCGCAGGGCGCGGCCACCGTCGCGGGATACACCTGGTCCAGCGCCTTCCCGACCACGCCTGGCGCCTTCGACACGACCCACAACGGCGGCTTCACCGACGCCTTCGTCACCCGGCTCGACATGCTGTCCACCGGCGTGTCCGTCTTTGGCCGCTCGAGCCCCGGCTGCACCGGTCTTCTCGCAATGTCGGTGACGTCGATGCCGCGCGTCGGCAACGCGGGCTTCGCGCTGACCTGCGGCAACGCACCACCGGCGACCGCCGGTCTGCTCGCGCTTACCGGCGGCAGGTTCGCAAGCCCGGTCGTCGTGCTCGGCGTCGAGATATGGGTCGACCCGACGCTCGTGTTCATCCAACTCCCCGCGACCAGCAACACCGTCGGCGCCAGCGAAGTGTCGCTGCCGATCCCCAACGGCCCGTGGCTGCGTGGCACGCGCCTCTTCGCCCAGTTCTTATGGGCCGGCCCCACCTCGCCGCCGCCGTGTCCGCCGCAGAGTCTGTCGACCTCGCACGCGCTCGAGTTCACGATCCAACCGTGATGTCTCTGACCGCGGTGAGCGACTCGCGCGCTGCCGCGGGTCGGCAGACCCTTGCCGCGAGACGTTTGTCTCTATCCAATGGCGGCGTGACCGTCGCCGTCTCTCGCCTGGCCTGCGTGCACGTCCCGGCGCTGCCGCTGCAGATCTTGCTGCGACAGCAACCGACGTGGCAGGCAGACCCGGTTGCGGTGGTCGACGAGGACAGGCCGCAGGGCATCGTGCAGTGGGTGAACGAGCGCGCGTTGCGGTGTCGCATCTTGCCGGGGATGCGCTTTGCCGAGGCCTTGGCGTTGAACGCGAACTTGCGCGCCGGCACGGTAGCCGAGGCAGCGATCGCCGACACCGTGCGCGACGCGCTCAGCGCGCTGCACGCGTTCTCGCCGAGCATCGAGCCGTGCGCGACGGAACCGGGCGTGTTCTGGCTCGACGCGACCGGGCTCGGCGGCTTGTTCCCCGACCTCACGGCGTGGGCCGAAGGCATCGTCGGCGCGCTGCGGGCGCAGGCGCTGCGCGGGGTCGCGGTGGTCACCGGCTTCGATCGCTTCTGCACGTATGCGCTGGCGCACGCGCGGCGCGGGGTGTGGGTGTTGAGCCAGGCAAGCGAAGAGCGCGCCGCGGCCGACCGCGTGCCGCTGCACCGGCTGCGGCTCGAACCCGCGTTGCGTGACACGCTCGCGCGCCTCGGGGTGAAAGACGTGGGCGGGTTCCGCGCGCTGCGACCGGCCGAGTTGGCGACGCGCTTCTCGGCCACCGCAGCCACCGCGCAGCGCACCGCGGCCGGCACGCTGCCTGCGCCGCTGCAGGCGCACCAGTTCGTCGCCCCACTCAGCGTGCGACACGACCTCGAGCCGGCCACCCACGGCGTCGACGCGCACGCGCTGCTGTTCCTCGTCGCCCAACACCTGACGCCGCTGTGTGCCACGCTCGCCGCGCGCGGCACCGCGATCAAGGCGCTGCGCCTGCACGTGTGCGTCGAGAAGCACACGCCGATCGAACTCAGCGTGCAGCCTGCGGTGCCGACGCTCGACACGGCGCAAGTTCTCGACCTGCTGCGCCTGCGGCTGTCGGCCACCACGCTGCCGGGTGAGATCGAAGGTTTTGAACTGCACCTCGACGCCGGCCCGGCGCCCGGCGAACAGCTCCAGCTCTTCGCCACCGGCAAGCATCGCGACCTCGCCGCCGGCAACCGCGCGCTGGCGCGCCTGCGCGCCGAGTTCGGTGACGCCGCCGTGGTGTGCGCGGTGCCGGCCGATGGGCACTTGCCCGAAGCGCAGTTTCGCTGGCAGCCGTGCGCGCGCGTGCAGCCGGCAACCCCGCGCCCCGTGCTTTTGCCGCGCCTGGTGCGCCGCCTGCTCACGCAGCCGCAGCCGCTGGCGCGCCAGCACGCCGGCGAAGACGGCTGGTTCATCGGCCGCCTGAACTTCGGCCCGGTGCAGAACATGTTCGGCCCACACGTCATCGCCGGCGGCTGGTGGCGCCGCGAAGTGCATCGCGACTACTACTTTGCGCAGATGCGACGCGGCGACGTGGTGTGGGTCTTCTACGACCGCGTGCGCCGGCGTTGGTGCACGCACGGTGCTGTGGAATAGCAGCGGAATCGAGGACGGCGATCGCCTTGCGGGCGTGAAACAGAAGGCGCGGCTTCGCCGCAGCCGGTCGACGCGCTCACACTTGCGGCAACTAGAAGGCGCTCATTGGAGACCGAGCCCCTGCTCGCCCCTGCTCCCGGTCGCCCGCCGGGAGCAAGGCCATTGCCTCGCCCACCAGTCTAGGTGCGCGCGGCGCTGAGCCAGGAACCGGCCGGATATCGCGCACCAGCAGCGTGCCGGCCGCGGTGCGCTGCGCGGTGGCCGCGGTGGCCGAGAAGCGCGTCGCCAGCATCGAGGTCCTGCCGCTCACCGCGCTCACGGCCTCGCACCACGCCGACACCCCCCTCACGACGCGGCGTCCCGACGGGGGCCCTGTGAAGAGGCCGAGGGAGCTGGCCGCTGCACCTACTTCGGTCGGACAGGCAACCGCGCGACCATCTCGGTCAAGAGGAGATCGAGAGCCATGGCTCGTACGTGGGTGCTGAGCGCCGGCTCGGCGCGAATGCGCGCGGCCGCGGTCGTGAAGTCGGTCGCGTCGCGCAGCACCTTGCGCACGACTTGCTCGGCCTCGGGTCGCGTGGCGAGCAAGCGCGTCTTCTCGGCGGAGCGTTCGGCTTGCGAGACCGTGTCGAAGATGCGGACCGTGCGCCCGCCGACGAACAGTTGCGTGCCGTCAGCGCTGAAGGTGAGGGCACTGCCTCGGTCGTAGGGTATGGAGGACTCGAGCATCTGCGCCCCTTCGACCACGTCCCACAGACGCAACGTTCCATTCGTCGACAGAGATGCCAGGCGCGTGCCGTGCGGATGGAAGGTGAGACTGACGATCATCTCGTCCTGCTGGCAACGCAGGATGCGTGGAGTGTCCAGGTTCGCCATGTCCCACAATCTGATGGCACCATCGTTCTCCGCCGCAGTGGCGATCCCTTGGCCGATCGGCGAGATGGCAACCGCCCGCACCGAACCCTCATGCCCTTCGAGCTTGGTTGGTCTGGCAGTCGCGTCGGCGAGCGAGAAGATGCGCGCGGTCCGATCGTCTGCCCCCGTGACGACGAGAGATCCATCGACCGAGGACGCGAGGCACCGGACCCGCGATCGCGACTCCGGATCACGCAGCACGACAAGCTCGCGCCCGGTGTTGGTCTCGAGGATCCGGGTGGTGCCGTCGTCCCGCGGGATCGCCAGACGACTGCCGTCGCTGCTCAGCTCCCACCCCAAGTCCATGACGGCCGGGACCAGGATCGGCGGGGAACCGCTAAGCGGGCGCTGGATTCGCAAGTTGTCGCGGTCTTGCGTCACGAACACGGGCTCGCCATCGGGTAGCGCTCCCGCTGCACCCCACGAGTCCGAGACTGCAGCCAGCCGTTGGTTGGTCAGAGGATTCCAGACCTCGACTGCGCCATCGCCGCGAACCGCGATCCAAGGCGTGTTGCCGCACGATCGCAGAGCGCGCACGTCGCTATCGCCGACGGACACCTCGAGACTCGGCACCCAAACCGGGACGGAGTACAGGCGCACCGTCCGGTCGTCCGCGACCATCACTGACTCCCCGTCAGGACTGAATTGCGCGAAACGAAGCCCGCTTCCCAACCCGCGGAACACAGCGAGTGCCGGTCCGCCCGCGCGATCCCACAGCCGCGCGGTGCCGTCGTCGGATTGCGAGAGAATCCTGCGGCCCGTGCCGTCGAACTCCGCCCAGTACACGGTGCCCGCGTGGCCCAAGAGAACGGTCAACAGCAAGCCATGGAGTGCATGCCAGCGACGTACGCTGTGATCCCCCGTAGTCGTTACGACCTCCTGTCCATCGGGGCTGAATGCGATCGAATTGACGGATGGAATCACGCGGGAATCCGGTCGGTCGCGCAGATCCCCGCGGACTCGTTCGCGATCGCGCATGAAGTGCGCGGGACGCGCTGCCCCGCGCTGCCACGTGTCGTCCAGACGCCGCGTCTCGTCGCCGGTGGTCGCGCTCCAGATGCGAGCGGTCCCGTCCCCCGATGCTGTGCCCACCCACTGGCCGTCTGGGCTGAAGGTTGCACACGTCACGGGTCCGGTGTGGCCCTTCAGCTCGTGCAGTCTGCGACCTGTGCGCGCGTCCCAGATCCGCGCGATGCCGTCGTCCGAGGCCGTGACCACCCGCGTGCCATCATGGCTGAAACTCGCAAGGCGGATCGGCTCGGCGTGCCAGAGGAGCGTAGCGAGCACCCCGTCAGCCGACGTGCTCAGGACGCGCACACCAACTCCCTTCCCTCTCGTGATGCTCCAACGACCTTGGAGCACGACGCGGCTGTGATCTCGGCTCCACGCCATCACGGCCTCTCCAAAGTGGAAGAGGGGCAGCCGTCTGGGTGCAGAATCGGCGTCATTCGCGTCCCACAGCCGGACGTTGAAGTTCTCTTCCCATCCGACAACAATCAAAGCCAGACTGCCGTGCGCGTCGAGGGGCAGCGCACAATCCAGTGGAGTCTTGGACGCTGCGATGCTCTTGGTCTCTCGCAGGGTCTTCGCGTCGCAGATCCGAAGCTGACCATCCGACCCAGCAATGAACAGACTCGACCCATCGAGTGTGTACATCGCGCTGTTCAACCTGCCCGGAGACGACCACACCACCGCCCCTGGATCGAGCTGCGCCCGCAGGTAGTGCCACTCCCATCCGCGCAGCTCGGCGGGTGCCTCGTTCAGGAAGCGGTCCGCCTCCCCGAACTGCCCGCGATCGAACGCGCGGTTCGCCGCCGGGACCGCGGCGCGGTAGCTCACCCGTCGCACTTCCTGCTCGCGCTGTTTGGCAAGGTCCCCTTCGCGCTTGGCGACCTTTGCCTGGTCACGGGCCTCGAACGCGAACACCGTCGTGCCAATCGCGCCGGCGACGAGGACCAGGAGCGCAGCCGCCGCAGCGGCCGCAACCCCCCGGTTGCGTCGCACCCAGGCCCGCATCTCCGCCACCGCGCCGGTCCGGTGTGCCTTGACCACGCGGTTCTCGACGAACGCTCGCAGGTCGTCGGCCAGCTCGCGCGTGTCCGCGTAGCGCGCATCCGAAGCGCGCGCCATCGCCTTGTCGCAGATGGCTACCAGCTCGCCGGGCATGGTGGCATCGATCTTGTGAATCGGTGTCGGTGGTCCCTGCAGCACGAGGCCGAGGATCGTGTACGGCGAGACCCTGGCATTTGGCACGAGGTACGGCTGCCTACCTGTGAGCAGCGAATAGAGCATGGCGCCGGCGGCGTACACGTCCGCGCGTGGTCCCAGCTCTTCCACCTTCCCGGCTGCCTGCTCGGGCGGCATGTAGCTCGGCGTGCCGACCACCGCGCCGTCCATCGTCATCACCGGTGAGTCCGGATCCGACTCGGCCTGCCGTGAACGCTCGGTCACGACGCGGCTGAGGCTCGCAGTGTCCCGCGGCTTGATGCGCAGGTCGCGGCTGTCCTTCTGGCCCAGCACCTTGGCGAGCCCCCAGTCCATCACGTAGACCTCGCCGAAGCGGCCGACCATCACGTTGCTCGGCTTGAGGTCGCGGTGGATGACGCCCTTGCTGTGCGCGTACGCGAGCGTGTCGCACACCTTCAACACCACTTCGATCGCCTTGGTGAGCGTCCATCCTTCTGCGCGCCGGCGCGCCAGCGCGAATACCGCGTCCGCGGTCCTGCCGCGCACCAAGCGCATGGTGAAGTACAGCTTCCCCGCGGCGTCGAGACCGAGTTCGTGCACCGGCACGACGCCGGGGTGGTCGAGCTGTCCGGTCACCTGCGCTTCGTCGAGGAAGCGCGCGAGCACGGCGGGCTCGACCGGCGGTGTCGCGCCGGAGCTGGCGTCGGCCTGACCGAGGATCACCTTCATCGCCAGCGGCCGTCCCAGCACGTGGTCGAACACCCGCCAGATCACACCCATGCCGCCGCGCGCGACCTCGCTCTGCAATTGGTAGCGGCCGGGCGGTGGCGACACGGACTTCAGCCGGTCGAGATGTTGCGCCGGGTCGAGGCTCCGCACGCCGACCTCGCCCTCGTCGCGCGTGCGTGCGACATCGTCGATCGCGCGGTTCAGCGCGGCCGCATCCTCGCTGGGATGCTCGCGGCAGAAGCGCGCGAGCACTGCCGCACGCTCCGCGGCCGGCAGCCGCACTGCCATCGCCATCAGGGATTCGAGGTCCGCCGGATCGGGGTCGGGGGTTACCGCCTCAGCCATTGCGAGCTGACTCCGCAGGGAACGGCGAGACGTCCACACCAGGATCGTGCCCCAACGAGGAGGTCCGCGCCAGGGCGTAGGACGCCATGTTCCATGCCCAGGGCGCGGCGCTCGATGCGAATACATCGGCCGCCTGAACTTCGGCCCGGTGCAGAACATGTTCGGCCCGCACGTGATCGCCGGCGGCTGGTGGCGCCAGCAAGTGCATCGCGACTACTACTTTGCGCAGATGCGGCGCGGCGACGTGGTGTGGGTGTTCTACGACCGGGTGCGCCGGCGTTGGTGCACGCACGGTGCAGTGGAATAGCGAGCGGCGATCGACTTGCGGTCGTGAAACACAAGCCGCGACTTCGCCCCAGCCGGTCGACGCGCTAACACTTGCGGCATGCGTCGACTCGTCGCGTGCCTTCTCGCTCTCGCTCCGCTGGCCCGAGCCCAGCTCGTCCTCGAGGCCAACAAGGCCGCCACCGGCCCGCTCGCCGGCAAGCACGTGGTGTTCGTGACCGGCGACGAGGAGTATCGCTCGGAGGAAGGGATGCCGATGTTGGCCCGCCTGCTGACGACGCACCACGGCGCCAAGTGCTCGGTGCTGTTCTCCCTCGGCAAGGATGGCAGCATCGATCCCACGGCCACCGGCAGCCTCGGCATGCCCGAGGCGATCGACAGCGCCGACCTGCTCGTGGTGCAACTGCGCTTCCGCGCCTGGGACGACGCGACGATGCGGCGGTTCGTGAACGCGTACCTGCGCGGCGTGCCGATGGTGGCGCTGCGCACCAGCACGCACGCGTTCGCCTACCCCAAGGACAGCACGAGCGAGTTCAAGAAGTACTCGTGGGACAGCCGCGAGTGGCCCAGCGGCTTCGGCAAGCAAGTGCTCGGCGAGACCTGGGTCAGCCACCACGGTCATCACAAAGTCGAGGCGACGCGCGGCGTGATCGAGAAGGCGAACGCGAGCCACGCGATCCTGCGCGGCGTGACGGATGTGTTCGGCGACACCGACGTGTACGAGGCGCATCCGCCGGCCGACTGCGCGGTGCTGTTGCGCGGCCAAGTGCTCAAGGGAATGAAGCCAGACGACGCGCCGGTCGAGGGCAAGAAGAACGAGCCGATGCAGGCGGTGGCGTGGACGCGCGAGCCGACCAACGCGAGCGGCAAGACCAACAAGATCTTCGTCACCACCATGGGGGCCGCGACCGACTTGCGGAGCGAGGGGCTGCGACGCGTGTTGGTGAACTCGATCTACTGGGGACTCGGCCTGGACGTGCCGGCGAGCGCGAAGGTCGACATCGTCGGCGACTACGCGCCGACCGACTACGGCTTCGGCAACTGGAAGCGCGGCGTGCGGCCCGAGGCGTATGCCCTGCCGCAGGCCGGCCCAGTCGACAAGCCGGAGGCGCCGATCGAGTTCCGCAAGGACGAGCGCATCGCCTTGGTTGGCGGCGGGCTGGCGGTGCAGGTCGCGAGTTTCGGTGCATTCGAAGCCGCGCTGCACACGCACGCTTCAAGTGCACAGCTCGTCGTGCGTGGCTTTGGTTGGCCCGGCGACGAGGTCGGCCAGCAGCAACGACCCGACAACTACACGCACCTGGACGACCCGCTCGCGGTGTTCGCGCCGGACACGTTCATCTGCTTCTTTGGCAACAACGAAGCGTTCGCCGGCGAGGCTGGGGTGACGTCGTTTGCGGCGCGCTACGCGCTCTGGCTCGATGAGCATGGCAAGCGGTTTGCCAAGAACGGCCGCGCCCCGCGCTTCGTCTTGGTGTCGCCGGTCGCGCGGCCGCCCGTCCCGGGCAACACCACGTCGGCGCCCGACGTCGCCAAACACAACGCCGACCTGCAACGCTACGCCGACGCGATCCAGGATCTCGCACGCACGCGCAGCCTGCGCTTCATCGACATCTACCAGGCGTCGCTCGCCGAGGTCGCCGGCCAGATCGAGGCCGCGCTGTTACAGAAGAAGCAACCCACACCGGTGACCGAACGCCTCGTCGCCGCGGTCGCCGACAAGGAATGGGTGCACGCCAACGACTACCGCATGCTGAACGGCTGGTACGTGTATGGCGGCCGCCGCACGTTCGACACCGAGACCTACCCCACCGAGTACGCCAAGATCCGCGCCATGGTCGCGGCGCGCGATCGCCACATCTGGGCGCTGGCGCGCGGTGAAGACAGCAAGGGACCCGATGACAGCGCGACCGGCGAACTGTTCATACCCAAGACCATGTTCGGCACCAACGCATACAGCGAACCCAAGACGCTGCACTTCGCGACTGCTGCCGAATCGGCGGCGGCGATGCGCGTCGCCGACGGATTAGAAGTGAAGCCCTTCGCCTCGGAAGCCGAGTTCCCCGAGCTGGCGAAGCCGGTGCAGATCAACTTCGACGATCGCGGCCGGCTGTGGGTGGCATGCATGCCCACCTATCCGCAGTGGCGACCCGGCGATCAAAAGCCGAACGACAAGCTGCTGATCTTCGAGGACAAGGACAACGACGGTCGCGCCGACGTGGCGAAGGTGTTCTACGACCAGCTGCACTGCCCGGTCGGCTTCGAGTTGGAACGGTGGCGTGCTGGTGACCAGCCAGCCGCGCCTGCTGTTCTTGAAAGACACCGACGGCGACGACAAGGCCGACCTCGTCGAAACCGTGCTCGACGGCTTTGCCAGCGACGACACGCACCATTCGATCGGCGCCTTCGAGTGGTCGCCGGGCGGCCTGTTGCACATGCTCGAAGGCGTTCACATGTCGACCACGCTGGAGACGCCGTTTGGCCCGGTGCGCAATCAGGGTCCCGCAGGGTGTTGGGTGCTCGACCCGCGCCGCTTGCACATTCGCTATTTCCAAACGCCGGGCTACGGCAACCCTTGGTGTTACGTGTTCGACCAGCACGGCGCCGGCATCGTGGGCGACGGCACCACCGGGCAGCAGCACTTCGATTCCTTGCTGTCGGGGGCGCAGTTCAACGGCCGCAGCGCGCCGGCCACGGTGTACGACAACAAAGGCATGCGGCCGGTGATCGGCAGCGAGTTCTTGCACAGTCGACACCTGCCCGACGACGTGCAGGGCCAGATGGTGTACGGGTGCGTCATCAACATGCACGGGCTCACGCGCTTTGCGATGCGCGAGGACGGCTCGGTGCCGGGCGGCGAGCGCATCGCCGACCTGTTGGCATCCGACGACGGCATGTTCCGCCCCGGTGATCCGCAGATCGGACCCGACGGCGCGCTGTGGTTCATGGATTGGTGCAACCCGCTGATCGGGCACATGCAGTACTCGCAACGCGACCCCAACCGCGACAAGCAGCACGGGCGCGTGTTCCGCGTGGTGGCCAAGGGCCGGCCGTTGCTCACCCCGGTGACCCAGCACGGCAAGAGCATCGCCGTGGTGTTGCAGCAGCTGCGCGAGCCGGAATCGCGCACGCGCTACCGCGCGCGACGTTGGCTGCGCGCGCAGCCGGTTGACGACCTGCGCCCGGCGCTGCGCACGTTCATCGACGGTGTTGCCGCCGAGGATCCCGAACGCGACGCGCTGCTCACCGAGGCCCTGTGGGTGCAGCAAGGGATCGACGGCGTCGACACCTCATTGCTGCAGACCTGCCTCACCGCCAAGTCGCCGCACGCGCGCGCCGCCGCGGCGCACCTGATCGGCGACCTGCAGCAACGCACGCCGAATCCGATCGCGCTGCTGGCGCAGGCCGCGCGCGACCCCCACCCGCGCGTGCGCTTGGAAGCGCTGCGCAGCCTCAGCTTCTTTCCGCAACGCGAGGCGGTCCTGGCCGCGCTGGCGGTGACCGAGCAGCCGATGGATCAAGGCCTCGACTACGCGCTGGATGCGTGCCTGAGCGGGCTCGCCGAGGTATGGCAACCGGCGCTCGCGCAGGGTGAGAAGCTGGCGCCGGCTGGGTCGCCGGCCGCCGAACGGCTGGCCACGCATCGGCTGGTGAAGCAAGCCGGCGAGACTGCGCTCAAGGCGATGCGGCGCGCCAACGATCGCCGCGCGCCCGCCACCGAACGCAAGGCCGCGCGCCTCGAGCTTGGCCAGCTGGCCGGCAACACCAAGCACGGCAAGGAAGTGTTCGGCCGCATCTGCGTGGCGTGTCATCGCGTCGGCAAGCAGGGCATCGCCGTCGGACCAGACCTCGACGATGTCGGCAAGCGGATGAGTCTCGACGCGCTGGTGGAGTCGCTCTTCGAGCCCAACGCCGTGATCGAGCCGCGCTACGCCCTGGTGAGCCTCGGCCTCAAGAGCGGCGAAGCGCTGGCCGGCTTCATCGACGCCGAGGACAAGGACAAGCTGACGCTGCGCCTGCCGGACGGCAGCCAGCGTGCCGTTCCCCTGGCCGACGTGACCCGGCGCGACGTGCTGGCGACGTCGACCATGCCGGAGGGGCTGACGCAGACGCTGTCGGCGAGCGAGCTAGTGGATCTGGTCGAGTACTTGCAGGGGCTGAAGTAGCGCGCGCGCATGCGCCCTAACTGGTTCGTCGCGCTGCCGGTGCCGCCGCTCGACTGGTTCGATCGGCTGGTGCCGCCGCCGCCCGAGGGCTGCCGTCGCTTCCACCGCGACGACCTGCATCTCACCATCGCGTTCCTCGGCGCAGTCGGCGAGGACGCCGCGCGCGCGGGCTTGGCGGCGCTGCGCTGGCCGCTCGGGCTGCAACAGGTCAGCCTCGGTGCGGTCGTGCCGATGGGCAGCAAGCATCGCTTCTCGGCGCTGTCCGCCCTCCTGGTGGAAGGGCGCGAGGCCATAGAGTCCGCGATGCAGGCCGCGCGCGGGCCGGTCTGGCAAGCCGCCGGCGCCGAGCCCGACGACCGCCCGGCCAAGGCGCACTTCACGCTCGCGCGCCCGCGTCGCTCGGCGACCCGCGCCGAGCGCGAGGCAGCGCTGCGTTGGGCGCAGGCGCTCGATCTGCAAGGCACGCGGATCTGCCTCGACCGCGTGGCGCTCTACACCTGGACCGCGGACCGGCGCGAGCGCCAGTTCCGGGTGGTGGAGACACCCAGTTCTTCGTGATCGAGCCCACCGCGAGCACAACGGCTCACGCCAAGGCCCAGTAGCTCATCCGTGCGTAGCTGCGCACGGCCGGCATCACGCGCCGACGATCGCGTCCGCCTCGATCTCCACCAGCATGTCGGGATGGATGAGCCGGCTCACCTCGACCATCGTTGTCGCCGGACGGATGGCGCCGAAGAACTCGGCGTGCGCCCGCCCCACCTCCTGCCAGCGCGCGATGTCGGTGACGAACATGCGCGTGCGCACGACGTCGCACAGACTGGCGCCCGCCTTCAGCAGCGCGCGCTCGATGTTGCGGATGGCCTGCACCGCCTGCGCGTACATGTCGCCAGCGCCGACGATGGCGCCGCCCTCGCCCGTGGCGGTCGTGCCGGTCACCGCGATCGTGTCACCGACCCGCACCGCGCGCGAGTAACCGACGATGCCCTCCCACTCGACGCCGCTGCTGATGTTCTGTCGTGCCATGGGCGGATGATCCGGCGCGCGCGCCTGGACGGCAACGGTGAGCGTGGCAGACCCGCGGCCGTTGCCGGCCGTGAATGGGTGCACGTAGCTCGAGCAGAGGTGTCGGGAAGAGCCCAGGCTCCGGAGCACGCCTGACCGACTCCCGTGAGAAGGGACCCAAGGCGGAACACGACTCGGAAGGAGACCCAGAGCGCCGGAGCGTCAAGGCGGGGCACAAGGACCACCGAAGCCTGCTCCATGCTCAGGACCCTGCTCGCATGCGTGCTCGTGGTTGTCGTCGGCGGTTGTGGGGTCACGCTCCCAGAGCCGGAGCGCGTCCCGCCGAGCGTGCCCGCAACGACACCGGCACCGACATCGACGTCCATTCGGACCTCCACCCCCAGGAACGAGAAGGCGCTGTTGGCTCCGATAGCCACCACCGGACACTCGCAATCGACGCATTCGACCCCGACCAGGGGGACCTCGGAATCCAGCGCGACGACTGGGCGACTCAAGACCGTTCACGTCCGCAGCTACACGAGGAAGGACGGGACCCGCGTGCGCTCCCACTACCGATCGCCACCGCGACGCCGTTGATGGACCCTTCGTGATCGGCGGCAGCATCACCGCAGTCGTGACCTTCCTCAACCAAGTCGCTGGACGGCAGGTGCCCCAGATTGAGGAGCTGGCCAGCCCGAGGAGCGACGCCGCGCAACGCTGTAGCCGCGTCTGCAGACTCCGCCCGAAGGGTCATGACCCATCGGGGCTTCGAGCGGGCCCCACGTCGCGCCGACATGACCTTGCCGTCGCCGGTCCTCGGCAGCGGGTTCCCAGCCGACGGCTGCACCGGTCAGGCGCGACTGGTCGGCGAGGTCCTTGCGCAACTCGACCAGGCGCGCCCGGCTCGCCTTGTCCTTCTCTTTGGCGAGCGCGTTCTCCTCGATCTCAAGCTGCATCACGCAGGGTGACACGGCGTCCAGCTCAGCAGGCAGGGAGTCGGCTAGAGCACGTCGCGCAGGTGAGCGTGCCGCGCGAGGAACTCCGCAGGAGCCACCCCGCCGGGACAATAGGTCAACCAAGCGGCGGCCGCCGCCGGCAGGCCATCCGGGACTGAAGACTCCTTCGTATCCTACGCCGCCGCGACAGCTCAGGCGGAAGCGAGGAGGTGAACGCATTCCTGCGTGTTTGAGAACGCAGGGCGGCGCTCTGTCGGACTTGGGTCGGTTGACGACGTCACACGTCCCCTGCCGCGATCTCGCTCTCGGTCACCCCACTGGCGTCAAGATCAACCCGGCCACCCGCCGCCACCGGCGGAGACCGCGGGTAGGCCTCGACTCGCGACGCGGTCACTCGTCCCAGTTCATGCCGCAGTTCTTGCAGTTCAGTCGCGAGACCGTTTCCTTTCTCGAGAGGCCAGTCAGGAACAGCGACAAGCCGCCGGTGAGGATCGCGCCAGTTGCCTTCCCGCCCGAGACGCCGCGCTTGCGCTCCGCCAGGGTTACCAAGACCTGTCCAGCGGTGTTGCAGAACTTGCAGACCACCTTGGGCTTGAGGCCCAGCGCGGTTTGCGGCAACGCCGATCCCAGGAACAGCAATCCGAGCACGAGCAGGAGGGAGCCACCGCCTTGTGTTCCAGTCGCGCCGAAGTAGCCGCCTGCGCCGAGCAACATCACGCCGAAGACCACGTTGCCCGCCTTGCTGCCGCTCCTCTTGTTCTTCTCCGCAGCGGGCTCGGTCGAGCGCATAGGCGGTAGGGGAGCCTCCGGCGGCAGCTCGCCCACTTCAGCCTGGGCGTCGATCTGAGGCTCGAATGGGGCTCCACACTTCGGGCAAGCCTCTGCCGAGGACGAAACGTCGTTGCTGCACTCGTAGCACGCCAGCAGAACCATGATCGCACCCCTTCCGCGCCCCGTTGGGCTCTGGCCTTTCATCGGCCGCGGCGGTCTGCCAACTGCATCTGGTCGCGAACGCTCGATAGGACGCCGCGACCATGAACAAGCCCGACGCGCACGCGGCAGATTGGCGGGTAACCGTACCCCGCTTCTCCACGACTGCTGAGTCTTGGTCGTCGCATTCGCTCGGTCCGCCGGGACCCCGGACTTCCTCAGGCGAGCACCGCGCGCGGCCGAAACAAGCTATGAGGGCACGGCAGTCACGACCGTGAACCAACGGCAACAATGATCGACGAAGCAGAGATTCGCGAAGAGGTGTACGGGAGGGTCCAGGGAACGACCGTCCACCCACAATTGGATCGGTACACCCCCACGGGTAGACCTCGATCGGCTCCGATCTTTGAGGCAGCGATCGAGAACGGCTTTCTGGGTTCGTCCCGGGTGGTGAAGGGCAAGAGTCTCACGGAAGTCAGGCAGAAGGCCGAAGAGCAGTTGAAGAAGTGGGCCGAGCAAGAGATCCGGCGCCGGATCGGCCGCGCCAAGGACGATGCCAAGGCGCAGGCCAACGAGGAGACCGAGGACGCGGGTGAACGAGTAGAGAGCTTGCGGACGATCCTAGCGGCGACGCTCGCTGTCGATGACCGCCTGGACTGGACCGGCATGATGGATCGTTCCGAGTTCCCGGCCTACCAGCAGCCAGCGTCATTCCGCTTCGATGCCGCGCCACGGAGGCCCGAAAGGAAGCTCTGGCACTGGCTCTTGCCCTGGCTGTGGGCGAACGAGGTTCGCGAATGGGAGAGAGCGAGCGCGGCGTGGGCGGCCAGCAGAGCAGCCGCCGAGCGCACCTACCGGCAAGATGACCAGCGCAGAAGGCAGGAGCATGGAGTCCAACGTGATCGGTTCCTGGCTCGTCAGAAGGAGCACAACGAGGCGCTGCAGAAGTTCCGAGCCGCGTTCGAGGCCGGGGAGTCGGAGAGCGTCGAGGAGTATGTGAGGACGGTCTTCGAGCGCTCGGTCTACCCGGAGTGCTTCTCGCGCGAGTATCGGGTCGGGTACGAGTCCTCCTCGAAAACCGTGGTGGTCGACGTGAGCGTTCCATCACCTGAGGCGATCCCGGACACCGTGGCCGTGAAGTTGGACCCGACGACCCAGCAGCGGAAGCTTGTCTCGATGAAGAAGAAGGAGCACGAGGAACTCTACGACGGGTCCGTCAAACAGTGCATTCTGCGCACAGCACACGAGGTCTTCGAGTCGGTAGACACCCCTCAGGTGGAGGCGGTCGTTGTGAACGGATGGGTGACCCGTCTCGATCCCGCCACCGGACACGATCAGACCTCGTGCGTGATCTCGCTGGCTAGTTCGAGGGTCGAGTTCGAGAAGTTGAACCTGGAGCGCGTGGACGCGGACAAGTGTGTCAAAGCGCTCAAGGGCCTGGTGGCAGGCCCTCTCTCCGAAGTCGCTCCGGTGAAGCCGATCCTCCAGCTCAACCGCGAAGACAAGCGGTTCATCGAAGCCCGCGCGGTTCTCGCGGACGTGAACAGCACGACAAACTTGGCCGAGATCCCATGGGAGGACTTCGAGCATCTGGTGCGGGAGCTCTTCTCGAAGCTTTTTTCGACGGACGGAGCCGAGGTCAAGGTCACACGGAGCAGCCGGGATGCGGGAGTGGACGCGGTGGCATTCGATCCGGACCCGATCCGCGGAGGCAAGTTCGTGATCCAGGCCAAGCGCTACACAAACGTGGTACCGGTATCCGCGGTGCGCGATCTCTATGGGACGATGATCAACGAAGGTGCCTCGAAAGGGATCCTGGTGACGACTTCCCACTACGGCCGGGACTCGAGAGCGTTTGCCCAGGACAAGCCGATGACGCTGATCGACGGAACGAACCTGGTGTACCTGCTGGAGCAACACGGGCACCGGGTGCGGATCGATCTCGAAGCGGCACGGCAGTCGCGACGAGCAGAGTAGGGCGAGATCAGGGGCTCCGGATAGCGCGGCGCGTCATCCTGCCAACAACTGCGCGCAAGAGGCCGCACAGGTCCGAGGACGAATCCTCGGTCGCGCGGCGCGCCAGGCTGGCGCGCACCTGGGGGTCGTGGCCCCGGCGCCAGATCCCGAGCAGCGCCTGCCCTGCGCACGCTCTCGTCCGCGTCGTTGACGACGACTGCGCCGCGGCCTTGAGCATCGCGGCCGTCCGGTCCGGCTCGCGGAGGTTGACACTGCATCCGTCAACAGTTGCGCACTTGCGCTCGGAACGGAAGTCGACCCGTGGCCCGCACGCGTTGCCGCACTGATCCCCCGGGCTGTCGCCGTATGCACCGCGATCGCTGCATGCTGATGGCAGAGAGCGTCGCGGCCGGGATGAAACGCCGCGTCCGTGCCGTCGGTCAATCGATTACAGCGCCAACTCGCTGTCGTCAGGCAGGTCCTCTCGACACGGGCGGTTGACTCTCGCCATTGGCGGGGAGTGCCACCAGTTCACACCCCGCAAGCCGCCAGCGCCTCGACCCAGAACACCAGCACGTCGTCGCGTCGCCCACGGGCGAATGCGGTCGGCCACCGCGTTGGTAGACTCTTGGTCATGGTTGATCCGGTCCGAACACCACCTCATGGCTTCGACCAACTGCCGGTCGAGGAGCAGATCGACTACGTCCAGACGCTTTGGGATCGCATCGCCGCACGCCCGGATCGAGTGCCCGTGCCTGAATGGCACGTCGAGGAACTGCGCAGGAGAGAGGCTAGTTACAAGATCGCGCCGGACGGGGTCAGCACGTGGGAGGAGGTGCGCGAGCGCGTCCTGCGTCGTGATCGCGACAAGTGACCACGTCACTGTGCCTCACGCCAGCTGCGGAGGTCGACCTCGCTGCGGTCTTCGCCTGGTACGAAGAGCAGCGTCACGGTCTAGGAACCACGTTCATCGGTGCGGCGGATGGACTCTTCAGACGCATCCGTGAGACGCCGCGACAGTTCCCGGAGGTCGTCGCCGGATACCGGCGCGGACTCCTGCATCGCTTTCCGTACGGCATCTACTTCTCAATCGAGCCGAACCGCGTCGTCGTACACGCCGTCCTGCACCTGCACCGTGATCCTGGCGTGTGGCGGAAGAGGTGGTCGGGGGGCCCGGGCTAGCTGCCAGCCTGCTGAACCTACGGGGCAATCGCTCGGCGCGGCGCCGCTGTGCCTCACACCTCCGCCACCACCGGCGCCTCGACCCGGAACACCAGCGCGTCGCCTTCCAGGTCCACCACCACGCGCGCGCCATCCACGATCTCGCCCGCGATTAGCTTCCGCCCAAGCTTGGTCTCCAGCTCACGCTGCAAGAAGCGCTTCAGCGGCCGCGCGCCGTAGACCGGGTCGTAACCCTGCTTGGCCACGTGCTCGGCGGCGGCATCGGTGAGCGTCAGATCGATGCGACGGTCCGCTAGGCGCTTGCGCAACTGGGCCATCAGCAAGACCACGATGCGCTTGATCTCGCCGAGTTGCAGCGGCTTGAACAGCACGATCTCGTCGACGCGGTTCAAGAACTCGGGC
>JANPER010000194.1:0-36843 GCA_031423015.1 Planctomycetota bacterium | reverse complement strand
CAGCGAGCAGCCCGTCATGCCGATGATGCTCAGGTCGTACGGCAGCGGCAGCGCGCCATACATCGTGTTCGAATCGCCGAGCAACAGGAAGGGCAGATTGAGGGTCGGGCTCGCGCCCAGGTTCGTGAGCCGCGCGCTGAAAGTCTCACCGATCCAGGGCAGCGAGCCCTGGTTGGAGCCGAGCGAAGGCGTGCCGGAGGTCGTCGGGCAGCCGGCACCATAGGGCGTGTAGGCCGCGGGGTTGTTGGGCGAGTACTCCCAGGTGTCCGAGACGATCGGGCCGGGGGTCAGTCCCCCGAACAGCACGACCCGCTGGCGGGCGGAGTCGTAGGCCGCCGCTTGGTTCGAGCGGGCGCTCGGGCTGGCGGCAGTCGTCCGCTGGGTCCAGTTGGTGCCGTCGAACTCCCAGGTGTCCGCAAATGGACTGACGCCGCCGTTGTCCCCAGCAAACAGCACGATTCGCTGGCGCGCACTGTCATAGACGAGCGTGTGGCCCCAACGGGCGCTCGGGCTGGTAGCCGGCGAGCGCTGCGTCCAGTTGGTGCCGTCCCACTCCCAGGTGCCGGCGAGGGCATTAGGATAGTTGTTGGCTCCGCCGAACAACACGACCCGCTGGCGGACGGAGTCATAGGCCATCGCGTGCTCGATGCGCACGCTCGGGCTAGCGGCCGGGGCACGCTGGGTCCAGTTCGTGCCGTCCCACTCCCAGGTGTCGCCGAGGACTGTGGCTGTCGAGGAGATGTATCCGCCGAAGAGCACGACGCGCTGGCGGGTGGCGTCATAGACCAATTCGTGTTGCGTCCGCCGGCTCGGACTGGTGGTCGGCGTACGCCTCGTCCAGTTCGTGCCGTCCCACTCCCAGGTTTCCGAGGCGGTACCGCTGTCGCCGAACAGCACGACCCGCTGGCGGACGCTGTCGTAGGCCATAGCGGACGATCCGCCGATCGATCCCAATCCCGCGCTCGGGTTGGTGACCGGCGTGCGCTGGCTCCAGTTGGTGCCGTCCCATTCCCAGGTTTGGGCATCGCCACCGCCGAAGAGCACGACGCGCCGGCGGGTGGCGTCATAGACCATCGAATGGTCGAACCGCGCGCTCGGGCTCGTAGCCGGCGCGCGTTGCGCCCAGTTCGTTTGCGCCGGGAGCGCGACGACCAATAGGGCCCCGAGCGCAATGCCTTGGATGCAGCGCGTGCCAAGTGATGCAGACGGCTGCAGATTGCGGGTTCGGACCAGGGGCAGAAGGGAGGCGAGAAACGATGATGTGGGCATGAAGGCTCCTTTGGACACGAGCGACTCGACGCGAGGCAACCCGTCGCGATCCGCGTCATGCGCGGCACGGCGGCTTAGGTGGCTCCGGACACTCAGGTCTGCGCTTCAAGCGTCCGATCGCCTCGTGAACTGCCAGGATTCCCGCGAGACTGCCCGAGTCAGCGAGCTCGAGCCCATCGAGGCACAGCGCGGCCGAGCCGCCCAACGATCTCGTGCGCGGTCACGTAGCGCCTGGGCCGGTCCTTCTCGAGGCACTTCGCATGGTTCACATCACGGATCGGGATGGATGTCCCGATAGAGGACGGCACGGGCGTAGGCCCACAAGCGCGCCGCCGTACGCGGCGAGATTGCGAGGGCCGCTGCCGTTTCGTCGACGCTGAGACCTGCGTAGAATCGCAGCCGGACCAAGGCGGCTGCCTGCGGATCCTCGCGCTCCAAACGTCCGATCGCCTCGTCGACGGACAGGATCTCGTCCGGTCCCGTCGCGGCGAGCTGGGCGACGTCGCCCACTTCCGAGAGCCGCAGGGCCTTGCCGCCGCGTCGGCCGAGACTCCGGGCGTGGTCGAGGAGGATCCGTCGCATTGCCTCCGCTGCCGCAGCATAGAAGTGCGCGCGGTTCGCCCAGGGCACCTCGCGCGGTCCGACGAGATTCAGGTAGGCCTCATGGACGAGGGCCGTCGCGGAGAGCGTGTGGCCAGCGGCCTCGCGTGCGATAGTGCGTTGCGCGGTCTTTCGGAGCTGGTCGTACACGAGAGGCAGCAAGCGGTCGGCCGCCTGCTTCTCTCCACGCGCGGCGGCGAGCATCAACTCCGTGGCATCCTGGGGATCGGACGGCGTGGAGTGCATGGCAAGCACGAAGGTAACACGGCGAGGACGCTCTAGGAGTCTGCGTCACGGGAACGGACCGAAAGTCCTAATAGGCGCCGGCGCGGGCTAACGCCCAGCGGACGGCGTCGGGAGTTGGGACTTCAAAGACTGGTTGTACCGGACTGAAGTTGGTTCGGGATCGTCGATGGGCGTTCTGGGTGTCTCTCGGCGCGAAGCTCGGTCACTTTGCGACCTCCATCGTCGCCATGCGGCGGAGATTCAGCGCCAAGCACACGAGGTTCCACTCTCCCTGCACCTTGCGCAGGCCTCGAAGGCTGAAGGATCGGAAGCCGAGCACATGTTTCAACCATCCGAAGACGGGCTCAACGAGGCTCTTGCGCTTCTTGTAGGTCGCGCGGCCTTCCTTGGTGTTCAGCTTCTCGCTCATCTCGACTGTATGCGGCTTGTTCGCGCTTGGCTTGGCGGCGGCCTTGCCTTCACGACCGAGGGCCACGTAGGCGTCGACGCCCATCTTTGACATCGCTGCCAGCTCGACTTCGTTTCTGTAGCCGGCATCGGCGACGACCTTTGCTGGCACCAACCCCGTGTTCTCGCAAGCAGCGTTGACCATCGGTATCAGCTGACCGTTGTCGTTCGTTGACTGGATCACCGAGTTTCCGACGACCATCTGTTGCTCGGCATCGACCGCGATCTGGCCGTTGTAGCACTGGCCAAAGGACTTGCCGCCGGTCGGCATGATCCGACTGTCAGGGTCGGTGAAGTTCTCTTGGTCGCGCGGCGCGGGCAGCACCTTGTCCGACTTCGAGGCTTGAGCCTCGGTCGTCGACTCGGCTTTCTCCACCTTCGGCGCTTCCTTCTCCACCTTCGGCCCTTCCGTCTTGGCCTCAGCCTTGGGTTTGGATTCGGCTTCGGCCTTTGCTTTGGCTCCGGCCGCCTGCTTGGCCTCAGCTTCCGCAGCCTTGCGCTCCTCAAGGCGCTTCCTCGCTTCCTTGATCTTGGCGAGTCGCTCTTCGCGGGTGCTTAGTTCCTTGGGCAGCTCGTCGCCGCGGAAGTCCGGCCCGAACGCCTTGTCGTCGAGTTCGTCCTGGTTCTTCGCGGCATCCGTCAACTTGGCGATCTCCTCACTTAGCCGCTTCTCTTCGACGAGCATGCGGTCGTAGCTCATCGCCTTGTGCTTGCTTGCGTCGGCTTTCACCTTGCTGCCGTCGATCGCGATCAGCCCCATCTTCACCAGGCCAGCCTCCAGAGCCACGTGGACGACCTGCGTGAACAGGCTCTTGAACGCATCGAGGTGATCTTCGCGGAAGCGGCAGATCGTGCGGTGGTTCGGCTTCTGGCCTTCAGCAAGCACTCGAAACGCAACGCTGTCTTCGATCTGCGCTGCGATCTTGCGCGACGAGAACGTGCCGGTGCAGTACCCGTAGATCAGAAGCTGGAGCATCACGCGCGGCGGATACGCCAGCTCGCCCTTCCCGCAGACTCGGTACTTCTCGGCTACTACATCGATGTCCAGCTCACCCACAGTGTCCTTGATGAACCACGCCAGGTGACCCGGCGACAACCAGTCTCTCACCGACGGTGGCAGCAGCAGGCCCTGGTTCACATCGTCGCATTTCCGGAACGCGCCCATGTTGCACCTACGCGCGAGCGGTCACCACTGGCTCAAGTCGCCGGCTCTTCTTCGGACTTTCCGGGCCGTCCCGTGACGCAGACTCCTAGATCTAGGCGATGTCACGTTGTCACGGCTCAACACCCCCTCTCTGGCAGGAATCGACGATGCGGAGGGGGGCGCCGACCTGTGACCGCCCCCGCCGTACTCATCGCTCGGCTCACGGCCAGCGGCTACCGGCTTCGCCTGCGCCCGGACGGTGGCGTGCGCATCGAGCCGACACCACCCGCGGACCTGCTCGCAGAACTGCGTCGACGTCGAGACGAGATCCAGGGCGAGTTGCGTCGCCGTGCCAGCGTGCCGACGGTGACCGACACGGCCGACCACGCCGGCGAGTTGGCCGCGTGCTGCCGCGAGGGCGAGTTGCTGGTGCGGGTGCGCACTGGGCTTGGCGACGAGATCGACGCCACCTTGTGGCGGGTGCTCGACCGCGTGCTCGACGCTCGCGACTTGGCGCTCGCTGACCAGCTGTGGCAGCACGTGCTCGACGCCGACCGGCGCGGGATCTACAGCCGGCTGGTTGGTTGGCTTCGGTCGCTCGACCACGCTGGCCACGACCTGCACCGGGTGCGCGCGTTGGTGGAGACCGGGCCGGTGGCGCACCCGCACCACGACCAGGGGGCGGCATGACGCGCCGTGCATCGAGGCTCGACGAGAAGGCCGTCGACCGGTTCTTCGCCGCAGTTCGCCGACGCCTGCGCCGCGGTGCGCTCGAGTACGGCGACGCATCCTTCGCGCGCCCCGCTCGCGACCTGGTCGCCGAGATCGAGGCCGAGCTGCACGACGTCGCGGGCTGGGCGTTCGTGTTGTGCGAGCGGTTGCGCAGGCTCCGACGGTTGGCCAGGCGTGTGGACCGGATTGCAGACGCACATCGAGGGCGGCGCCCCACGCACACCCGCGCCCGCGCGCGAGGCCGCCCACCTAGACGAGACATATGACACACCACGCCATCGACACCACCTTCCAGGCGCTTGACCTGCTGGCCCGCGCCGGCGTAGAGATCGCCACCCTTCCGGCCACCGAGTCACACGAGAGACTCTTGCACGCCGTCTTCGACGCCTTCGATGAGATCCGCGCGGCGGCTATGCCGCTGCGCCTCGCGCACCGCGCTAGCCAGTCGGCACACCACGCGACCGAGCTGGGCGCACGCATCGTGCAGCACTTGATGCCGTCGACGTGACGGACAGGCGTCTTCGATCGCCAGGATGCGCCAGGAGCGCGCCACGCTCGCCCCCTGCTGCCAGGCGGGGTCACCCGCTCGCGTGCGACAGGGGCACGGGGGCAGTCCCTACACCACCCCCCAATGGGTCCTTTCCGGCACTCTCTCATAGGGGTTACCAAGGTCGGGGCCTCTCCACGAAATCCTCTTCAGCATCTCCCAAAACAACGCCAAGACCATGAGCACCAAGACCAAGACCATCCCGACCGCTACATCCCTTGCCGCACTACTCAGTGTGGCGCGCAGCACGATTCACGGTTGGGTCGCGGAGGGCATGCCGCGCCGACCCGATGGCGGCTTCGACCTTGATGCGGTCGAGGCTTGGCGAGTGCAGCGTGCCGGCGCGGACGACGACACCGACCGCGCCTACTGGCGCGCGCGGCGCGAGAAAGCCGAGGCGCTCGCCGCAGAGGATCGGTTGGCGCAGACGCGCGGCGATCTGATGCCACGCGCGCAGCGCGACCGCGATCTACTCTCAGTGGTCGAGTCGTTCGTCGCGGCTCTGGATGCGTTGCCGTCTACGGTCGTGCCCTCCCTGACTGCTGCGCGCGGCCGCGACGAGATCGACCAGCTACTGCGCG
This sequence comes from Planctomycetota bacterium, assembly GCA_031423015.1. Lineage (GTDB taxonomy): Bacteria > Planctomycetota > UBA1135 > UBA1135 > UBA2386 > DATGPD01. Next base: position 31,277 of record JANPER010000194.1, on the reverse strand, counting down.
ACCACATCCGCACGATGCGGATTCAGTTGGCTGCGAAGCACTCGCCGCCGATGGCGTAGTTGGCGCGGGCGATCGCGGGTGCGGCGTGGGGGTGCTGGTGGTGGGGTGAGCTACCGTGCAGCTGTCGTCCACCGCGCCTGCGGCTCGCCCTCGGGCGCCGCGAAGAAGGTCGAGCCCCCGGCGTCGACCTTGGCTTCCGCCGCCCTCACCTGCTGCTCGAAGCCGCGGTGCGGAAGGTAGGTGCCCTGCGCAAGATCCCCCTCGGGGATCAGCGGCACATGAATGGGCGCGGTCGGATAGCGCGACGTGTTGCTCGTTACGGCGTCGACAAAGATTCCGAGCAACCCGCCGAAGATCAGGTTGCCCAACACCCACGGGTTGCCCTCGCGCGTCAGCTTCACGGGCTGCTTGTGGTAGCCCGCCAGTTCCATGTCCCACAACTGCGGCGATGCCTCGCCGCGGCGCAGCACGATCTGGCATGGCGTGGTCCCGATGTGCACCGACTTCCGTGTCACTTTCGCGCCGCTCGGCTCGCTCGTCAGCGTGACGATGTCGGGGCCGCCAGACATGATCGTGGCGCAGGACGGCAGTAGCAGCATGGAGACGGCGAGCAAGCGTTTCATGGGGTGCCTCATCGTGCGGCGAAGGATGGCTGCCGCGGTGGTGGTGTGCCAGGATGTTCTGAACGCTTGCCCTCGATCAGCACGAAGGCACACCACTGTCCATTGGCCAGCCGGACTAGGTTGTCGTCGTCACGTCGAGGTCCCAAGGGTAGCGCGGCGCAGGAGCGCCAAGCGTGGTAGCCATACCACGGTGCGGGCTCGCCTACCACGCAAACAAAGGACTTAGGACGACGCGAAGTGACGTCTTGCGTGCAACGAAGGGAGCGTGTAAGTTCGCGCGCTCATGATCTTTCCGGCGCTTCGCCGGTGCCGCTCGGTCGGATTCGGGACGCAGAGGTCGCAGGTTCAAATCCTGTCGCCCCGACCAACTCCCGCGGTAGCGGGAGTTGGGCGGCGCGAGAGGATTTGTGGAGCCGCGCGGCTGGCGCCCCGCGGCACCGCCAAATCGTGTCGCCCTGACCAACTCCCGCGGTAGCGGGAGCTGGGCGGCGCGAGAGGATTCGTGGAGCCGCGCGGCTGGCGCCCCGCGGCACCGGCAAATCCTGTCGCCCCGACCATTCCAACTCTTGCTGACGCGCGACTCTGCGCGACCGCTCTTGCGAGCGTGCGGCACCGGAGAACGGCAGACCGTGGTAGTCGACTACCACGGTCCTGTTTCCCGGAGTCACGACGGAGACCGGACCGATGAGCAAGAGCGTTGTTCCTTCCATGCACCGCCACGCGCGCGCGGTCGGGATCCGTCTGCATCCCCTCCGAAAGGCGAACAGCGTGCTGCGCGGAGGCCGAGGGTGCTCAGTGATCGCCGATGGTCGCCATCGTCGCGTTGGAGAACGACGCGCCGAGCGCGTTCGCCCCGGCGTCGACCACCAACGCCTGCTGGAAGAGCGTGCCACCGAGCAGCGCCGCGAGGTTCGGAATCGGCAGTTGCCACTGCGCCGTGCCGCTGACGTTCGCTAGCGCGAGGATTTGGTCGGCGCTGACCAGCAGCGAGCACCCCGGCGCACCCAGGACGGTTAGGTCGACCGGCAGCGCGATGCCCAGCCAGGACGAGCGCGACGCGCCGAGCACGCCGAACGGGAGCGCAGTGGGCGTACTCGGCAAGTTGGTGAGCCGGCAGACGAGGGTCTGGCCGAGCCAGGGCAGACTACCGGGCGCGGCCGCCAACGACGGGATGCCGGTCGTACCCGGACAGCCGTTACCGAACGGTGTGAGCGTCGCAGACAGCGGCACGAAGTACTCCCAGGTCGCCGTGTCCATGCCGAAGAAAACCATGCGGCCGCGCCGTGCGTCGAACGCCATGCGACCATTCTCACTTGCTGGCGGCGACGTGACGTTGAGGGTCCAGTTTTCTGGCGACCTCTACGCCCGCGGTAGCATCGCGAATCCAATGTGTCGCCCAGCGAGTGTCGTATCGAACGTGGCCAGCTCGCTGCAACTGTGTTGACGGCACTTGGCCACGATCAGCTCGTCCGCTAGATCGGCACCGCGCCGAACTGCGCGCAGCGCAGCCCGGAGCCGGCCTTCGTCCTCGAACCCGAGGTTGTGCACGGTCAGGATCTTCGTCAGTGCGTCGGCCACCTGGACCTTGGTCCAGTCGTAGACACTGGTCAGCACCCAGTCGAGTTCCACCAGAACGAGGTCCGGCACAAAGAACCACGCACCCTTCCGACACAGCAGCTTCATGACCGCGCGAAACTGCGTCGCATCGTCGTGGGTGAGGTATCGGACCAGCTGGTTGGTGTCGAGGCCGATCATGAACGAGCCCGCCGCAAGCGCTTGGAGGCGCCAGCGCGTACCGCCGCATCCAGCTCCGCCTGGGTCGCCGCTTTCTTCCGCTTCGTCTCGCCGAAGCTGCCGGCCAGCTCCGCGAACGTCGCGGACTTCGCCGTCAGCAGGACCCGGCCGTCAGGTTCGATCTCGTAGACGAGCAAAGACGACGGCTTGATCTGCAGCGCTTCAACGACCACCTTCGGAATCGTGGTCTGGTTCTTGGCGGTAAGCTTGGAAACGATGCTCATTCCTGGATCCTAGACGCCATCCTGGATCGCGGCAATGATCCAGGAATCACATGCTCATCACGGAGCGTCCGCCACCGGGCCGCCGAACAGTTGTGCGCGTGTCGCAGTCACGTCGATGTCGGCGAACGTTGCGCGTCCGCAGCGGTCAGTCGAGCGCGAGTCCGAGTTCGGGCAGGTAGCGCGTTCGCATGCGGCGTCCTGACCGATCGAACGCCGCGCGGAACTCCGCCGGCGTCGTACCGACCGGGGCCCCGGTGAGCCACGCAAGCAAGCGTCGGCTCGACTCGACGACCGAGGCCTCGTCGTCCCGCGTGACCAGGCCGACCAGGATGTCGACCGCCTGCTCGTTGCCGGCGCGCACGAAGCACCGCGCCGCGGCCAAACGCTCAGGCGGCGACATCATCACCACCTGCATCGCCAGGGCCTCCTGATCGACGCTGCCGAGACGTTCGAGACAGTACAGCGCAAACACGCGCAGCTTCTCGTCGCCGGAAGCGTCGATGACCACGCTCCAGATCTGCTCGGTGCGCGGTAGCGGAGCGTCGACTGTCGACAAGAACTCCAGCGCGGCGCGGCGCACTTCATTGGGTCGGCCGTGCAAGCAGGAGAAAGCCAGCTCGACGTGGGTCACAGCGTCAGCACACTGCGCCAGCGCGCACAACGCCCGCGCGGCGTGGGACGGCGGCCCATGCGAGGCGAGGTGTGCCAAGTCACGGCGCAGCTCCTTGGTGAGTTCGCGTGGGACCGCCCGCCGCGCGAGGTCGCGCTCCTGGGCATCGTCGCTGATCAAGCATTGCAGCAGGACACTGTCCGGCAGCTCACCGCCTTCCTTGCCGATCGCATCGAGGACCGCGAACCGGACGCTGCGGTCGCCGTTGGCCATCAATTCGGCCGCCTCGTCACCCCGCCACCGGCGCATCTTGTGCGCGACGCCGATCGCCGCGATCTGCGAAGGCCCGACGCCCTCGGTCGCGATCGCCACGATGTCGTTGCGGATCTCGTGCGCGTTCAGCGCGCCAGCGCAGTCGACCAGCGCCTTCTTCAGTTTGGGGTCGGAGGTGCGTAGCGCTTCACCGAGCGCTTGTCGCAGCTCGTCTTGGTCCTCGGCGGCCTGCAACCGCTCGATGACGCGGGCGCGATCCTCTGGGTGCCACGCCCGCGCCAACTCCGTTGCCGTCGATCGCACGATCTGCTGCGCGCGCGCCGGCGGGCCAGGCCAACGCAGCAGCACGACCTTCGGGTTGGTGAACAAGCATGTCAGAGAGAATCCCACGGCGAAGAACATGCTGGTCACGAGGCCCAATCGCGCCCAGAAGACTTGATCGCGTGGGGCCCGACCTTGCTTGCTGGCTTCGGCTGTCACCGCCGTAGCTCCTGCCACCCGTTGAAGGCGACGTACAGGCCGGTGTTCGAGTTGGCGAGGTCGAGCGCGGTCGTCGAGTATTGCAGGTCGAAGTTGCCGCGCAGGTCGACGTAGCTCGCGGTCGGTCCCTGCACGATGGCGCCACGGATACGCACCGAACCGCTGCTGTTGTCGATGTTGCCGAGCACGATGATCAGACCGTCGAACTCGAAGTCGCCGCTCACCTGCAGGTCGCCGGTCACCACCAAGACGCCGGCGCCTCGGCTGTTGCCGATGATGCGCACGTTGCCCGCGCGGTACGTGATGCGTGGGTCGCTCGTCGCGGCATTGCCGAACTGCAGCCCCGAGTACTGGTTGCTCGTGAGCACGATGTCGGCGACGTTCTGCACGATGTTGACGATGTCGTTCAGATCGATGAATGGCACAGTGCCCATGCTGGGTGGGCCGCCGGGGCCGTCCAGTCGGTTTCCTTCCGATCCCGACAGGGTCGCCGACAGCTGCGCGACCGTGCCAGGCTGGAAGATCGCCAGCGCCGGCACGTCGAGGCTACCGGCGGCGTCGTTGCCGTTGAGTCGGGACGACCCGGCAAAGCGCAGGTCGATCGCTGGGTTCGCGATGGCCATGGCGGTGCGGATGTCAGGGAACAGCGGGACGGGTCCGAGGTACGCGGCGAGCCGCCGCTTGTGCGCGAGGTGTGTGCCGGTCACCACGACCTGGAACACGTCTTCGTCTGCGTCGTCAGGCGTGCCATCGCCATCGTTGTCGGCGCCGTCGATCAGCAGGTGCGTCGCCTCGACGCGATACGAGGTGTCCGGCGCGAGGTTGGCTTGATACACGTCGAGGTCGTGTAGCAGTCCACGCCGCCCGCGGAAGATGGCGAAGTCGATGCCCGATTCGGCGGCGTGCAGCGCCTTCTCCCGCCCGCGCTCTTGCGCCAGCTCATCGGTTCGGGAAGACAGCACCGAGCCGAAGGCCGCGACCAGCAGCAGCGCCGGGATCAGCGTCGCGAGTACCAAGACGAGTGCGAATCCGGAGTCCGGGCTGGCCGTGCTCTGACGGTCGGTGGCCGGCGCCAAGCAGTGATGGAGTCTTGCGAGCATGGTGTTGCCTCCTCAGTTGTTCCGCAGGTAGATGGATCGTTCCAGGACGGCGCGATCGATGCGGCGATCGCCGGCCCGCCGGGCGATGCCGACGCGTGTGTGCAACACGCGGCCCTCCAGCATGAAGCTGCAGAATTCGACGTTGTTCACGACGGCCACCTCGTTGCCCTCGTGCAGGAGCGTGATCTGTCCCTCGTCGACCAAGCCGTCACCGTCGTCGTCGATGAGGTTCGCGCTCTCCGAGATCTCCAGGTTGAAGACCACGCGTCGTGTCGAGGTGTTGAGGCGCGCGTTCATCGACAGCAGGCCAGAAGCGGACAAGAACTGGATTCCGGGCCGCCAGACCAAGTCGGTCGGGTCGATCCACTCGCCAACGAACGTTGCCGCACCGGAATTGACATCCGACGCTACCGCCTGCATGCGCAGCGTCGACATCTTGGTGGTCTGCACGAACTCGGTGATGGTGCGTAGCGTGCGCTGCAGGTTGGCCTGCGTCTGCGTCGACGTGGCATTCGTGTCGACCGTGCGACCGATGATTCGGGTCAACTGCACCGCACCGAGCAGCACGGGCAGCAGGAACACCAGGGCCAGCGTCGACTCGATCAGCGTGAAGCCCGCCTGATCTGCGCGTGTGTCGATTGCTCTCATGACCGGCGCTCCCCGACCAAGCCGACGACAACCTCGCGTCGTCTTCCCGCGGCCCCGATCCAGTTGACCCTCAGTGTGACGCGGTAGAGCACCGCCGTGCCTGCGCTCGTGTCGACGACGACCTCGATCTGGCCTGGCAGACCGTCCGGATCGCCGGGAAGTGGCGTGAGACCCGCGGGATGCCCGCCGTGGCTCGGTACGTCGAAGCCAGTACCGTCGAGGCTCGGCAGGTCGGCGAACGGGGCCGCGCGTACGCGCGCGAACACGTCGGTGATCGCGTTGGTAGCCAGGGTGGTCTCCAGATTGACCGCCCGGTGCGCGCTCTGGCGCACGGTCGTGGTGACGACGGCGCCGCCGACGACGAGCGCGACCGCGGTGGCGAAGACCAACTCGACCAGCATCGCACCTCGCTCGTGCGGCTGCTGCGGACCCGTGTGTGTGAGTTGACGCATGGCTGACTGCGGGCGGTATCGGCAGGTTGCGCGTGAGGTGTTATCCGGCCTGGCAGCACGGGTGCCGATGCGAGCCTCGGCGCGCCGTGACACGGCTCCTTGGCGGTCGTTCGAGGAGATCCCGCGCCGGGACGTTGTCTCGACAGAGTGGTTGGCGGCGACAGACTCTCGGTACGGCAGCCGATCAACGCGTCGCCACTTGCACGCGACCGGCGCGCGCGAAGGCGCGATCCGTCGGGCTCGCACGAGGGTCGCTGAGCACAGCGCGAAGGGCGGCGTGCGCCGGCTCGTCGCCGATGTTGCCCAGAGCCTGAAGGACGAGCGGCCGCAGCGTGGCGTCTGCCGTCGCGAGCAGGCTCGCGAGCGTAGCCACTGCGCCGACATCGCGCGCGCGACCGACGGCGACGACGGCGGCCTGGCGGACGCGCAAACGTGAGTCGTGAACCAGGCCGAGCAGGTCGCCATCGCCGACGACTGCACCAAGCTCGGCAAGCCTCTTCAGGGCGCTGCCGGCGATGAGAGCATTCGGGTCTTGCAGCGCGAGTTGGCGCAGCACGGGGGTGTCTGCGGCAGCGGCCTTGCGCATGAAGGCGAGCACTTGGTGCACGTCGCGCTGACTCGCGAGATCGAAGTGCGGGACGGCGAGCGAACGCTGTGGTGGCGCCGGCGGGGCTGCGACCTCGTGTTCGGCGCCGGCCTCCACTGCGGCGCCGGCCTCGACGGCGAGTCCGGCCGTCGCCAAAGGCACGCACTCCGGCGTCGCCAGGACCGCGAGGCCGAGCAGGCCTGCGGTCCCGGCAAGGGTCAGTGCGTTCCGCAAGCGCCGCATGCCGCCTCAGTTCCCGGCCGGCCGCGCCGTGTCAGCACCGACTTCGTTGCCGTCGACGAACAGCCTGATCGGGATCGGCCCGGCGGCCGGGATCAGGTTGGCGGCGATGCCGGCGTTGATCGCCGCGAGCAACGCCGTGCGGTCGAACCGGATCGTCGTGTCGGGGATGCCATCGCGGTCGCCGTCGCCAATCGCGCCGCCGCCGATGGCGAGCACCGGGTTGCCGCCCGGCACGCGCAGGGTGACGACGTGCGCCACCAGCGGCAGCATCTGCGCGAGGCTGTGGCTCTCGACGTGCGCCGTCACCACGCCTTGCCCGCGAGCGCGCAGGTTCAACGACTCCGGCTTGAAGTCGAAGGTCAGGTTGCTGCGGAAGACGTGCGCCGTGCACGTCGATTGGTTGTTCAACGAGTCGACGACGACGACCGTGATCTCCATGACCCCGTCGAGATCGGTCGCGGTGTCGAACGTGGTGATCAACGGCGAAGTGGCCGAAGTCGCCACGAGCTGGTTGTCGACCAGGATCCTGATCTCGGCCAGGTTCGGGTCCTGCGCGGCGGCGTGGATCGTGATCACGCCGCTGACCACGCTCTGGTCGACCGGCGAGATCAGGCTCTTGTCGGGCGCCGTGTTGTCGATGTTCACCGTGATCATCGAGCTGGCCTCGTTGCCGGCGGCATCGACGACGCGGACTTCGAGGGCGAGTGGCCCATCGAGCCAACGCGTGCTGTTTTCGCTGGCAGCGCGCGTGTCGCTCGCGACCGGCACCGCGTACGTGGTCGAGCCGTCAATCGTCGGCGCTACGCCACCAGCGAGCATCACAACCGAGCTCACGCCGGTGCCGTTGTCGGCGACGTTGGCCTGCAAGACGAAGGTCCCGGCGACCAGCGCGTTGTTGGCGGGCACCACGAAGGCGACGGTCGGCGCCGTGTTGTCGACATGGATCATCGCGATCGCGACGTTCGTGTTGTCCTTGCCGTCGGTGGCGGTGGCCGTGACTATGTGCGAGCCGTCACTGAGCGTCGTGGTGTCGAGCATCGCCTCGTACGGGGCGGGGGTGGGCGATCCGAACGGATTGCCATCCACGGCGAAGACCAAGGACGCGACGCCGGAGCCCGGCAGCGCGTCATTCGCGGCTGCCTGCAGGTCGATGGTGCCCCGCACGATGGCGCCATTGGCGGGTGCAACCAGGCTCACGCTCGGGGCCGTGGTGTCGAGCACGACGGTGATCGAGTTGCTGCCGGTGCGCGCGGTCGCGTCGGTCGCGGACACCGTGATCGTGTTGTTGCCCTCAGCGAGACTGACGACGCCGCTGGCGATCCCGCCACCCGCTGGCAGCGCGGTGGCGACGCCGGTGGGCACCGAAGTCACCGAGGTGGCCGTCAGGTCGTCGACCGTGGCGGTCACGGGAACCGTTGCGCCACCAGGTCCGAAGCATGCGCCGTCGGCCGGCGAGTCGATGCTGACGATCGGCGCCGACAGGTCGAGCGTGACGTGGCGTTCGACGGTCGTCGTGTTGCCGGCAGCGTCGATGACCTGCACGGCGATCGTGTTGGCGCCTTCGACGAGCGTGAGCATGGCCGACGAACCGCCACCGCCCGCGGGCAGTGCGGCAGCGCTGCCCCCGATGTCGAGGCTCGTCGCCGTGAGGTCCGCGACGGACACGTTCACGGTGAGCGAAGGGTCACCGAGGATCGCGCCTTCGAGTGGCGCGGTGATGATCACGCCCGGGGGCGTCGTGTCGAGGATGACCGAGATCGACGTACCGGCCGTGTTGTTGGCGAGGTTCGTCGCGGAGAGCGCGATCGAGTGCAGCCCGTCGGCGCCGACCAAGGTGACCGTGCCGCTGACGTTGCCGCCGCCGCCGGGAAGCGAAGCGCTCACTCCCGATGGAATCGAAGTGACCGTCGTGGCATTGACGTCGGAGATCGTACCAGTGACGCCGACGCTCGGGGAACCGACCACGGCGCCGTCCGCCGGCGAGGTGATCACGACGATGGGGACCGTGTTTGGGATCTGAACCTTGCCGGCTCGGCCGGCATGGCAGAGTGCTTCGACCTCTGCCAACGTGAGCGGGCGATCGTAGATCGTGACCTCGTCGAGCGAACCGCGGAAGAAGCGGGTCGGCGAGCCGCCGCCGGACGCGTAGCCGAAGAGCAGCAACCTCGTGTTGTTGGCGATCGTGGCAGGCGCAATCGACGGCTGGTAGGGTTCCAGCACACAATCGACGTACTGGCGAACCTTCCGGTCGGCTGGGTCATAGGTGCCGACCATGTGATGCCAACAGTAGTCCAAGAGAAAGCGGTTGGCTCCACTGCCGGACCCGACGAAGCCGGAGGGATCAGCGTTGGGGGCACCAGGCGCACCGATGATGAACTGCAGGCTTCCATCGAGTCCCTGGAGCGTCCAACCGGTGCTGTCGACGAAGCCGTGCGACTTGTCGATCACGGTGTAGATTCCGCCCGGCTGAATCGGCGACCCCTTCACCCAGAACTCGACCGAGAAGCCGTTCGCGCCAGGGTTCAGGTTCGCAGCATGCGGAATCGACACACGGTCGTCATTGCTGTCGAACACGAAGCCCTGATTGACATAGGCGCTGGCGAATCCGGGTGTGCCCGTCAGCGCCCCATGATTGGTCCCTAGCGTGTCGAAAGCGTTGCTTTCGCCCTTCCACCAACTCGTGGCTCCGGGGGCAAGCTGGGTTGGCGGCGGCGGCGGCGGTGGTGGGGCGATCACTTTGCCGGCAGCGCTGGCGAGGTAGATCGAACGCACCTCGTCGGTGCAGAGCGCCCGATCGTAGATCGTGACCTCGTCGAGCGAGCCGCGGAAGAAACGTGTCGGTGTTCCTCCCCCGGACGCGTAACCGAACAGCAGTGGCCGTGTGTTGTTGCTGATCGATGCATTCGCGACCGTTTGCCCGGGCAGCAAGGCGGCGTCGATGTACATGCGCATACGCCCGTTGGGTGTATCGATGACGCACGCAATGTGATGCCAGTTGAAGTCCAGCATGAACGGGCTCGCTGTCCCCACGCCGACCCAGCCTCCATTGACGTTGATGCTGCACCCAAGACCACCGCCAGCGCCCTGGATCGCCCAACCTGTGTTGTCGACGAACCCGTGCGACTTGTCGATGGGCGCGTACTCGCCCGACTGGCTAGGCGACGACTTGATCCAGAACTCGACCGTGAACCCGCTGGCCCCGGGGTTGAGGCCCGCCTGGTGCGGAATCGAGGCGCGATCGTCATTGCTGTCGAACACGAACGCCTGATTGACCTTGCCGGCGGTGAACGCGGGCAGGCCCGCGAACGTGCCGTTGTTCGCCCCGAAGGAATCGAGGACATTGCCTTCGGCCTTCCACCAGCTCACGAGGTTGTCGGGAGCCCGGGCCGGGGACTGCGCAATGACCGGGAAGGCGAACGCGAGCAGCGCAGCGGCGGTCGAGCCGGCGCGGCGAGCGGTCGAAGGTCGGATCGCGAGGGTGACGCAGGGGTGCATGAGTAGCTCCTTCTGATTTGCGGGGATCGAGGTGACGTGCCGAACGCCGGGGCGCCACGCGGGGCGCCAGAAAGGCCGGCTCTCGAGTTAGCGTTTCAGGGCCGACGAATCCGTCATCGGAACTCGAGAAACCCTGGGCCGCCGCTGCCACGCGTTCTGGACGCCTTCTGATGCCGCTCGTCACGTACCGCGCGGAGGCGAAGTCAGTTGCCGCGCCCTGAGGCTGCGCGCACATAAGCCGCGCGATGGCCTTCGGCCGCCGCTTGCCAGGTGAAGGTCGCGGCGCGGGCGCGGCCAGCGGCGGCCAGGCGGGCGCGTTCGTGGGGGTCACGCAGCAACGGCCCGAGGGCGGCGGCGATTGCCGCGGCGCTCAGCGCCGATAGTCGCACGGCGGCGTCGCCGCACACTTCGGGCAGCGCGCTGCAGTCGCTGATCACGGTGGGCACGCCGGCGGCGAGCGCGTCGCCGACGCTGAAGCCGAAGCCCTCGTACGCCGACGGCGACACGAACGCCTCGGCGCCGGCGTAGATCGCGGCGAGGTCACGGCTGTCGATGGGGCCGAGCCACAGCGAGGTGTCATCGCGACGGATCTCGGCGAGCGCGGTGCGCGCGAGCCAGCCTTGTCTGCCCACCAGCACGACGCGATGCGGCAGGCCCTGCGCACGCAGCAATCGCACGGCCTGCACCAGCAGGTCGACGTTCTTGCGCGCTTGCACGGTGCCGACGTGCAACACGTAGCGCGCTGGCAAACGCAGGCGCGCGCGGACCGCGGCGAGCTGCTCGGCGGTGACGAGCGTCGCCTTGTCGATGCCGTGTGGCACGACCGCCACCTTGGGTGCCGCCGCAGGATAGAACCGCGCGATGTCGTCGGCGGTGGCGCGCGAGGGCACCACGAGCACGCTGGCGCGGCGCGCGGCGTCGGCGGTGGCGCGGCGCAGGAACAGGCGCGAGAACGTGCCGAAGGTGCGCGGCACCGTGTGGTAGGCGAGGTCGTGCACGGTGACCACGCTCGGCAACGACAGCCGGGCGGGGAGCGCGTTCTTGGTGTCGTGATACACGTCGGGTCGCAGCCGGCGCAGTGCCTTGGGCACGGCGAGGTGTTGCCAGCGCAGGCGATCGAGGCCGCCGCGCATCGGCACGTCGAGCACCTCGGCGGCGATGCCCTCGAACAGCGCCGGCCGGTCGGTGAGCACGCTGATGCGCAGCGGCTCTGGCAACTTGCTCAACGCCGCGATCAGGCGGCGACCGTAGGTGGCTGGGCCGCCGGTCACGCCAGCGAGCACCGAGACCGCAACGTGCAGCGGCGGCATGCGCTACTTCTGCAGGCCGAGCTTGTCGAGCTTGGGGGTGATCACCACGCTGCAGTACGGGTTCTTGCTCTTGTTCTGCCGGTAGTAGTCCTGGTGGTAGGCCTCGGCGGAGTAGTAGGTGTCGGCCTTGGCGATCTCGGTGACGACCTTGTTGCGGAACTTGCCCGCGGCGTCGAGAGCCGTCTTCTTCTGCTCGGCGGCGGCGCGCTGCGCCTCGCTGTGCCAGAAGATCACCGAGCGATACTGCGTGCCCTCGTCGCCGCCTTGACGATTGAGCGTGGTCGGGTCGTGCAGCTTGAAGAACCAGTCGAGCAGCGCGTCGTAGCTGATCTTGCTCGGGTCGAACTTCACCTGCACCACCTCGGCGTGTCCGGTGTCGCCGCCGCAGATTTGCTTGTAGGTGGGGTTGTCGACGGTGCCGCCCATGTAGCCCGACGTGACGTCGAGCACGCCAGGGAGTTGTTCGAGAACGGCTTCGACGCACCAGAAGCAGCCGGCGCCAAAGGTGGCGAGTTCGAGTGAGGTGGTCATGATGCGCGCGGCGCGCTTGCATCCTATGCGCTCGAGCCGACACTCTGGACCGTTCGGATGCGAAACAAGATGGCCTGCACCGGTGTTTCCAGAGGGTGACTCCGACCGACACCCCATTCGCCGCCATCTTGACTGCGCTGGCAAATCCCGCCGCGTACGCCACCAAGCCCGCCAAGGTCGACGTCATCGAGACCCACATCTCGGCTGTGTTCCTCGCCGGCAGCCGCGCCTACAAGGTCAAGAAGCCGGTGCAGCTGGCGTTCCTCGACTTCAGCACGCTGGCGCGACGCGAGCACTTCTGCCGCGAGGAGGTGCGCCTCAATGCCGCGCTGGCGCCGGGCGTGTACCGCGAGGTCGTGCCGATCCGTCGTGGCACCACAGGCCTGCACGTCGGCGGCAGCGGCGAGCTGGTCGACTGGGCGGTCGAGATGGAACGTCTGCCCGCGGCCGACATGCTCGACGCGTTGCTCGACCGCGGCCACATCGACAACGAGATGCTCGTGCAGTTGGCGCAGACTCTCGCGCGCTTTCATGCCGACGCCCTTACCGGGGAAGGGGTCGACGCGCACGGCGACCTCGCCGCGGTGCGCGCCCTCGTGCAGGAGAACTTCGCCGAGACCGATCGCTTCCTTGTGTCGGGCTCGCTGCACGCGCTCGACCGCGACGTGCACGATCTGTTGGAGGCGTGGGCGCTGAACTTCCTGCACGAGCGTGCCGAACTCTTCGAGCAGCGCGTGCAGCGGGGACGGATCCGCGACGGACACGGCGATCTGCACGCGGGCAACATCTGCTACCGCGCGCCGGCGCTGGGTGGGCTGGTGATCTACGACCGCATCGAGTTCAGCGCGCGGTTCCGTTGTTGTGATGTCGCTGCCGACCTTGCGTTCCTGCTGATGGACCTCGATCACCGCGGCTATCGCGGGTTCTCCGACTACTTGCTGCGCGAGTACATCGCCCGCAGCGGCGACGCCGAGTTGATCGGGATCGTCGATTTCTACAAGAGCTACCGCGCCTTCGTGCGCGGCAAGGTCACCGCGTTGCGGGCCACGCAGATGCGGGGCCCGGCGCGCGACGCGGCCCGCCTGCTGGCGATGAGTTACTTCAACCTGGCGGCCGGCTACGCAGTGCCGCCGTCGGTGATCTTGTTGTGTGGTCTGCCGGGTACGGGCAAGAGCCACGCCAGCGCGCAGTTCAGCACCGTGTTCGACTGCACCGTGTGCAACAGCGACAGCAAGCGCAAGCAGCAAGCTGCGGTGCCCTTGCGCGAGCATCACCAGGGGGCGTTCGCCACCGGCATCTACGACGCGCAACACACTGAGGCGACGTATGCCGCGTTGCTCGCCGATACCGAGGCGGTGCTTGCCAAGGGCCGCAGCGTCGTGGTCGACGCGGGCTTTCGTACGGCGAAGCAACGCGCGCCGTTCTTGGCGATGGCCCGCGCGCGCCGGGTGCCGGTCGTGGTCTTGCACCTCGACCCACCCGAGACCGTCGTCGTGCAGCGGCTGCTGCAGCGTGAGGCAAAGGGCCGAAGCGAGTCGGATGCGGGCGTGGCGGTGTATGCCGAGTGCAAGCGACACTTCGAGCCGCCGCTCGCGGCCGAGGGGGCGCCGGTGTTGGTCAGTCAGGCGGCCGACCTGGGGCCCGAGTTCGTCACCAAGGTGGTCGGCGGGTTGTTGGCGCAGGCGGAGATCCGCGCCGACTGACGCTACGGCGCTACGGCAAGGTCACTTCGCGTCGAGCACCACGTGCGGCAAGCCCGCCTCGGCGGCGAGGCGATTGAGCTTGCCGAGGTCTTCTGACTCCAGCGTCTGCAGCTTGCCGAGTTCGGTGTCGATCGCTTGCACGAGCGCGGTCTGCACGGTGTGCGCTTGCTCGGTGGGGCGGTTGTCGCCGGTGGCGACGGCGCTCAGCAGGTTGGCGAGCTTGTCGTTGAGGCGGATCGGGAAGTTGAGCGGATCCTGGCTGCTCTTGTTCTTCGTCTGGTAGAGCGCCTCCTCGATGGCGGTGGCGTCTTTCTTGATCTTGTCGCCGAGTTCGCGCAACTCCTTGAGCGCGTCGCCGTCGGCCTTCTTGCCGACGCTGCCGACTTGTTCGCGGATCGTGCGTAGCTTGAGGATCGCCGTGTGCGTCTGCGTCAGCTTGTCGCGACCCGCCAAGAGAAACGCGAGCTGCGCCGCGAGGTCGTCGGCGGTGGCGCTGCTGCGCGGATCCTTGACCAGATCGAACTCGGCGCTCTGCACGACCGCGCTCTCGCCGGCGCCAACCGTGAGTTGCGCGCGGTAACGGCCGGGCACCGCGCGCGGCGCGACGTCGGTGGAGCCCCACGTGATCATGCCTGGCACGTCCTTGGCACCCTCGTAGCGCAGGTTCCACTCGATCTTGTTCATGCCGGCTTTGAGTTCGAAGGTGTCGCTGCCGCGGCCCCCGCGCCCGCGTCCGCGCCCGCGCCGCGTTGCCGCGTCGCCCTCGCCTTCGGCGTCGTCGCCCTCCTTGGCGTCACCGTTCTTCTTGGCGGTCACTTTCTTGATGACCTTGCCATCGGGCCCGATCCACTCCAGGGTCACCGGCGTGTCCTTCAGCACCTCTTTGACGTGCACGCGCGCCACCGCCCCGCCCGGCGGGTTGGCGCCGACGCCGCTGCCGCCGCCGAAACCGCCCAAGCGATCGGTGGTCTCGGGCGCGAACAGGTGCGTTGCGGCACTGACTTGCCGCGCGTCGAGTTGATGCAGGTGCGCCAGGTTGTCGAGGATCCAGAACGAGCGGCCTTGGGTAGCGGCGATCAAGTCGCCCTCTTTGATGGCCAGGTCGGTGATCGGGGTGATCGGCAGGTTCAGCTGCAACGGTTGCCAGCGCGCGCCGTCGTCGAACGACACGTACACGCCGCGCTCGGTGCCGGCATACAGCAGGCCGGCGCGCGCCGCGTCGCAACGGATGGCGCGGGCGAAGTGCGTCGCGGCGATGCCGTTCGTGATCTTGCTCCAGGTCTGGCCGTAGTCCTCGGTCTTGACCAGATAGGGCGCGAAGTCATCCAGCTTGTAGCGCGTGCCGGCGACGTAGGCGGTGCCCTTGCGCGTGGGATGCGGCTCGATGCAGTTGACCATCATCCACTCCGGCCAGTCCTTGGGCGTGACGTTGCCCCAAAGCTTACCGCCGTCGCGTGACACGTGCACGAGGCCGTCGTCGGAGCCGCACCACAGAAGGTCCTTCTCCAAGGGCGACTCGCACGCCGCGAAGATCGTGCAGTAGTACTCGACGCTGGTGTTGTCCTTGGTGATCGGACCGCCGCTGGCTTCCTGCTTGGTCTTGTCGTTGCGCGTCAGGTCGGGGCTGATCGCTTCCCAGCTCTGGCCTTCGTTGCGGCTGCGGAACAGCACGTTGCCGGCGGTGTAGAGCGCGTGCGGCGCGTGCGGCGAGAAGAAGATCGGGAAGTTCCACTGAAAGCGGTAGCGCAACTCGGCGGCGCCCCAGCCCATCGGGTTCTCGGGCCACACCGTGACGTTGCGACGCTCGCCCGTGCGGTGATTGACGCGGTCCAGGTAGCCGCCGTAGTTGCCACCGAACACCACGTCGTTGTCCTTGGGGTGCACGGCGAGGTGGCCGCTCTCGCTGCCCGCCGTCGACTCCCAATCGCGCTCGCCGATGCGACCGCGGTCACCGCGCGACTTGATGCGCACCGTCGAGTTGTCCTGCTGCGCGCCATACACGCGGTAGGGAACGTGGTGGTCGGTGGTCACGCGATAGAACTGCGCCGTCGGTTGGTTGTCGTTGGGCGACCACGATTCGCCGCCGTCGAACGACACGCCAGCACCGCCGTCGTTGCCCTCGATCATGCGCAACGGGTCTTGGGGGTCGATCCACAAGTCGTGGTTGTCGCCGTGCGGCGTGCCGATGCCTTGGAAAGTGCGCCCGCCATCCTTGCTGCGATGGAAGCCGACGTTGAGCACATACACGCCGTCCTTGTCCTTGGTGTCGGCGTACACGCGCGTGTAGTACCACGCGCGCTGCCGCAGGTTGCGATCCTCGTTGACGCGCGACCACTTGTCGCCGCCGTCATCGCTGCGGTAGAGGCCGCCACTCTCGGCTTCGACCATCGCCCACACGCGCTCGGGCATCGCCGGCGACACCGTGACGCCGATCTTGCCCAGCGTTCCCTTGGGCATGCCGTCGTGGCGCGAGATGTCTTTCCACGAGTCGCCGCCGTCGGTGCTCTTCCACAGCAGCGAACCCTCGCCGCCGCTCTCCAGGCTGTATGGCGTGCGGATCACGCGCCACGTGCTGGCGAACATGATGCGCGGGTTGCTCGGGTCGAAGCACACGTCGACGGCGCCGGCGCGATCGCTCACGAAGAGCACCTTCTCCCAGGTATGACCGCCGTCCTTGCTGCGGAACAGGCCGCGCTCGGCATTGGCGCCGGACAGGTGGCCGATGGCGGCGACATACACGAGGTCGGCGTTCTTGGGATGCACGATGATGCGGCCGACGTGGTGCGTGTCGGCCAGGCCGATGAACTTCCAGGTCTTGCCAGCATCGGTCGACTTCCACGCGCCGTCGCCGCTCGACACGTTGCCGCGCAGGGTCTCCTCGCCGGTGCCGACGTAGATCACGTTCACGTCGGATGGCGCGACCGCGACTGCGCCGATCGAACCGCCGAACGCGCCGTCGCTGATGTTCTTCCAGCTCCGTCCGGCGTCGGTGGTCTTCCACACGCCGCCGCCGGTGGCGCCCATGTAATACGTGTCGCGGTTGCCGGCGATGCCAGCCACCGAGTTGACGCGGCCGCCGCGCGACGGCCCGATGCAGCGCCACTCCAGCGTGTCGAGCAGCGCGGTGGGCATCGGCGGAACGGTCTGGGCGGGGACGCTTTGCGGCCCGTCGCCTTGAGCTGGGGGCACGGGGACGAGGGCGACGAGTGGAGACAGGGTGGCGAGGAGGAGGTTGAGCATCGCGGCGAGGGCGATGCTACGGCGCGTGGGCCAGGGGTTGCGAAGACGAATCCGGCGGTCTGACCACGTCGTGCATCCGAGTGAGCGCCGTAGCCTGAGTGCGACTGGCCGCCGGAAGCGGCGGGGAAACGGGTTCGCCCGGCTATAACCCGGCGATGGCCAAGATCACGCTCAAGGGCAATCCCGTCACCACCATCGGCGACCTCCCCAAGGTTGGCGCCGCGGCGCCGAACTTCACCATGGTGAAGCAAGACCTGGCGAATGCCTCGCTCAAGGACTTCGTCGGCAAGGCGGTCATCCTCAACATCTTTCCGAGCATCGACACCGCGACGTGCGCGACCTCGGTGCGCAAGTTCAACCTAGAGGCGGCGAAGCTGAAAGACGTGCATGTGCTGTGCATCTCGAAGGACCTGCCGTTCGCGCTGAAGCGCTTCTGCGGGGCGGAGGGCATCGACAAGGTGACGACCCTGTCCGACTTCCGCGCCGCGACGTTCGGCAAGGACTACGGCGTGACGCTCACCGATGGTCCGTTGATGGGCCTGTTGGCGCGCGCCCTCGTCGTCATCGACAAGACGGGCAAGGTCATCCACACCGAGCTGGTGTCCGAGATCGCCAACGAACCGAACTACGCCAACGCGCTGGCGACGCTGCGCTGAGGACCAACTCGCACGCCGACGCCCGCCCGCGTAGAGAACACCATGCTGACTCCCCTCGCCCTCGTTGCTTTGGCGTGCGCGTTCCCGCAGGACGCGGACGCCTCGTCCGTTCCCCAGCCGAAGCTCGACCCGAGCAAGCTCGACCTGCCGCTGCTGCTCGATTGGGAGAGCGTGGCCGGGCCGGTCTTGTCGCCCGATGGCAAGCAGGTGGTGTTCACCCGGTCGTGGACCGACAAGATCGAGGATCGCACGCGCAATGCGCTGTGGATCATGGGGCGCGATGGCAGCCGGTTGCGGCAGCTCGTCGAAGGGGCGGGCGCGCAGTGGTCGCCCGACGGCACGCGCATCGCCTACGTGGCCGACGGCAAGCCGCAGGGCGCGCAGGTGTTCGTGATGTGGATCGACACGCGCGAGACGACGCAGCTCACGCACCTCATCGAGGCCCCGAGCGGGCTGACCTGGTCGCCCGACGGCAAGACGCTCGCGTTCGCGATGCAGGTGCCCGAGAAGGACGGCTTCGACATCAAGCTGCCGAAGGCACCCAAGGGCGCGAAGTGGGCGCCGGAGGCGACGGTGATCACGCGCCTCAGCTATCGCCGCGATCGGCAGGGCTATCGCGCTTCGGGGTATCAGCATCTGTTCGTGGTGAGCGCGGTCGAGGGCGGCACGCCGCGGCAGGTGACGAGCGGCGACTACGACCACGGCGCGCCCGACTGGACGCCGAACGGCAAGGATCTGCTGTTCAGCGGCCTGCGCGCCAAGGACGCGGATTGGCAGGTGCGCGAGTCCGAGGTGTACGCCGTCGATGCCGAGAGCGGGGCGGTGCGCCAGCTCACGACGCGCAAGGGACCCGACGGCGGGCCGCGCGTGTCGCCCGATGGGAAGCTCGTCGCCTACACTGGCTACGACGCCAACACCGACACCTTCAACGTCGGCGAACTGTGGGTGATGGGCATCGATGGAAGCAGCCCGCGCTCGCTCACCAAGGACCTCGATCGCCAGCCCGAAGACGTGACGTGGACCAAGGACGGCCGCGGCTTGGTGTTCGCGGTGCAGAGCGAGGGCACGACGCAGATCTGGAAGGTCGACCTCAGCGGCGCGCGCACGCAGCTCACCAAGGGCAACTGGCAGGTCGCGCTGGGAGACGTGGGCGCCGACGGCTCGTTCGTGGGCGTGGCGACCTCGCCGCACGAGCCGGGCGACGTGTGGACGTTCTCGCCGGCCGGCGAAGGCAAGCAGCTGACCAACGTGCACCGCGATTTGCTCGCGCGCGTCAAGCTGGGCGCCGTCGACGAGATCCGCACCAAGTCGAGCGACGGCCTGCCAGTGCAGGGTTGGCTGGTGAAGCCGGCGTCGTTCGACGGCAGCAAGAAGTATCCGCTCATCCTGCAGATCCACGGCGGCCCGCACGCGATGTTCGGCGTGGGCTTCGACTTCGAGCGCCACAACCACGCGGCCGAGGGCTACCTGCTGCTCTACACCAACCCGCGCGGCAGCGTCGGCTACGGCAAGGCGTTCGGCAACGCCATCGACAACGCGTATCCGGGCAAGGACTACGACGACCTGATGGCGTGCGTCGACGCGGTGATCGCGCAGGGCTGCGTCGACACTGACAACCTGTTCGTGTACGGCGGCTCGGGCGGCGGCGTGCTCACCTGCTGGATCGTCGGCATGACGCAGCGCTTCCGGGCCGCGGTGTCGATGTTCCCGGTGACCAACTGGATCAGCTTCGTCGGCACCACCGACGGACCGTCGTGGTACTACAACTTCGACAAGCTGCCGTGGGAAGACATCACCGAGCACTGGCAGCGCTCACCGTTGCGCCTGGTGGGCAACGTGCAGACGCCGACGATGCTGCTCACCGGCGAACTCGACCTGCGCACGCCGATGGCGCAGACCGAGGAATACTACCAAGCGCTCAAGCTGCGCAAGATCGACACCGTGATGGTGCGCATTCCCGATGAGTACCACGGCGCGTCGGGCCGGCATGTGAGCAACCGGCTGCGGCGGATCCTGTACGTGCGCGGCTGGTTCGAGAAGCACATGCAGAAAGCGGCCGCGGTGGAGCCGGCGCCGGCGGCCGCCAGCAAGGGCAACTGAGCGCGTCGCCGAGGCTCTGCGGACGAACTCGCACGTGTGCTAGTGTGCTAGGTTCTGTTACGGGGCGGCAGCGCCGCTGCCCAACGCCTTGTGCAACTGTGCCACGCCACGACCTGACGCCGCTGCTCGGTGTTCGCGGTCGCCAGCTGATCGGCGAGGTGGAGGCGGCGTTGGTTGCCGCCGTCAACGAGCGCTTGTTCGAGGACTAGCGCGGCAGTCGGAATGCCGCCGACGACCGTGCGCCGATCTCGAACGGACCGTAGACGACATCGTCGCCTGTGCCGACCCGGCGCGTGGCCAACCAGAACGGCGTCCTGGGTGCCCACACGAGGCGCAGGCGGCCGCTGTGAGCGGGCAAGCGATACTCGTAGTTCCGGAGTATCGCGTCGACGCTCATCTTCACCCCGAACAGCGCATCTTTGTGCTCGGCGCCGACGTCGATGAACGCCTCGCGGTACGGAACCACGATCTCGCATTCCTGTTCGCGACCCGCGACGACGACCTCCGTAACCAGAACGCGGCTGAAAGCGCTGTCGCTGGTGCGTACCTCGATCTTGGTGCGGCCGTGCAGAACACCGGTCTTCGCCGTACGGCCCCCGAAGATGGGCAGCGATCGCGTCGGAAAGGGAAGAGTCAGGACCTGATGGATCCCGAGGCTCGCTTCCGCCACTGGTCGTTCGAACTTGACGACGAATGAGACTTGGCCCGACGGGATGCTTCGGGCATCGACCAGGATGTCGGACGGCGCAGGAACGCTGAACGTTGCGAGCGCGATCTCACCGCGATTGCCGGCGGCGATTAGTTCCCAGAGTCCCGGGCGAAGCCCTGGGATGACGAACGTGCCGTCCGCTCCCAGGGGCTGCTTCTGATAGAAGAGGCGCCCGATGGTTGACGGCGCGAGGACAGAAGGATCCTCGACCAGGCGGGCGTAGATGCCAGCGTCGGGAAGACCGAGACCGGCGGCGGCCTCGGCCCAGCCAGCGATGGTTCCATGGACGGTTTCGCTGCTCGAAAGGCGAACCGTATGGTCCGGACGCGCCCGTGCGGGAACCATCGTGACGGAGTACCCTTCGGCGCGTACGGCGACAACCTCTTCCCCTCCTCCCAGGACCTCGCCGCTCGCCATGGTAGCGATGCCGCGCGTGTCGGTGGTCGCGTGCTCGCTCACGACCGCGACGCCACCTGGCATCTGCACTACCTGAGCATTGACCTGTTCGGGCTGCAACCAGTGGGCTCGCTGCAAGTTCGTGCCGAGGAGGAGGCCGAGGGTCAGCTCGGCACCGGCGACCGGCGCACCGGTCTGCGCGTCCACGACGCGCCAATCCACCGGAGCGCCGTAGCGCAACGCCGCTGTCGTGTGCACTCCGGCTAAAACCTCGACCAGCCCGACCGCGCAGCTGCCCGGAGGGCGTTTGCAGGAAACAAGGTAGCGGCCGGGTTTCAGTGGTCCAGCGGTGACCACGCCAGTGTTGGTTTCGATCAGCAGATCTCCTGACGCGGGCGCCTCCATACGCCCGTCGGTGACGACGACTTCCGGCATGCAATGTTGCACGAGGCTCGCGATGCGCGCCGAGAACGAAGGTTCCGGCAGACCATGCGGGTTGTAGACGCGCACGGAGAGGGTCCCCGGAGCGGGAAGGATGAACTCGTGCTCTGCATCGCCGCACGGCCACAGTCCGACTAGGTGGTAGCCGTCGCTCGGACCGAGCACGACATCCACCGTCTCGGCAACCTTGCCGTGCGACTCCGGCTGTCGCTGGAGAGCAAACCGCCCCGCTCGATTGGTTTCTCCCATCATCGACAGCGCCGAACCGCTGACCGAGATCCGTGCACCGTGCACCGGCGCGCCGCTCCAATGCCGAACGATCCCGCGGAACACCAGTGCATCTTCCACGAGCACGATCCGAACCTGCACGTACGGTACTCCGTGCTCTGGGTACGCGAGCGGGGCAACGCCATGGGCGAAGGTCCATCCCGCCGTGCGCAACTGCAACTGCCAGGTTCCCCGCTCGAGCGGTCCGGTCTCGAAGCGGCCGCCGGCGTCCGTCGTGAACGGACCGGCGAGAGTGTGTCCATTGAGCCGAGCCCCTGGCCCGTCGACGCACAATAACCAGAAGTCCAACCCAAGGCAGGGCGTGCCCTCCTCACGAACCGCTTGCGCACGGACCACGAAGGAATCGCTGGCGACCTCGGAGCGTGAACCGGGCGCGAGGCTCTCGCCACCCGCCTCCTTCTCTGCCACCGAGGCCGCCAGGACTTCCGCAGTGACCCGATCGTGCGTCTCCGCTTCCGTTCGGTCCTGTCTCCGCAACGTCACGAGGAGGACAAACGCCAGGACCACCACAGCCAAACCGATCGCAACTACTGCAGGCCGGCCCATTCGGTTCTTGTATGGATGCGTATTCATCGCATGGGCCGGCTGCTAAGCAGGTGAGCCATATCTGTCAAGCCCGAGAACGCTTCCGGTTCTTCCACCTCGCGAATCGCGAACACGATACGGCGCGAGCCTGAGATCATTGGCCCCCACATCAAGAAGGCTGTCGCGCCACGGTCAACGATCCGTGAGCCCCATACATGGTAGGCCACGGCCATATTGCTATCGACTAGACGAAAAGACTCGGAATCAAGCGATCGACGTTTCGCCTCGATCACGGAGGGCCCCATATCGATCGCCAGCCCATGGTAGAATTGACTATCTGGCCAGCCTGGAATCAATGGCGGCAAGTAATGGCCATCGCCAAGGGCCTTCTGCTGAGCGCATGCTACCTGCGACTCCCGCTCAAGATAGCTGCGGATGGCTGCAAGCTCCTCCGGGCTCAGTTGCCGTTGGTCCCCACGTCGCCAAACGTCCTGGGCCGTGTACGCTGCGTCGATAGCAGTCAGCAGGCTGTCTACTACAGGCCGCCTTGCTTGTCGGGTAGCGCCTTGCAAGACGAGCCCGGCTGCGGCACCCACCACGGCACTGAGTAGCAGAGTCGGTCTCACTGACATGTTGTACAGTTGTGCAGTATTGCTCCGGGGCAAGGACCAAAAGGCGTACACGCGTCCCAGACTTGCCAATTGATCGCAACCGCGGCCATCTGGCAAGGCATGATGTAGACGCCTGTGTTTTGCCCGCAGAGAACGATATTCCAGAATCCTGCCTGGTCCTGGAACGCCGTGACGCAACACATGCTGTCGCATAGCGGCTGCACCAGGAACCGGCAGCCCTCAGTGACACTGCACCTAGGTCGCGTCCCCACACACGTCCCTGGTAGCATCGCAACATTGAAGGTCGTAATACATGCCCCACAGACGATGACCGGTGCGATGACGTTGGGTTGACAGCCGAAACAAGGCTCGGCCTCCAGGACCGCTGCGGACGGTTCAAGCGCCCCATCCGACGAATCAGCCGATGGATAGAGCGCGTACGACAGGAGTGCCGAGAGGAACACAACGAACACGTGTTGGATCATGCTAGCGCAGCCTATGGTAGCTGATCTTGCCCCGAGAATCTTCACGAGCCTCATCTACACCGCCGAGCTGTGTCGCGCCAACCCCTCGAGTACCTCACTGCGCTGCAGCGTCATGCGGTTGAGATCGCGCGCGACCCGGCGGTGTGGGTGCCCTGGAACTACCGCGCGGCGATGGCTGCGCATGCTCCTGCCGCTGCCGAGATCACGTCAGGCTGATCGGCTGGCGACTGACCTGCGGACCTCAACCGCGATCACGCCACGGTGGCCTTTCGACGCACAATCTCGCGGCTGCACACCCTCACACGAAGGACACTACCTTCGCGCCGTTGTCGGGCGTCACGGACATCCGGCGAGCGCAGGCTTTCCCTCGCAGACGTAGGCAAAGCGCGGGAGGTGGCGACACCCGTTGGAGCGGGCGCCCGGGCTCGGGAGTCGACGGCTCGCCAGCGATGCAGCAGGCACGCATGCAGGCCGCTGCTGACACGCCTCGATCGCTGTCATCCGTGACGGACAACCAGAGTTGTGTTACGCGAGCGTGACGAGAAGGCCAAAACAGCTAGCCGCCCACGCCGGGCATCTTCGCCAGGTTAGCCTGCGCGTCCTTGAGCGCCTGCTCGGTGCGCGCCTTGGCGGCCGCGTCGAGCTGGCCGCTGCTCAGGTCCTTCTGGGCCACGGCGACGGCGCGCTCGTACATCGCCTTGGCGCGCGCGAGGTTCTCTGGGGTAGTCAGGTGGTACTGCAGGATCACAGCGGTGTCGTTGAGGATCTGCGGCGAGTCAGGCTCCAGCTCGAGCGCGCGCTCGTAGGCCGCAAGGCTCGCTTGGTGGTCGCCGACCTCGCGACACAAGAATGCATAGTTGTTCCAGGTCTCGGCTGAGTTCTCGACCAGCGCCAGCACATGGTTGAGCGCGCAGCTCTGCACCGGGCGGCTGGCCTTGAAGGCGCGCGCCGCCAGGAAGGTGATGATCGGCAGCGTCTGCGCGCGGTCGGGCAGGCTACGCAACAGGTCGGCAAAGCCAGTGGCGCTGAGGCGCGCGTACTGAGCGGCTTCCTGCTCCGCGGCGTCGTGGTCGCCGAGCCAGTACGACGCGAGCCACACGTAGTAGAGGCTGTTGGTGTAGTCGGGGTTGGCGGCATACGCCGTGCGCATCTGGTCGCGCGCCTTGGCGAACTGCTTGTCTTGGAACAGCGCCTTGCCCAGATACCACGTCGTGGTCGCGGTACGGCGCACGTCGGTGTGTGGGCGCGCGCGGTACTCGTCGAGCGCCTTCCGGTACAGCTCGATCAGCGCCGCGGGCTTGGCGGCCGTCGCCAACCAGTCGTGGTTGACCGGCGTGCCCGCATCGAGACCGAGCGCCTTGCCGTAGCACAGCAGCGCTTGGCCCGGGTTGTCGTTCCACGCGTGCACGTCACCGAGCAGCTTGTGCGGGAAGGCGCGCTGCGGGTCGGCCGCGATCGCGGCGTCGAGCGCGCTGGTGGTTTCCTTGCGCGCGGCGGCCGCCTCGGTGGCGAGGCGCTCGAGGTCTTTGCCCTTGGGCGCCTCGTTCCTGATGCGCTGCCGCGCGTCGACGAAGCGTTGGAACGCGACCTTGGCGATCAGGATGTGCGCGCCCGGGTGCTCGGGAAAGCGCTTGGCGGCTTCCTGTGCCGCCTCCAGTGCCGCGTCGAAGTTGCCCAGCGAGAACTCGGCCTCGGCCAGGATCAAGCGCGCGTCGCGGTTGTCGGCGTGCGTCGCCAGCACATCGCGCGCGGCCTGCGCCGCATCTTCGTAGGCGAACAACACGTGCGTGTCGCGCTTGCCGCCGGCCGCAAGGTTCTCGGCGCGCAGCATGTTCACCTTGGCGGCGAGCACGCGCAGATCGACGTTGTCTTTGAAGCGCGGCGTCGCGGTGTCCAGCAGATCGAGGGCGTCCCGAAAGCGGTCGCCACGCGACAGCGCCTCGACCGCACCGGTCACCCACTTGGCCTCCTGCGGCTCGGCTTGTGCCAAGGCCAGGTATGCCTCCGCCGCCGCGTCGGGCTTGCCGTCTTGCAGCGCGCGTTGCGCCTGCGCTTGCAGCGTGAGCACGCCCGCACCGGCCTCTTGTGCCATGGCCGGCGCGGCGGCCAGCAGAAACGTCAACGCCACGCGTCGCATGTTCACTTCTTGTCACCGCCTTCGAGCGTGCGCAACCGTTGCGTCGCCGCGCGTTGTGCCTTGGGATAGAACTCGAGGCTCTGCTTGTAGTGCGGGATCGCCTTGGCGTTGTCCTTGGCGTGTTCCTGGAAGTAGTAGCCGAGGTTCTCGATGCAGTCGCCCACGGCCTCTTCGAGGTCTTGCCGCTCCTGCTGGGTGGCCGGCGGTGCGTCTTTGAGCCGCTGCACGCCATCGTCGCGCGCGCCCTCCAGCGTCCGCACCGCGTCGTCGAGATCGCGGTGCAGGTGATACAGCAGCATGAGCGCGCGGTCGTTGCGCAGGCGGATGTTGTCGGGGTCGAGTTGCGAGGCACGCACGTACGACGCGTAGCTCGCCTCGTACATCGCGCTCGCCTGCTTGGCGTCGCCGCCGCGTTCGAGCTGGTTGCCGTAGTCGCGCGCCGCGAGGCCGTGGTTGTTGGCGAAGTCGATGTCGTCGGACACCGCGTCGGTCGCCACGCGCATCAACGCCTCGAACTTTGGCAGGTCGCTCTGGACCTTGCCGCCGAGCACCAACAGCGCACGCTTGGTGCTGTTGCCGCCGCCGAGGTCGTTCTTGGCGCAGTCGGGCCGCAGGCGGATCGACGCGAGCAGCGCCGCCTCGGCCTCGGCGTTTCTGTTGTCGCCGAGCAACATCACGCCCTTGCTGCCGAGACCGAGCGCAGTCCATTGGTCGGCGGTGTCGGCAAAGCCAGGGTTGCCCGCCTTGGCGGCGGCAAACGCGGCGCCCGAGGCGTCGAGGGCGGCGAGCGCGGCGGCCTTGTCGCCGACCCACAGCTCTTGGGCGTGCGTGAAGAGCGCCTTGCCCAGATACCACTGGCGCGTGGCGTCCTTGCTGGTCTGCAGGGTCGCGATCACCTTGTCGCTCTCGCCCAACTGCGCCGCGAGGTTGACCGCTTGGTCGAGCGCCTCAGCCGGCGCGGACTCGTCGGCGATGGCCTTGGTCGCGACGTCGAGCGCTTGCGCCGGCGCGCCGGCCCACTGTTCGAGGCCGATCCACGTTTGCAGCGTCTTGCCGTCGAGCTTGTGGTTGTCGGCCAAGAAGCGCAGCGACTCGCGCGCGCTGCGCAGGGCTTCCTGGTCGTCGGTGTCAGCCTGCTTGCCGGCGATGAACGCGCGCGCCGCGGCATCGGCGCGCAGGCGATGCACCGCCATCAGGTCGACGCCGCCTTGGTGTCCGACCGAGCGAATGTGGCTCAACAGACTGGCGGCCTCCTTGCGCGCGGCGTCGAACTTGCCGGTGTCGAACAGCGCCTGCGTCAGCAGGAAGCGCGTCTCGCTCGACTCGCCGTCGAGTTCGCGCGCGCGCATCAGCTGCGCCGTGGCGTCGGCGAACAGCCCGTCGACCTGGCTCAGCGAGCCGCCGCTCTGGCGCGCTTGGTTGGCGTACGCCAGGTTGCAGCGGCCGACCAGCGCGTGGAACGGCGCGTAGCCGTCGAGCGCGCGCGCGTCGCCGTCGAGCGCGATCAGCGCCGCGTCGTAGTCGTTGGCGACGATCGCCTTCTGCGCCGCGTCGGCCACCTGCTTGAAACGCGCCCCCTGCTGCTTGCCCTGTGTGTAACGCGTGACCAGCGTTTGATACGGCTCCAGGTCAGCGAGTTCACTCTGGTGCTGCGCCAGCGCCGCGAGCGCGCCGTCGAAGTCGCCGGCGGCCGCCGCCTTCGCCGCCGCCTCGGCGGCGTTCGCCAGCGTTTCGCGCTGCTTGCGGGCCTGCGGCGTGAGGCTCGGCCCGGTGGCTCCCGGCAGCCCCTGCACGTCGCCGCCCTGCGTGCGCAGCAGCTCAGCCGCGGTGCGGCGCGCGCCGGGATAGAACTGCACCGCCTTCTCCAGGTTCATCTTGTAGTCGGCAAAAGGCTTGCCCTGCTGGCGCGCCATCACCGCGAGGTTCTGGTACGCATCACCCACGGCTTCTTCCAAGAAGTTGCGCTGGTCGACGGTGGCGTCGCTCGGCAACGCGTAGATCTGCGCCTCGCCCAGCTCGATGGCCTTCTCGAACATCGTCTTGGCCTTGTCGTAGTCGCGCTTCAGGTGATAGACGAGCATCAGCCCGCAGTCGTTGACGATGCGGGGGTCGTCGGGCACGAGCTGCACCGCCTTCTCGTAGTGGCGATAGCTGCGCTCCCACAGTTCCATCGCTTGCTTGGGGTCGCTAGGCGCGACCGCGGCGCCGAGGTCGCGCGCTGCTAGACCGGCGTTGTTGTAGAACTGGCCGATCGCGTCGGGGTGCTTGGCGATCACCTCTTCGAAGAAGGCCAAAGCCTGCCGCAAGCTGTCTTGCGCCGAGCCCTCGGCGATCGCGGTGCCGAGCATGAACAAGCCGCCGGCGTAGGTGCCGCCAAACGAATCGACGATCTGCGCGACGCCGTTTTCGTCCTTGGTCAGCACGCGCGGATCGGTGGCGAACGCCTGGTAGTAGGTTGCCTTGGCCTGCGCGTGGTCGCCGCGGTCGAGCGCCATGCGGGCGCGCGAGAGGTCGCACATCGCTTGCCAGTGCGACGCCGTGAGACGGTGATCGGGGCGCAGGGCGACGTAGCGCGCAAACGCCGCGCGGGCGTCGTCGTAGCTCTTGGCGGCATCGTCCCACTGGCCGCGGTTGCGCAGACCATCGGCGGCCGAGAAGTGCGCGCGGCCGAGGTAGAACAAGATGGTCGGGTTGTCGCCCGAGTCCTTGTGGATGCGCTTGTAGGCGGCCACGCACTCGGCGCGCCGATCGCTGTCGAGCATCAGCTTCTGGAAGGCCAGGTGCACTTCGGGCTCGGTGGGATCAGTTTGGATGCCACGTTCCAGCTCGGCGAGCGCCGACTCGTGTTGACCGAGCCATTGGTAGACCCGCGCCGTGCGCGCGGCCGCCACGCCGGGCAAGCCCTGCCGCGCGATCGACAGCCGCTTGAGCACCGCTTGCGCGAGCAGCATCGTGTCCTCCGACACCGGCTCTTCGCGCTGGATCTCTGGTTGCCGCGCGTCGACAAACACCTGCATCTCGTTGTCCGCTGCGGCGATCACCGCGCCGGCGATCGTCGCCGCGCTGGCCTTCTGCTCGCGCAACACGGCCGCGGCCTGCATTGCCGCGTCGCGTCCCTTGTCGAAGTTCGACGTTTTGAGGTAGGCGTCCGCCAGCCGTTGCAGCGCGACCGCGTCCTTCTGCTGCGCCGCGACCGCGAGTTCGAGGTTGTGCACCGCGTCCAGCAGGAACGCTTGCACATCGCCCTTGCGCGTTTGCGCCAGCCTGAGGTTGGCATCCGCCGCCAGCAGGCGCGCCGCGTGGTCCTTGGGGTTCTTCTCCAGGATGGCGTCGGTGACCAGGAGCGCCTCGTCGTAGTTGCCAGCCTGCACCAACTGTTTGGCGCGCGCGAGGGTCTGCTCTTGGCCAGCGGCGGCGTTGGTTTGCGAACCATCCGTTGGCGACGGAGCGCTGCAGCCAAGAACCACGGCCAGAGGAACGGCGAGGGGAACAATGAAGAGGAAGCGCGTCTTGCGGGGTGGGGGGCCGCGGCGGGGCGGGCGGCTGATCGAGGGGCGATTGTGGCGTAACCGGCCGCCGCAGCAAGAGTCGGGCCATTCTCGGATCTGGCCGTCCGGCGACCCTCTGCCGGTCGTTCGCCCGACTGCCGTCCAGCATCTTTGGCGGGCACCGACCACGATGGTGTCGGCGACGCGGAGTTCGCGCGCTACCATCCCGAAGACGATGGCGAAGATCTGCACACCTGCGCACACCCGTGCGAGGGGAACTGCTTGCTGGCTTTCACCCGGACCCCGCCCGCCTGAAGGAGCCGCCCATGTCGTCGATTCTCGCTGATGTCGTCGCTGGCAAGCCGGACGCCGTGGCCGCGTGCATGCAGAAGTACACGCCACCTATCTGGAACCTGGCGCGTCAACTGTTGCGCAACGCGCACGACTCCGAGGACGCCCTGCAGGACATCTTCTTGGACGTCTGGCGCAGCGCCGCCCGGTTCGACCCAAACGCTGGCTCCGAGCTGACCTTCGTCTTGACCATCGCCCGCCGCCGTCTGATCGATCGCGCGCGGCGCAACTCGCGCGGGGCCCCGGCCGCAAGCGGTGAATTGGTCGAAGTGGCCGCCGAAGAGCCGGTTGCCAATCCGGCCGAAGTCGCCGATGAGTCGGCGCAGGTGACGGCAGCGATGGGCGAACTGCGCCCCGAGCAACGTACGGTGCTCGCGCGGGCATACCTGGAAGGGCAGACGCATATCCAGATCGCCGATGCCACCGGGATGGCACTTGGCACGGTCAAGAGTCATGCCCGC
The DNA here is from genome assembly GCA_031423015.1 of Planctomycetota bacterium. Lineage (GTDB taxonomy): Bacteria > Planctomycetota > UBA1135 > UBA1135 > UBA2386 > DATGPD01. Next base: position 1,317 of record JANPER010000194.1, on the reverse strand, counting down.
CGTGGCCTGATGCGGCTCCGTGAGACCCTGGGCCTACCGCCGCTGCCGGCCGAACAGGAGCGTCGCATCTGAATCGCGTGTCTCCCTGCAATGGCCGGTGCAACCGGACGCGGGCGACCGGCGAACAACCACCAATGCACATGATGAACGAGATCGACCTCTTTGCTGCCGAGTGCATCGACCGCGCGCAGCACGCGCTGGCGCGCGACGCGAGGAATCAGTTCTCCGCGCGGACGGAGCGTGCGGCGGACCTCTGGGCCGCCGCGGGTCTTGGCGATCTCCACGAGGGCACGACCTACACGCTGGCGTGCCTCAGCGAGGCCGTCGCGACGGCGCGGCCCGGCTTGCTCTTTCACCACGTCGAATGGCTGCGCGTGGCCACCCACGTTCGCGGCCTGCCTTACGCCCTCCTGCACGGCTTCCTCGACGCCCTGGTCGACGCGCTGCGCCAGGGGTTGCCTGGCCAGGCGTGGACATCGGTCGAGAAGTGTCTGCTGCCCGTGCTAGCGCGCATGCCCTCGATGCCGGACGAGTTGCCGAGCGCCATCGCGCCGGGCCCGTTGCAGGCAGCCGTGCGCTACTACCTGCTGGCTCTGCTGGAGAACGACCGGCAGGCTGCGTGGTCACGACTCGACGCGCTCCGGCAAGCCGGTTCCACTCGCGACGCGATCGCCCGCGACGTGATGATGCCGGCGCAAGCGGAGGTCGGCCGCATGTGGCAGATGAACGAGCTGTCGATCGTCGAGGAACACATGGCATCGGAGATCGTGGAGGGCTGTCTGGATCGGCTCTACCAAGACGCGGCCGTCGCGCCGCGCAACGGCAAGCGGGTGCTGACTGCCGCCGTGGCGGGCAACCACCACCGCGTGGGATCCCGTTGGCTCGCGCATGCTTTTGCCATGGCGGGGTGGGAGTGCGTGGCTCTCGGCGCGAACGTGCCGGCCGCCGAGCTCCCGCACGCCCTGGCCGAGTTCGGCTGCCAAGCTCTGTGTCTGAGCGCGACGCTCACCACGCACGTGCGCCAGGCGGCGCGCGCCGTCGACGCCGTTCGAAGCGCGCCGCAGTCGGCAGCGTCGACCGTGCTGGTCGGCGGCCCGCCGTTCCGGATCGTGCCTGATCTGTGGCAGATCGTCGGTGCAAACGCCACCGCCGAGGATCCTGCGGCGGCGGTCGCGATTGCCGATGCGTTGGTGCCCGCGCGCTGAGTTCCACAGCCGAAGCATCTTCGCGAAGCGCGAAGATGTTTCGGCTGTGGAAAGTCATGAGCCGTAAGTTGTTAGCCGTAAGTCCAGAACGCGGACAGGCGGTCAGACAGGT
>JANPER010000193.1:0-7655 GCA_031423015.1 Planctomycetota bacterium | reverse complement strand
CGTAAGACGTAAGCCCTAAGTCCCAGACCGCTGCCTACCTGTCTGACCGCCTGTCCGCGTTCTGGACTTACGGCTAACAACTTACGGCTCATGACTTTCCACAGCCGAAACATCTTCGCGCTTCGCGAAGATGCTTCGGCTGTGGAACTCAGTCGTCCTGCATCACTTGCCGACGGTCGCTTCCTTGGCGGTCTGGGCTCGCATCGCGTCGAGATCTTTCTGCGCGCCTGCTTTCTCCACCAGCGTGGCGAATGAAGGGCGCGGCCCGAGCAGTCGGTCCGCATCCTTGGCGAGCTGCGTCGTCAAGAACCCATACAGCTCGTGCAAGACCAACGCGGTGCCGAGGCGCGTCGGATGCAGGTTGTCGGCTTGCATCGCGCCGTCGCTGGTGACGAGTCGGCCGCCCGCGTCGGGGAGCGGCACCTTGCCCAGCTTGGCGCGCGTCACGTAGTCGGCGAGCGGATACACGAGCACCCGCGGTCGTTGGGCGGCGAACTCGTGTAAGCGGCGATTCAGCTCATCGAGCGTGCGGCGCAGCGGGATGTGTTTTGCTGCCAGCATCATGGGGTTGGCGCCGAACATGTCGGGGTAGTCGCCGAGGACGATCGTGGCCTTGGTCTTGGCGAGCAGTTCGTCGACCGTCGCGAGTCCGACCGTTTGCTTCTCGAGGCTCCGCAGGGTCTTCTCGATCTCGCGGTCGTGTTGGCCGTAGGCCTGCAGGAGGTCGCTGCCGGCGTCTTCTTTGCTGAGCTCGCTCACGTCGGGCCAGTAGCCGAACCAGAAGATGAGATCGATGCCAAGGATCAGGTCCGGCTGCTCTTCGATGGCAGCCTGCACCTGCCGCTGCACGCGGCTCGCGGGATTCATGAAGAGATAGAGGTCGCTGTGGTCGGTCGGCTGGCTCGCCACGACCCTGGTCAATAGCTGCGCGAGTCCGATCGTGCTCTTGCGAGGCTCGGGAATGGCGCTGATCAGGCCACCGGCACCGCGGCGCGTGACCTCCTCGCCGAGACTCATGCCCTTGGAAAGGCTTGCGCCGAGCACCGTGATCTTGGGGCCGGCAGCTTGGGCAAGTGCCAGCTGGCCGAGCGCGGCGAACATCAGGATCGGAAGGCAGTCGCGGTGGGGATGTCTCATTCGATCTTGGCTCCGGCTCGCGATTCCACCAGATGGTCGCCGCCAGCTCAAGGTGTTCGTCCTGCGGTCCGCAACGTGACGCGCGTTGGTCGACGCGTCAATCGGCGCGCCCCGCGCGTCGCTCGATCGCCTACGATCCCGCCGCATGCGGTGGACCTCTGGAGCACTCGTGGCTGCGTTCGCCGCGGCCCTTGCCCCGGCAGCCGCAACCCAGGACATCGCGATTGCGATCACTCGTCTGCGCGCCACACAGGGTCGGGCGCGGGCTCTCTTGGACCTGAGCTTGATCGGGGCAAAGGCCACCGCCGCGCTGGCGGAAACGGTGCGCACCGCGATCGTCGCGGCCGAGCCGGACGCACTCGTGCTGGCGCAGGCGCTGGCCGAGTTGCCCGGCGCCGCCGAGGCGGTGCCCGCGCTGTTGGCGTCGGTGTCGCTCGCCACGCCCGAGGTGCGTGACCCGCTGTTGCACGCGCTCGGCAACAGCGTGCTCGTCGCCGAGGCGGCCGAGCTGCGTGACGACGTCGCCGCGGCGTTGACCGCATGGGCGAAGGCCGGTCTGTGCTACAGCCCGGCAGCGGATACGCCAACGTTTGCCTGGTACGAGTATGTGCGCCTACGGCGCTGTCTGGCGGTGCGCTCTGCCGGCGTCGAGGTGCCTGAGCTGCTCCGGTATCTCGAGGTTGTTCGCCAAGCGCGAGGGATGATCGCCGGGTTCGGCGGCGACACGCCGCCTGATCAGCTCTGCAACCTGGGGCGGTTCGGCCAGCACGGTACGCGCGAGGAGATCGAGGCGATTGCCCACTTGGCGTACGCGCTGGGGCCGGCGGGGCGCCAAATCGTTGTCGTGCTCGCCGAGTACCTCGAACACGAGCAACCGCGTCCGGCCGAAGTCCTCGTCGAGCACTGTGCGGGCATCGGCGAGGAACCGCCCGTCGACCTGCCCGGTGTGCGCTTTCCCACGCGTTGGCACCGCGACACGTGGCGGTTCGCATCGGCGCGCGCGATCTTCGCGCTGGACACCGACCCCGACCGCCGCTGCCACGCTTTGCGCCACCTTCTGCACGCGCCGGACACGCGCACGCGCATCGACGCGCTCGCCGCGGTGCGTGCCTGGCCCGCACCATGGACCGCGCTCGCGCTGGACCTTGCCGCGTGTCTCAGCCATGCGGAACGCCTCGTCGTGCGCGAAGGGCTCGTGACCCTGGGGCTCGCCGACGCGGTGACCACGGCGACCGTCCCGGCCGATACTCTGCGCCAACTGATCGACGGCACGGACCACGAGCTGGCGGCGCTGGCGCGGCGGATTGCGCGAGTTCGCTGAGGCGGCGCGGCGGCGGCGCAAGCCAGGACAACACAGGCGCGATGCGCGCGATCAAAGCAACGACGGCCGTGCTCCGGAATCCGGAGGCACGGCCGTCGCGGCCGGCACCGCTCACGCGGCACCGGCGACTGCAGTCTTGCTTACAGGTTGCCCAAGATGAGGCAAAGGCCGTTCGACGTCAGGACAGACAGGGGGTTGGCCCCGGGGGTCACCGTCACCGATTGCCAGTAGATGGCGCCACCGAGCAGGCTGTTGAGGTTCGGGATCGCGACCGCGGGAGTGCTGCCCGAGCTGCCCGCGATGGTCATCGGCAGGGTCAGGTCGATCGATCCGAGGTAGAACCGATTGCCCGTAGCGCCCAGGAAGCCCAGGTCCAACCCGGCGAGATTCTGGATCCCGCTCATCAACGTGACGCCAGCGAGCGTGCCGGCGCGGATGTTGGTCGTGTCCAGGGTCACCGACGTCCCGATCAGTGGGCGGGCGCTGGAGGTCACCGCGAGGGCGGGAGAATCCGCCGCGGCCAGAGTCACGGGCCCGGCGGCCGAGATGTCCGTGTTGCCCGGATCGAGGGAAGCGCCCGCGGGCGAGTAAGCCACCAACACGGCGTTGCCGACACCGCTCATCTGGACGAAGCAGCACCGCACCCTGCGGTTCGGTGTCGTTCCAGAGAAGCGAACCTGGAAGGTGTTGGGAACCGTGGTGCCGAAGCTGTGCACACCGTCAAAGGTGAACACGTCTTCGCCGCCGAGGAACTGGTACTTGACCTGGCCGCTGCCCGCGGATGCGGGATTGAAGTCATGCCAGACCCACCAAGCTTCGTTCGCGGCGCCCAGCATCGTGGCGACGCTTGGCGTGAAGCCAGTGCCGTTGGAGCCGTTCACGCTGAAGAAGCCGTTCGAGCAGACGTTGAGCGACGCAGCGAAACCTGAACTCAACGCCTGCGTGACTTCCGAGTCATCGGTCAACGCATAAGGCGCTGCGCCCGCGGCCGACACAGGCCCAGGGCCAACGCCGATGTCCCAACCACCGGCGGCGCGTTCGCTGTACTCGAAGTTCGCGCCGTTGAGGTCGAAGCTTGCCGACGTGGCAAAGTTCTCGTAGCCCGAGGCAAACTGGGCGACGCCAGTGCCGTAGGGAACCCGTTGCGCAAACGTGCCGCCGCCGCTGAGGATATAGCTAATGCTGCAGTTGACCACGCGGGGCGTGAACAACGGCGCCGTGAACGGAACGTTCGTTGCTTCGCCGGCTGCGAGGGCCAGCTCGGCGGTGGAGTAGTTCTGGTTGGCACCCGTGCCGTTGGTGTAGGCGAGCGCGACGCCGATGGCCCTGAAGGCCACGCCGAACGTCGTTGCGGCGGGGAGGGGGATGGTGCCGCTCAGGGTGACCGTCGACGGCAGGCCGGCGCCGGCGGCAATCACCGTGCCAGTTCCAACCATGGTCCAGAGCGCCTGGTTCGTCTGGTTGCCGAGGCGTGTGACAGGAACGGTCCAGACCTCGATGCTGCCCGGCGTCGACGCCGCGCTGATGAGGTTCACGCCGATGCTCGTGATGGTGATCGCGGGTGTCGTCGTGAGGTCGAAGTAAACGGCTCCGCCGACTGAGCCACTGTTGTTCTGGGCGAACAGGGTGGTCAACGGGGATTGGGCGATCGCAACGGTCGAGAGGACCGTGCTCGCAGCGAGAAGAAGCAAGCGTTGCATAGTTTCCTTGGGTCAGTGAGTGGTCAGTGAGAGAGGAACGAGAGCGTAACAACCGACGTTACGGACGATGTTCCAACAGCGCGTCGAATGGTATCAGGCGAGGGTGCATTCGACATGTCTGCACGCTTCTATTTGCGCCGCTCGCATCGCAGTTTGGGACAACAGGGCGTTGCGGCGAAGCGTGTGGGAACGAGAACCAGCGAAGGGGTGCGACCTCGCGGAGCGATCTTGTTGGGGTGCGCCTCGAGTTTCTTCTTGGCGAGCACATGACCGGAGGCGGCCATGGGAATGGACGAACGAGTTGGCACCGCGCGGACGAGCTGAGTGTCGATCCGGCAGCGTCGGACCGGAGCAGCCTTCGAAAGTCGACGCAGTTCTCTACGATCGCCGGAACGATGGGACGCCTGCGCCGCACCCTCCGACGGACGTGCATCACGCTCCTGCTCCTCGAGGGAGTCTTGCAGGCGGCCGCCGTGGTTTTTCACGTCACGCTGCGTTCGCGCGTGGGCGTGACTGCGGCGGTCGATGGCACCACGATCCTCTGCATTGGCGACTCGTACACGTACGGCCTCGGGGCCAGCGCCGAGGACAAGAGTTATCCGGGCGTCATGCAAGCGACCCTGGCGCAGACCACGAGGTCGGGGCCCGCAGTCCACGTCGTCAATGCCGGCTGGCCGGGACGCAACTCGCGCGACGCGTTACTGCACCTCGAGCAGCAACTGCGCACGCATCGGCCCGAGCTGGTGTTCGTGTTGGTCGGCCTCAATGACACGTGGAGCCGACCCGAGCAGCTCGACCTCGAGGCCGTCGCGAGCGCGAGCCCCGACGACGGGCCGCGCTGGCAGTGGCGGTGGCGGACGGGCCGCCTGCTGCAGATCGCGTTCGGCGGCGGCGAGGTGCCCTTCCTCACCCAGGGCGCGAACCCCACCGCGGCCGCACCGCCGCGCACCACGCCGCCCGCAACGACTCCCACGACCGACGCGCCGCGCAAGCCCAGCACGCCGCTCTTCGATCGCGCCGTACGCCTTCTGCAACAAGGCGACGCCACGGCCGCGATCGCGCAGCTCGAGCAGGCAGCGATCGCCGAGCCCGACAAGGCGCCGGAGTGCTACCAGGGGCTCGTGCAGGCACACACCCAGCTTGGCCAGCGCGATCGAGCGCGCACTGCGCTTGCTTGGCTCGAACAGCAATGGCAGCAGCGCGAGACGCGCGGCGTGGCCGAATCGTTGGCCGTGGCCTTGTCCGCCATCGGCGACCGGCAACGTGCGGCCCAGTTCGCGCAGCTTGCCGCGCAGAAGCTGCAAGACAGCTCGACGCTGTGGTGGATCGCGGGTCAGGGCCAGTACGACGCCGGTAACCTGGACGCTGCCGAGCAAGCACTCGATCGCGCGGTGGCGGCGGCCGCGGGCGGTGATGCGGGCTGGCGCGCGACCCTGATGCGCGACTGCGCGCGCGCGAGCTGCGCCCGCGATACGTGCAAGGCCGTGGGGCTCTTGGTTGCGGCGCTCGCTTTGGACCGCGATGTCGAGCGGTGCCGACTCATCGTCGAAGGAGCCGCCGCGCGCTTCGCGGTCGCGCCGGTGCGCGCGTGCTTGGCGCGGCTGGCCCTGACCGGCGAGCAGGCCGAGCTGGCGCAGCGCCTGTTCGCGACGTCCTGGCCCGAGCGCTCGGCGCAGTGTGCCGTGCTCGAGCACCACCTGCGCGGCATCGTCGCGCGTTGTCGCGCGCACGGCGCGCAGCCGGTCTTGCTCACGTATCCCATGCCGGTGCCCGACCTCGAAGCCGTGCAGGGCGAGGTGGCCCGCGCGCTGTCGTTGGAGCTGGTGCCAGTGCGCGCCGCGTTCGACACCGAGCTGGGGCGGCGCTCGCGGCAGGACCTGTTCATCTACGACGGCCATTGCTCGGATGCCGGCTACGCCCTGATGGGCCAGGTGGCCGCATCGGCCGCGAGTCGCCTGCTGGGCCGGTGAGACGCGGCGCGGCCGAGCCGGACGCGCGGGCTGGCGCAGGTGCTGGCCGAGTTGCCCGGCGTCGCCTTCAACGCGACCGCGTGGTCGGCGGCATCGGCACCTCCATCGGCTCGTTGCCGACGGTGATCTCGCGGATCGGCCATGTCCTAGGAACGGCGGTTCATCGCCGAGCACGTAGGCGAGCAGTTCGTGCGGCGAAGGTCTGTGCGTCGCGCAAGCCAGTTACCACGGGCAGGCCGACGTAATACATTGTCATACGTGAAGTCAGCTCTCACCATTCGCCTCGATCGTGACCTCGATCGTCAGCTCGACGCCGTGTGCAAGCAGACGGGTCGATCGCGCAGCGAGGTCGTTCGCGACGCGCTGCGTCGTCAGCTGGCGATTCTGCGCTTTGAAGATCTGCGGCGGCGGACGATGCCGTTCGCGGAGGCGCGGGGCTACCTCACAGACGACGACATTTTCAAAGCCATCTCGTGAGGGTTTGCCTCGACACGAACGTGCTGGTCGCCGCGTTCGCGACCCGAGGGTTGTGCGCCGACGTGCTCCGCGTCGTCCTTGCCGAGCACGAATGGATCTTGGGCGAGGTGATCCTCGAAGAGCTGCGGCGCGTCTTGCGGCAGAAGCTGCGCTTGCCGGTCGAGTTGGTGCGCACGATCGAAACGGTGTTCGACCAATGTGAGGTCGTGCCGCGACCCGCCCGGCGCACTTCCGTCGTCATTCGCGACGCGACCGACGCGTGGGTGCTGGGAACGGCGGTCGCCGCGCGGGCCGACGTGCTCGTGACCGGCGACAAGGACTTGCGGGTCATTGCCGGCAAGGCCCCCCTGCCGGTGCTCGATCCGCGGGCGTTCTGGTCGCTGCTGCGCGGTGAGTTGGAGTAGGCGAGTTCTTCGTCGCCACGGTGGGGGACCGCGAGGACCTGCGCGCGACCTACCGCTTGCGAGTGCCGATCGTCACTCACGCGTAGCTGCCCGTTCAGCGCCCCCGCGCGCTGCATAACCAAGCGCATGTCGGGGGCGCCTGGCACCAGTCGCTCTGGCTCGTGCCGTCACGGTCCCGAGCGACACGCCTGCAGCCACACGGCGTCGATCGCTTCGCCGCCGGGGATCGTGAAGCGACCTTGCGTGTCGCACGCCACGATGCGTTCAGTCTGCCAGCCAGTCGAGGTCGCATCGGTCTTGACCAGGACGGACACGCTCACGTCGGCGATCGACAAGCCCGCGTCGTCGACCAACGTGCCTTCCACGTCCGCGCCCACGGAGATGGCCGTGAGGTGCAGATCACCGAGGTCGATGGGCTGCGCGCCGCGGATCGCCGGCAGCGCTACGGCGAGCGGCGTCTCGCGGGGCGGCCCGTTGGCTTGGCGCAGTTCCAAGCCGGTCGTTCGGTGTCCTTCCGGTGAGCGTGTGCAGCGGCGAGATTCTGCATCGAAACGCCACCGTGGCGTGATCGCGGCTGAGGTTCGCCGGGCAGTCGCCAGCCGATCAGCCTGTCGTGATCTCGGCAACGGCAGCAGCACGCGCAGCC
>JANPER010000192.1:0-4806 GCA_031423015.1 Planctomycetota bacterium | reverse complement strand
CCTCAGTCAGGCCTTTCGTCGTCGCGACTGGTGGGGTTGCTTGCAATTGCATCGGTTGTGCTCCTGGTCGTTCGTTTGGAGCCGCCGAACCTAGCGATCGCATCAGCGCGAGTCAGACACGCTTGCCGGAAGGACACAATGTGTCTGACACATTCGTCCTGGTCCCCCCCTTGCTAGCCGCGGCTGAGTTGCGGACAGTGCGGCGGCCGCCCGCCCGCCCTCTCTATCCCCATGCCAACTCTTCGCTTCGCCCTTGTTTCCCTCGCGTTTGCCATTCCCGTTGCCGCCCCCGTCGCCGCCCAGGGCACCAACATGCGCCTGCTCGCCAACGTGGTGCGCTTCCCCGGCGCCACCGCCCCCACCAGCAACTACTCCGGCGTGTGGGGCATGGTGGTGAACGGCCGCGAGCTGGCGATCGTGCCGGCGCGCACCGGCACGCTCATCTACGACTGCAGCAACCCGAGCAATCCGATCGAGAAGGGCTTCATCCCGGGGCCGGGAGGTACGAGCATGCCGTACTACTGGCGCGAGGCGAACAGCTACGGCAACTACGCCTACATCAGCAGTGAGCACGGCGCGCTGCAGATCATCGACCTGAACAACCCGGACCAGCCGACGCTGGTCACCACGTTCGGGCAGCGCTCGCACACGGTGAGCGTCGACGTTGCCAACCGACGGCTGTGGGCCAATGGCGGCAGCAACCCAGCGGGCGGCTGCACGATCTACGACCTCGCGAATCCGGCCAGCCCGCAACAACTTGGCACGTATGGCACAGCCTACGTGCACGATTGCTTGCCCCTGCGCGGCTACAGCTACCTGGCGCAGATCAGCGCGGGCAACTTCCGCATCCTGGACACGCGCAACTTCCCGACGCTCACCACGCTGTCGACGACGCAAACCCCGGGGCAGTTCACGCACAACGTGTGGGTCGACGACGACGATCGCATCGCGGTGACGGCCGACGAGAACCGCGGCGGCTGCATGACGGTGTACGACGTGACCAACAAGCTGATCCCGGTGCAGCTCGCGACCTGGTGCAGCCCAGCCGGCGGCACGGTGCACAACGTGTTCTTCAAGGGGCAGGTCGCGCACTTCTCGTCGTATGCGGCGGGCTACTACGCCGTCGACCTCAGCAACCCGAGCAACCCACAGTTGATCGGCGGCTACGACACCACCGCGCTCACCGGCAACGACTACGTCGGTTGCTTCGGCGCCTATCCGTACCAGCCGTCGGGCGTGGTCTATCTATCCGACATGCAGAGCGGCTTCTGGATCGTGGAGCCGACCTGTGGCGTGCCGCACCTGTACGGAGCGAGCACCGCGGGTTTCAACGGTGTCGCCCCGGTCATGACCTATGGCGGTGGCTTCGCGCAGGTGGGTCGCACGGGTTATCAGCTCGTCGCGCGGCGCCTGCGGCCGAGCACGCCGATCGCGATGCTGATCGGCACGGCGGCCGGCTCGACGAGTGCGCTCGGTATCACAGTGCACGTCGACCTGAATCAGCCCTACCTCCTGGTGACGGCCGGCAGCGACGCCAACGGCAACTTCGCGCTCAGCCTACCGATCGCCAACGCCGCCTACCTCGCCAGCCGCACGCTGTTCGCGCAAGTGGTGAGCGCTGACCCCGCGGCGACGCAGGGCCTGGCCGCGTCGCAGGGTTTCCGCGTGACGATCTGTCCGTAGCGAGTCTGTCCTGTCCAGGACGACTCGAAACACCTCCTTGCGATCTTGGCGGCGACGCGGTGTCGTGTCGGCATGCGCGTCATCGAGTGCGGCACCGCGGACGAAGCCGCCGACCTGGTGTCGGCCGAGATCCTGGCAGCGCTCAGTAATAAGCCTGACCTCGTGCTCGGTCTGGCCACTGGTTCGACGCCGATTGGCGTGTATGAGCGGCTGGTGCGGGCGCACCGCGAGCGCGGCGTCGACTTCTCGCGCGTGCGCACGTTCAACCTCGACGAATGCATCGGGCTGCACGCCGACCACCCGCAGAGCTACCGCAGCTTCATGCGGCAACACCTGTTCGCCGGCCTCAACATCGCCGCGCGCAACACACGCTTCCCGCCGGTCGAAGGCCGCGACCTGAGCACGGCATGCGCGGCCTACGAGCAGGCGATCGCAGACGCTGGCGGCATCGACATCCAAATCCTCGGCATCGGCAGCAATGGCCACATCGGCTTCAACGAACCCACCTCGTCGTTGGCCTCGCGCACTCGGGTGAAGACGCTGGCCGACAAGACCCTGGCCGACAACGCCCGCTTCTACAGCACGCGCGAGGCGCAGCCGCAGGTCGCGACGACGATGGGCATCGGCACGATCCTCGATGCGCGCCGCATCCTGCTGCAGTCGTTCGGCAACAAGAAGGCGCCGGCCATTCACGCGGCGGTCGAAGGCGCCGTCTCGAGCTTCTGGCCGGCGAGCGCGCTCCAACTCCACGCCGATGTCAGCTTCTACGTCGATGGCGAGGCGGCCTCGCTGCTGACGCTCCGCGACTACTACAAGCGGGTGCGACGCAACGAGGTCGACCTGCACCAGAAGTAAGAAGTAAGCCGCGGTGCCGCGGCGGGTTCACCGATCGACCTTCAATTGCGTGTCACCGTCTATTGATCTGCGAAGTACGACGGCTGCTTGCCGCGGCGCGCCGATTGACGGACACTGCACAGTCCCTGCCTGCCCTGCTCTCTCCCTGACAGGACTATGCCTGTGACGCTCGATCTCTCTCTCGGGCGCGCTGCCTTCTTGGCCGTGTCGCTCACTTCGCTCGCTCCTTGCCAGACCGTCAACGCTCGCCTCGTGTCCCGGGTCGACAAGTACCCCGGCGCCAGCTCACCCACCAACAACTACGGTGGCATCTGGGGCATGGTGGTCAATGGCCGCGAGATCGCCGTGGTACCCGCGCGGACGGGAACCGTGTTCTACGACTGCACGAACCCAGCGGCGCCGGTGGAACTCGGCGTCATCGCTGGCGCCGGTGGCACTTCATCGCCCTACTTCTGGCGCGAAGCCAACAGCTACGGCAACTACGCCTACATCAGCTCCGAGCACGCCGTGCTGCAGTGCATCAACCTGACGAGTGGCACGCCGGTGTTGGCAAGCACGTTTGGCCCGCGCTCGCACTCATTGTCGATCGATCAGGGCACCGGCCGGTTGTGGGCGAACGGCGGCCAGTCTCCGGGCGGCGGCTGCACGATCTTCAACCTCGTCGCGAGCCCCACCGCGCCGCCGCAAGTCGCCACCTACAGCGCGGCGTACGTGCACGATTGCCAACCCTACAACGGGCACACATACCTGGCGCAGATCTCCGCCGGCAGCGTGCGGATCATCGACACGAGCAGCTTCCCGACCCTGACCACGCGGTCGACGACAATTACGCCGGGCGCGTTCACGCACAACGCTTGGGTGAACAAGGCCTCGACCCTGATGGTGACTACCGACGAGAACCGCGGCGGCTGCCTCACCTTCTACGACGTGACGATCAAGACCGCGCCCATTCAACTCTCGACGTTTTGCAGCCCGTCGGGCGCCACGGTGCACAACGCGTTCATCCTCGGCCAGGTGTGCTTCGTGGCCTCGTACTCGGCGGGCTTCCACGCCATCGACATCAGCGAGCCTGGCAACCCGCGCCTGATCTGCAGCTACGACACGAGCGGGCAGACCAACAACGACTACCACGGGTGCTGGGGCTGCTTCCCCTTCCAGCCCTCGGGCAAGATCTATCTGAGCGACATGCAGACCGGCTTCCACATCGTCGAGGCGACATGCGGCGTGCCCTGGCAGTATGGAACGGGAACTGCCGGCACCGCTGGCAAGACGCCAGTCGTCGACTACGGCGGCGGGTTCGCGCAGGTGGCTCGTGCGACGTTCAAGTTGGAGTGCACCGACATGGCTCCCAACGCGCCGCTCGCGCTCTTGGTCGGCGCCGCATCGGCGAGCGTGCCGGTGTTCGGCATCACGCTCAACATCGACCTCACGCAACCCTACGTACAGATCGTGGGCAGCGCAAACGCCCAGGGTTCTTTGACGGTCAACGTGCCGATCCCCAACCAGGCACACCTCGCCAACGGCACGCTCTACGCGCAAGTCGTCACGGCAGACGCGGGCGGGCCACAAGGCCTCGCCGCGTCGCGCGGCTTCCGTGTCACGATTTGCCCATGATTCGCTAACCATCTACGCCACGAACACCCTCTCCGCCTCGCAACACCCACACCCATGTCCAACCTCTTCACTCACGGTATCGCCCTTTCGATCGCCGCGGCCATCAGCGCGCAAGGCGTCAACTGCCGGCTGCACGCCACGCTCAATCCACTACCCGGCGCCACGGCCGGCAACAACAACTACGCCGGCATGTGGGGCCTGTTGTCCGGCGGTCGCGAACTGGCGATCCTGCCGGCACGCTCGGGCACGTACGTCTACGACTGCACCACGCCGGGCAGTCCAGTGCTGCTGGGCTCTGTCCCCGGGCCAGCGGGCGGCGGCGGCATCTATTGGCGCGAGTCGACCAACTTCGGCAACTTCGTGTACTCGGGCAGCGAGCACGGTGCGACCCAGGTGATCGACGTGTCCGGCACGCCCACTCTGGTGGGCACGATCGGCAGCACATCGCACACGGTGTCGGTCGATCCGGTCGCACGGCGGTTGTGGATCAACGGCGGCTCCGGCAACGGCTGCTTGATCTACAACCTCGCGGCGAGCGCCACCAACCCGCCGCAGGTCGGACAGTACACCGCGGCCTACGTGCACGACGCGCACCCGTATGGCGGCTATGCGTACCTGGCGCAGATCTTCAACGGCAACGTGCGGATCCTCGAC
>JANPER010000191.1:0-32818 GCA_031423015.1 Planctomycetota bacterium | reverse complement strand
AGCCTCGTGGGGCGCCCTTCTCGGGATCTGTGTTTTGCACCCAGCATCCGATAGAGAGGGGCGCCTGTTTTGTACAGTACGATATTACCGTATGCCGCGTGCGGGCTCATCCGGCTTGCTCAATACGGGATCCACACCCCTGGGACGTCAGAGGGATCAGCCAATGAGGCGCACCGACATTGAAGTAGGTGTGGCAACCAGGCGCGCCGAACGGGCTCAGATCGAGCGGTGGATTCGCGGTCGATCCGAGTGCGAGCAACGGCAAGGCGATCGCATTGGGCACGTCGAGGTCCACTTGGAAGACCTCTCCCTGCCACGGCGGCACGGCCACGGACAGTCCTGGCACGGAGCCAATCGCGCCGCACGCCACGCCGTGCTCGACGAGGGTCGGTGCCTGTGCGTCGCCAAAGGTCCAGGTGTCGGCCAAGGCTCGCGGGCGAGTGAAGCCACCGAATAGCACAGCGCGTCCCCGTGCCGAGTCGGTGACTGCGAAGACGTGCTCCCGGGCGACGAGGCCGGTGGGGACTGTGATGGGTGACCAGGATGTTCCGTCGTAGCTCCAGCTGTCACCGAGTGGGCGCGCATCGGTGTAGCCGCCGAAGAGGACGATGCCCGACGTGTTCGGAACGAAGGCCATGGCGACTCCGCTCCGAGTCGTTGGAAAGGTGGCGGCGACCAGCGTCCACGTCGTTCCGTCGTATTCCCACGTGTCGTTGTGGAACGCGCGCGGTGGGTAGGAGTGTCCCCCAGCAAGAACCAAGCGCTGACGGAGTGGGTCGTATGCGTACCCCATCTGGGATCGTCGGCCAGGGCTCGTTGGTGGCGCCGGATCCTGCGCCCACGTCGTGCCGTTCCAGGTCCACATGTCCGGGTGAAAGGTGAAGCTCCCTGTCTGTCCGCCATACGTCACGATCCGACCGCGCGGCGGGAAGAACGCAGCGCCCATCTGACCCCGAGGGGATGGGCTGGAAGGCAGGTTTGAATGCTGGCTCCAACTTGTGCCGTCCCAGCTCCATGTATCGTTGACTGCCGTCGTTGTGATTCCACCAAACAACAACGTCCGCGACGAAATGGGATCGAACACCAATAGATGCGCGTGTCGAGGCAGCGGGCTTTGCGAAGTCTGGATCTCCCTCCAGGTGCTTCCGTCGTGCTCCCAGGTGTCGCCCAAACTGGCGGTTCCAGTCCAGCCACCGAACATCACCACGCGGTCGCGCACTGAGTCGTAGGCAAGCTGGGAGTTGAATCGAGCAGTGGGAGACTGAGCGGGGCGATGGGGAGTCCAGCCTTGAGCCTGGATGCTGGCAGCCAGCAGAAGGGCGGCAGCCAGTGTCAGCATCGAATCGTGGGAAGTCATCTGAGCTCCGGTCGGTTTGCGCCTCGGTCTGAGGCGGCGAGAGAATAGCGGGCATGTGGCAGGTGGGTCGCTCCCGGCAGGGAAGCGAGCGGCGAAGTTGCCGCTGCCATCTCCAAGGACGCCGGTGGGAACGAGAACCGAACACCCGCCCGATCGTTCCGCGCCGGAGTCCGCGCGCGACCCCTAGACGCTGCTCCGGTCATCGTTCCGCGGCTCGACCTCGTTGAGCACATCCTCGATGCGCCCCTCTCTGACCTGTTGCACGCAGCGTGCGAGCTTGCGCATGGCGCGTCCGTAGCGGATGCGCGCGGCATCTTCTTGCATGCCGACTCTGTCCCCAACTTCGCGAAACGTCAGATCGTCCCAGTCTCGACCACGAAGGATTTCGTGGTCCAAGGGATCCAGCAACTCCATGGCGAATTGGATCCACTCGTGCTCTTCGGCACGAACGGCGCGTTCGGGCGTCTGCGTCGACTGATCGGGTTGCAGGTGGAGCACCGTGTCGCCGTGCACACTTTGGCCGCGCGGCTGACGTTTTGGCCCAAGGAAGCGGCGGGCCATGCTCGAGAGCGTGTTCTCGATGATGCGCGCCATCACCCGACGGAAGACGTCGCGGTTGCCCACGGAGAAGCGCGGGCCTCGCTCGAGTAGCTGCACGAAGATCGAGTGCACGACGTCGTTGGTGTCGGCATGCGCCCGCACCACGCCGCTCAGTCGATGGCTAACGCAGGCGCGAATCCATTCGAGGTCGCGAAGGGCCAGCTCAGAAACCGCGCTGGCATCGCCGGCATGCAGTCTGACCAAGAGACCAGCTGTTTCGTCGTTCGCCTGCATGACGCACACTCTCGGTGCGCGGGGATGGTAGCACGGTCGACCGAGGATGAGCCAGGCGAGCCTTGGGTGGCGCAGTAACGGCGAGGCAAACAAGTCCCCACAACCGACACCAACCCACGCGGGTTATCAATCGGCGCTGCGATTGCCTATCGTCGCGCCCATGAGCGCAGCCCAGGGATCGACGCCGGAAGGCCGCATCGCGCGGGCGATGCAGATTGCGGCGGAGTACCGCCAACGATGTCGCGAAGGAACTCCGGCGTCGCTGAACGCTCTGCTGGCCGCGCACCCAGACCTTCGCGACGCGCTCGTTGGTCTCTTGGCAGACGATACCCAGGACAGTCCTGCGCCCGGCGCTGCCGCCGCTCCGCTGCCGTCGAGCCAGCCTGCACTTCGTACGATTGGTCCCTACTCGGTGCTGGGCACGCTCGGCCAGGGCGGCATGGGCACCGTGTACCTCGTCGAGCAAACCAGTCCCGTGCGACGGCGCTTGGCTCTCAAGGTCATCAGGCTCGGGATGGACTCGAGCGGCGTCCTCGCCAGATTCGAGCGTGAACGGCAGACGCTGGCCGGGATGAGCCACGACGCTATCGCCAAGGTTTTCGACGCCGGATCGACGGAGTCGGGGCAGCCGTACTTTGCGATGGAGTTGGTGGAGAATGGCCACCCACTGACCACCTACTGCGACGCGGAGGGTCTCGATCTTCGCGAGCGCATCGCGTTGTTCGATCAGGTTTGCCAAGGCGTGCAGCACGCGCACCAAAAGGGTGTGGTGCACCGGGACCTCAAGCCGAGCAACGTGCTGGCGGCTGGAACGGGCGGCAAGCACCGGGTCAAGATCATCGACTTCGGCATCGCCAGGGCAACGACGCCAGCCGAAGGCGATGCGATGCTGACCACGGGGTCTGGTCTGGTGTTGGGCACGCCCGACTACATGGCGCCCGAGCAGTGCCGTGGTGACCCGCTGCTGATCGATACCCGGACCGATGTGTACTCGCTCGGGGTGATGCTCTACGAACTGCTCTGTGGCGAGCTGCCGTTGCCCGGGCTACGCAAGCTCGCGATCGCTGATCTCGTGCGCTGCCTGTTGCATGAGGAGCCGGCGAAGCCGAGCACGCGCTTGGCTTCACTCAGCCCAGAAGCCAACGAGCACGCGCAGCATCGCGGGACGGGCGTTCGCACGTTGTGTCGCGAGTTGCGCGGCGACCTCGATTGGATCGTGCTCAAGGCGCTGGCGAAGGAACCCGAGCGCCGCTACCAGACCGTTCACGACCTCGCGCTCGACCTCGGGCGCTACTTGGCCCGCGAGCCGGTCTCCGCCGGTCCGCCGACGGCTGGCTACCGCGTGCGCAAGTTCATTCAGCGGCACCGAGTGTGGGTTCTGGCCGCCGCCTCGGTCCTCGTGACTGCCCTGGTTGGTGCCGGCGTCGCCATGGGCTACGCGGTGGAGGCACGCGCGCAAGCCACGCGCGCCAGCGTGGCGGCCGCCGGCAACACGGTGTTGACGGCGCGCACAGCCGCGAACGACGGCCGGTGGGAGGATGCTCTCTCGCATTTCGAGCAGGCCCGCGCGCTCGGTCATGCCGACACGGTGGAGCTTGACCTGGGCCGCTACGAAGCCCTCGAGGCGCTGGGGCGCACCGCGGAATCGGCGGCATTGCTGGGCACACTGGTGCCCCGCGCCGGCGAGGGGCCGCATGCCGCGAAGATCGCGTTGTTGCATGGTTGCGCGTTGATGGACGAGGATCGCAACCAAGCCTTCGCGCTCATTCAACAGGCGCAAGCTGTCGATCAAGCTGGGACAGCGCCGCTCGATCCCGCGGATCGGGAGTTCGCGGCAGCCATGCTCGCGACCGACTTCGACGCGATCCACGACCACCTGCGGTCCGCTCTCGTGCACAACCGTCGTCACGGTCCGTCGCTGGATACGTTGACGGCTGTCCTTTGGTTTCGCGGCGAACCCGCATCGATGCTGCGGCTGGCCGACGACCATGCGCTCCTGCTGCCGCAGGCTCCGACTCCTGTTTGGGCGCGCGTCTTTGCACTGGCGGCGATGGGGCGGGCCGACGAAGCGCGGCAACGCATCAAGCTTCTTCGCGACAGCACGCACGCCGACATCCTCCCGTTCCTCTCGCTGGTGGCCGACTTGTACGAGATGGTCGAGCGCCGGACGGATGCGCGGCTCCGGGCTCGCGCCCTTGCCATTCCGGTGGCCTGGCCGGAACGCATGCGCATTCCGCTACCGCCGACTGCGGAGGAGGCAACCGAGGACGTCGGCGATCTCGTCAAGGTGCTCCTGCCCGTGGCCATCAGGCTCACCGCGGCGCTGGCCAAGCTCGACGTGGCCGACGATGACCAGGGGAACATCCGCCTCCCCTTGCATCCTTGGTTCTTGGACAAGTACAGCAAGGAGCGTCTCCTCAGGTGCGTCGGCCATGTCCTGAAGGGGGAGCCGATTCCCGAGGGCGAAGGACCAGAAGAGGCCCTGCTCGTGATCGGACGCGAGTACGCGACCGGCCGGCGCACGGCGCGTCGTCCGCTGCGCGGCGTGACGGCCGGGCTGCCGGCCGTGCAACGCTCGGATGCGATGCTGGCGATCTGCTTGCCGGCCGACGGGGCGGAACGCGCGGCCGCCATCGAGGCGGCTCTCGCCTTGCCGCTATCCGAAGAGGAGCTGCGCGCCTACGCGTTGATGACTGTCAACCTCGACCTGCCGAACTGCTGGAGCCTCGCCGATCGGATCACGGTGCGGTGGGCTGCCATCCACGGCGAGACGACCTGGTGGCGACTTCTCCGTGCCGAGGTGCAACTCGCTCGGGGTGCTCGCGACGAAGCGCGGGATCTGGTCGGCCGCACCAAGTCGTCGCCCGAGGATGCTGCCTGGATCGACAGTTTGCGACGAAGGCTGTCATGACCAGGGGAGACCTCGTTCCGAGGCCGGCGGCCGGCGCAGTTTTCGAGCATCCTTGTTCGGTTCCGCCGACCGCTCGCGTTTCCCGTGATCGATGCCGGTCGACGTGCGACCGTCGAGAACTAACAACCACCACCCAACGCAATTCCCACATGACCACCACCCTTCTTCCGTTCCGTGGTTCGCTCGTCCGATGGATGAGCCGCAGGAGTGTCGTCCTCGCGACGCCCACCAAGATCCCCGCCGCCAATCACTCCGTCAGCGCCTCCGGCCTCTTCGTCGTAGTCGTCACACTCCTCGCCCCAGTTGCACTTGAGCCCGGCCTGCACGCCCAGGCCAACTGGCAGAATAGGAACCCCCCAAGTGCTCCTCCGCCCCGCGGCGAAGCCGTACTAGTGTTCGACAGCGTCCGAAACGTAAGCGTCATGTTCGGTGGCCAGGATCGCATTCAGACGTTTGGCGACACTTGGGAATGGAATGGCACTTGGATTCAGCGCTTCCCGACAAACTCTCCCCCAAGCCGCCGCAGCGCTGGAATGGCCTTTGATCATAGGCGCGGCGTCACCGTTCTCTTCGGGGGGTTTAGTACGGTCACGTGCTCGGCAGCATTGCTCGGCGACACGTGGGAATGGGATGGATCGAATTGGACACAGCTCACGCCTTCAACCTCGCCGCCGGCACGGCTAGCCCCGGCAATGTGGTTTCACCCTCCGACCGGCAAGACTCTCCTGTTTGGTGGCGCGAATGGCAACAGCTCTAGTTGTTACCAGGATGGAATGGCGGACATGTGGGAGTGGGATGGAGCAACCTGGACGCCGATTAGTCTTCCGGTCGTCCCACCAGCCCGGTTTGGGCCGGCTGTGGCCTTCGACGGGGTGACTGGGCTATCTACGATGTTCGGTGGCTGGCGAGGTCAGAATAGTTCACCGTTCGGCGACACCTGGTCATGGGACGGCTCGACCTGGCGTCAACTCTCGCCAATCGTCTCCCCGACGGCGCGCGGTGGGCACACGATGGCATACGATCGTCTCCGCAGTCGGACAGTCCTGTTTGGCGGATCGACGACAGATCGGCCGCAGGCCAATGACACCTGGGAGTGGGATGGTGTGACTTGGCTCCAGCGTTCTCCCTCAATCGTTCCCCCCATCCGAATCTGGGCTGCCATGACCTACGACTCAGTGACTCATGAGATCGTATTGTTCGGCAGTCGAACGTCAACCTACGCGCTCGGCGACACGTGGACCTACACGACGAATCAACGCGGAGTTGTCCGTCCATTGAGCGGCGGCTGTGCCGGCAGTGCGGGAGTTGCCAGTTTGCGGCCGGATCCTGGCAGCTTGCCTTGGGTGAGCGACCGCTTTGATCTCGAAGTAGCTCCAGTATCGCCGGGTAGCCTCGCCACTTTCGGGTTACTGGGGGCCAGCTCTCCGAACCTGGACTTGACGAGTATCGGGATGCCGTCGTGTGTCCTCAAGACGAGTGCGGAGGCCTCCTTCCCGCTTCCCAGGCAAGCGAACTCTGCACATTGGACGATCGTGATACCGAACGCAGCGACGTTGGTCGGTCTGAGTATCTACTTGCAGAGCGCGATTGTCGAGCCAGGAGCCAATGGCCTCGGGTTGGTCCTCAGCGATGGCTTGCAAGCGACGGTCGGCATTCGCTGATGTTCGGCATCGGGCTCCCCCGAGGCGCCTTGTTCGGTTCTGTCGACCGCTCGCGTTTCCCGTGATCGATGCCGGGCGCCTGGCGATCATCGAGAACCAACAACCACCACCAACCCAATCCTCATGCGTACCATCTTTCTTCCGTTCCGCGGCCGCTCATCACGTTCCGGTCCTGACCGATCGTCAACCCAAGACCGTCGACCGGCGCGGCGACTGCTGGCGGTCATAGCAGTCACGGGCATCGCGCTGCCCGCACAGACCCACACGCAGACCATCGACCCCAAGGGTACATTCTTGCGAACGGACTCGACGGACACTCCGTATCCGCCCTTGGTCGTCGACCTCGGCAGCCTCGGCATCTGCCCCGGGCAGAGCATCCTGATCCGGACGCTCGGCAACTTCCTCTGGAATCAGGGGCAAGCGCTCGAGGGCGATCGCGCCGTCGCGGTGTTCAGCTCATCCTCCACGGTGTTGGGACCCAGCCTGCGCATCAGAGTCCCGAATGCGATTCAGACCGCGGCGGCCGCCTACGTGACCGCGCCGACGTTGCGCGAGAGCCTCGCCACCGACATTCCCGAGGACTTCGTGGTGTCGCCGCTGGGCATCGTCGTCACCGTTCCTGCCACGGGTACTGGCGCATCACCCTTGCTGATCATCGGCGCCGATGACGTGTTCTGGGGCGACAACATGGACCCACAGCAGGACTTCGCGATTCGCATCGAGGCGACGGGCCCGCCCGTGCGCAACACCGGCCGCGTCGTCGCGGTCTACGACGATTGGACGTTGAGCAACACCGGCTTCCGGGCCGCCGGCACGAGCGCAATGGCGTTCGCGCGCAACGTCGGTCGCTTCTTGTCCTCCAACACCTATGGCAGATTCTTGGTCTACTCGAATGACTTCGGTCTACGCGAGAGCACTCTGCGCGACGCAATGATCGGGGTCGGCCACGAGTGGATCGCCGACACGGGGATTCGTTTCGATGTGCCGACGCTGCGCGAGTTTGATGGCGTCTACGTGCTGGGCGACGTCGGGCCGAGCTTCCCGAGTAGTGCTGCCAACTCCGTACTGATCGATTACGTCGAGAGCGGCGGCAGCGTCTACGTGGGAGCTGGCACCGCGGTGTTTGGGCCGGCAATGAACTCGTTTGCTCAGCACTTCGGGTTCACGTTTGGTGGCCTCGACGGGTCCCAGGGATTGTTCGCTCTACCTTCGACGCACCCGATCGCCTGCAACGTCGATCGGATCTACGCCTGGAACGGGAACACAATGGCCCTGACGGGGGGTGGAGTTGTCACGCCCGACGTCATCGCTCCCGGGAGAGTGCTCGCTGCCGAAGCTCCTGCTGCGCGCGTGGAACTTGACGTTTCACCGACCAACCCCACACCACATGCAACCGTGGTCTTCGGGCTTAGCGGCGCTCCGGCTGGCGGCCTGGTGGCCATCGTGGCGGACACGTTGGTGGGGCAGGCGATCGCGCCGCAGATTCTCTGGTTCGGTGTGATGCCACCGAACGGCTCCTGGATCACCACGGTGACCGTGCCGCCGGGCTTGGCACCCAGCAGCCTCGGAGTCGTCGGCGCCACCTTGAGCCCTAGCGCCCGCATCGCCTACTCACGGCGAACGACGATTGGATTTCGATGACCATCGATAGTTTGCGACGAAGGCTGCCATGACCAGGGGACACCTCGCGCGGAGACCGGCTCTGTTTTCGAGTCTCCTGGTTCGCTTCCGTCGCCCGCTCGCGTTTCCCGTGATGCCGGTCGACTTGCGACCGTCGAGAACCAACAACCACTAGCCAACGCAATTTTCACATGAACACCACTCTTCCGTTGTGCCGTTCGCTTGTCCGCTGGACGAGCGGCCGCAGCACAGTCTCCGCGACCCTCGCGGTCCTGTTGTCTTGCACGGCGATCCACGCGCAGGCCCCGCGGGGCTACGACGCCAGCCTCGGGACCCTGCCTGAAGCGCAGGGCTTCTGGCGCTACGACCAAGGCAGCCCGGCTCCGGTTGTGGTTGGCGGTAGCCTGCAGCAAGGACCGACAGGCACCTATCAGTTTTGGTATCAGTACCTACCGGACTTCGATCTCAGCGTCAGCCCTGTCACGGTCGAGTGGGAACTCAAGGTGATTTCATCGTCACGGAACGGATGCAGGGCCGGTTGGAGCATGGCCGTTCAGGATCGCAACCATCGCGGCGTCGCGGTGAACATCGATCAGGCGACGATCTCCTTCGAGGCTGGAGGCGGTACGGGTGGAGCCTGCACGAGCGCGGCGTTTGCGCAGGGTACCGGCACCTTCCATCGGTACAGGCTCGTCGTGGGCGCTCAGGTCGCGCTTTACGTGAACGGGAGCCCAACACCGCTCCTGACGACCGCCTTGGGACTTGCCGGTGTCGCTACACCCGAATACTGCAACCGCGTCTACTTTGGCGACGGGACCCGGCATGCCTCCGGGCAGACCGAGCTGCGGTACCTCCGCTACACACCCCATCCTGGCATCGCCAGCGACTACTGGGTCATCAGCCTGTCGACGGGCGGCAGTCAGCCGATCCAGATCGACGCAGGTAGCTCGCATGCGAACCAGCAGTACTTCTTGCTGGGGACTCTCAGTGGCACGTCGCCCGGCTTCACGTTCGGCGGCATCGCCGTGCCGTTGAACCTAGACGCCTACTCGACCCTCGTCCTGAGCAACCCCAACCAACCGCCGTTACTGGGCGGGTTCGGCACGCTCGACGCGAACGGCCACGCCACCGCGACCTTCATCATTCCACCCCTGGCGATTCCCGGCCCTCTCCACTTGCACCACGGCTACGTCGTGCTGAGCGGTGGAGCGGCGGCATACGCGAGTGGCGCGCTGCCAGTCAAGCTTCTCTAGAGGCGCGTCGACGGCAGCCGCTTCAACCGTTGCGAGCGCGGATCGACCTCGATGCCGACCGACTCGAGCGCCGTGACGCCAAGGATCGGTTCAGTATCGTCGGCACCGAAGATCACCGTCGCTCCTACGACGTCCCCATGAACTCGATCTCCGCCACCGTGACGTCGCGAGTGATCTCTTTGCCGTTCGCCAACTCGAAGACGCGCTTGGCGCGCGGCTTCAAGCCCAACGCGCACGGCGGCGGTGACTTGGGTGATGCCCATCGTCTGCATGCTACGGGATCGCGCGCAGGGGCGGCACGCCGCCCCCGACCGCACGCTTGCAAGGTGGGTCCGAATGACTTGACACTGATGGCGCCCGCGGCTGTTCTGGCCGCATGCAGAGCCTGCAAGAACGCTACGCGCCGACCAACAAGTGCTTCGGCTGCGGTCCGGCCAACGACAAGGGCCTGCGCTTGCGCAGCTTCGAGGCAGGCGACGAGCTGGTGTGCGAGTGGACACCGCAAGCGCACCACGAGGCGTTCCCTGGCATGCTGAACGGCGGCATCGTCGGTACGCTGCTCGACTGCCACAGCAACTGGATGGCGGCGTGGCACCTGTTGCAGCGCACCAAGGCAACCGAGCTGCCGAGCACGGTGACGGCCGAGTTCCACGTGACGCTGAAGGCACCGACGCCCAGCAAGGGTCCGCTGCGGCTACGGGCGCGCGTCGTCGAGTCGACCGACCGCAAGGCGGTGATCGATGCCGAGCTGTCGGCGGGCGGCGAGGTCACGGCGACTTGTCGTGGCACGTTTGTGTCGGTGCGCGCCGGACATCCAGCGTACCACCGCTGGCAATGAGCGTGGGCGCAGCCTGGCTACGCGGTCGACCGCAGGGGCTGCCGGCGGCGGGATGTCAGCGCCCCGAGATTCCGCTTCCGCTGACTCGTTGCCGCGGCTAATCGTCGCGGCTGTCGCCAGCACCTCGTCGGCGACCTTCGCCCATCGCGACCAGAACGCCAGAACCATGGATCACCCCTATCCGAACTCCGTGCAGCTCACGGTTGCCGACATCAAGAAGAGCATCAAGTTCTTCACCGAGAAGGTCGGCTTCACGCTCGAGATGACCTTTCCCAACCCCAAGAAGCCGGTGTTTGCCAAGCTGTCGCTCGACGGCCAGATCGTGCTGCTCGCGACCAGCATGAGCGTCGACGACGCCAAGAAGTTCGACATGTCGAAGGAGGAGTTGGCGATCGTCAAGAAGGACGCCAAGGCGTTCGCCAAGTCGGCGCACGGCATCGGCGCGGCCTTCTACATCTGCGTGCCCGACGTCGATGCGCACTGCAAGGCGGCGAAGAAGAAGAAGGTCGAGATCTTGGCGTCGCCAAAGACCCAGTTCTACGGCATGCGCGAGTACATCGCCGAGGACCTCGATGGCTATCGCTTCGTGTTCTACACGCGCGTGGCCACCGACCAGCCGAACGGGTCGGGGCGACCAACGACGACGAATCAGCCAGGCGAGAAGGAAGAGGAAGCCGTCGCCGACGCGTGAGCGTGCGAACCGCGCGCTGAACCCCTTGACCGGCCCGACGGCCGCTAGTCGCGCGCCAACGCTGCGCCGATCAACTCGTCGATGCGCTTGCGGTCGCGGTCCTCGGTCGGCAGCAGGTTGAAACCGGCGATCAGGCCCTTCTTGTCGAGCACCATGACGAGCGGGATGCTCTCGACGTTGTAGCGCAGGGCCGCGTGACTCTGAAAGCCGCGACCTTCGCAGACCTTGCGCCACGGCAGCTTCTTGCGCTGCGCGAAGGCGTCGAACTCGGCGCGATGGTCGTCCACTGAGATGCTCACGATCTGCAGGCCCTGGTCGGCGAACTTGCCGTGCAGTACGAGCAGGAAGTCGGCGGTGGCTTCGGCGTGCTCAGACCAGGAGGCGCCGAAGTCGAGCACCACAACCTTGCCGTGCAGCGCGGCAAGGCTCAGCGTCTTGCCGTCGGTGGTGGTGAGGGTCAGCGGCACGGGCGGCTTGCCGACCGCGTGCTCCGCCGCCAGCACGCGATCGCGCGCGATGCCGCCCCACGTGGTCTGCGGGAACTCTCGGCCCAGCGCGTCGAGCGCCTTGTAGTAGGCCTCGTCGTCGCGATCCTCGCGCTCGCGCAGTGCAGCCACCTGATACCAACGCACCTCGCTGCGCTCTTCGTCGTTCTTGGCGGCGTCGAGCGCGTCTTGAAAGATCTTGTCGCCCTTCTTCACCTCGCGCAGCACGGTCATCAGGTGCATACCGAGCGCCATGCGATCGACGAAGGGCGCGGGCTTGCTGATCGCCGCGTCGACCCACGCTTGGCGTTGCTCCTTGAGCCCGAGCACTTGCGCCAGCTGGGCGCCGGCGATCAGCGCCATCGCGGGCGCCTTGTCGGTGTCGAGGCCAGTGAGCGCGGTCTTGGCCTGGTCGCGGTCGCCGAGGTTGAGATAGGTATCGACCAACATGAGGCGGCCGTTGTGCACGTCGTCACCTTTGGCTTCGTGCTGCAGGAAGCTCTCGAGTTCGCGCGCTTGGTCGGCGAGCGTGGCCTGCACCGCTTGGCGCGGTTTCTCCTGCTTCTGCGCCGCGCGAAAGCGCTCGGCGAGGTGTTGGCGCAGGTCGGCGAGGGTGCGCGGTTTGGCAGCTTCTTGGGCGAGGAGCGGCAGCGTCGAGAGGGCGACCACCGACACGAGGCGAAGGCAATTCATACAGAAGGAGCGGCACACGCGCCGCCGACGGCTAACTTAGGGCCGGCCATTCGATGACGGAAGCCCACGTGCTGCGAACCGGCCCTCTGCAGGTGCGCCGACTCGACGCGCAGCTCGCGATCACGGTGCCGCCGCTGCAGCTCGGGGCGGGCGACGCGATCGCGCTGCTGGGCTCGTCGGGTGCTGGCAAAACGACGCTGCTCGAGGTTCTGCTCGGGCTTTCTGCGCCACACGTCGTCGAAGTGCACGGCGAACGCTGCTTTGCCGGGCAGCCGGTGGCGATCGCGCCGAGTGCCGCGTGGCGGCTATGGCTGCGGCGCGACGTGGCGTTCGTGCCACAAGACGCCCGTGCCGCGCTCGACCCGATGCTGCGGTTGGGCGCGCAGGCGAGCGAACTGAGCGGCGCCACGCTGTCGGCGTGCGCGACCGCGCTGCGCGTGCTCGGCGAGCCCGAACCCGACGACGTGCTGGCGCGCTTTCCCCACCAGGTCTCCGGCGGACAGGCGCAACGCGTGCTGCTTGCCACCGCGTTGGCGCGCGGGCCCACGCTGCTGGTCGCGGATGAACCGACGGCCAGCCTCGATGTCGGGCGCCAGGGGCTGTTGGTCGCTGCCATGCGCGCGTTGCGGGCGCGCGGCGGGGCGGTGTTGGTGGCAACGCACGACGCCGACTTCGCCAAGGCGCTGGGCGCGCGGGCCTTCACGTTGGCGTTGGGCGAGGTCTCACCGGGCGAGCCGCCGCCAGTGGCTTGGTCGCCGCGCCGCGCGCTGCCCGACGCGCCCGCAACCCTGCTGCGCGCGCGCGGCCTGCACGTGCGGCGCGGCAACCGCGCCGTGTTGTGCGGCGTGGATCTGGAGCTGCGGGCCGGCGAGGTCGTTGCGCTGCTGGGGCCTTCGGGCGCGGGCAAGACCACGCTGCTCGCGACGCTCGCCGGCTTGCTGCGCCCGGCGGCCGGGCAGGTGGAGCACCTCGCGCCGGGTCGAGCCCAGATCCTGTTTCAAGACGCGTACGCGTCGCTGACCCCGGGCCGCACGCTGCGTTCACTGGCGCGGGAGACCGCGGCGTCGGACATCGAAGTTGCGACTCTGGCGCGCGCCTTGGATCTCAGCGACGAGGAAGTGTCGCGCCCGGCGCGTGCGCTGTCGGGCGGTCAGCGCCGGCGCGCCGCGCTGTTGCGCGCGCTCACGGTGCAGCCACGCGTGCTGCTGCTCGACGAGCCGACGTCGTCGCTCGATCCGAGCACGGCTGTGACGGTGCTCGACACCGTCATGGCCGCGGCGGGCAAACGGGCCGCCGCGTGTTTGTTGGCCACGCACGACACCGGATTGGCGCGCGCGCTGGCGCATCGCGTGTTCACCCTCGACAATGGCAGGTTGGTGCCCACGCAATGAGAATCACGCCATGATGCCTGCTGTGCTCACACGCCCGCTGCTCGCGCTTTGTTGTGGCCTCACGACCGTCGCGGGGCAGGCACCGACGACGCTGGAGGTCGTGCACGGCGACTTCGGGTTCGCCGTCACGCCGAGCGGGCTGCGTTACAAGGTCGTGGGTGTCCCCGCGGCGACGCACGTCGCGATCGTCGCTGCCGTGCGTGTGGGGGGGTGGCACGATCCAGTTGGCCAAACCGGTCTCACGCACCTGCTGAACACGCAGGTGACGCTGACGCAGGCCGCGCGCCCGGAGCCGGAACGCTGGTCGGTGCGCACGACCGGCCCGGCGACGGTGCTCGCCGTGACTTGCCCGAATGCCGCGGTCGAGACCCGCCTGCGCGAGCTGGGCCGCTTTCTAGCAGGCGAGCTGCCGTTCGACGCCGACCTGGTGGCGCGCGCCAAGGCCCAGGTGCTGATGCTCGCCGACGACTACCTGCACTTGGTGCCGGGCCCGTTGCTGTTCGAGACGGCGCGCCGGCACGTGCTCGCGGGGACGCCGGCTGGCAAGCAGATGTTCGGCGTGCCGAGCGAGATGAAGGCGATCGAGCCAGCGCAGCTGCGCGCCTGGTTCGGCACCTGCATGCGGCCAGAGCACACGACCGTAGTGGTGATGGGTGGGGTGGAGCCGGGCCCGGCCGGCGACGTCTGTCGGCAGGTCTTCGCGGCCGCGGGCGAGCGCACCAAGGCGGCGGCGACCACGGTGCACGACGGCGCCGGTGAGGTGGTGCTCGATCGCCAGCACGCGCGGGTCGCGGCGCCGTTCGTGACCGTAGCGATCAAGGCGCCGCCCTTGGATGATCCGCGGTGGCTGCCATTCGTGATCGCGATGGGGGTGGTGAATGTGCGCTGCCACCGTACGTTCGGCAGCTACCGCGGGCGCGAAGCGGAAGCCATGTTCCCGTTCTTCTGGTTCGACTACCGACACGGTGATGCCTTCGCATTGATCAATCGGCGCGGCGCGTCGGGCGACGACGGTGAGTCGCCGCGCGATCTCGAAGCGGTGCGCGGTGAGCTGCGCGCGCTCATCAAGCGCCTGCGCACTGTGGCGCCGGAGATGACCGAAGTTCGGGAGGCGGCGTTCGAGGCGGCCTCCACGCTGATGCTGCCGCCGTACGAAGGTCAACTCGAGGCGATGGCGCAGCACCCAGGCCTCTTGCTGCCGCGCGCCGAACTGTTGGCAATGGCCGACGTGCTCGGCTTTCGCCCTAGCCTGCAATATGACATCGGCAAGGTGCCGATCGGCGACGTGCACCGCGCGCTGGCGCTGGCGCTGGCCGATGCCAACCTGGTGTGGCTGTCGTTGGTGCCCAAGGAGTAGCGCCGCCGCGGTGTGTGGCGAAGTTCGACACTCACCCCTGAAGCCCGTCTTGCCGGTTGTCCGATCAACCAGATGGATCGCACGCATGGGCTTCATCAACTTCGCCGAGAAATCGATCAGCGCCAAACTCGTCTACTACGGCGTGGGCATGGGCGGCAAGACCACCAGCTTGCAGGCAGTGCACAGCTTCATGGTGGCGCGCAACGAGGCGCAGTTGCTGTCGATCAAGACCGAGGGCGACGCGACGCTGCTGTTCGACTTCCTGCCGATCAACCTGGGCCTGGTCGAGGGCTTCAAGATCCGCATCCAGGGCTACACGGTGCCTGGGCAGCCCAAGTACAAGTTGATGCGGAAGTACGTGTTGTCGAACGCCGACTGCGTGGTGTTGGTGGTGGACAGCGAGGCCAGCCGCCTGGAGGAGAACATCCAGTCGCTGCAGACTCTGAAGGAGAACCTGCGCGCCAACGGCCTCGACCCCGACACCATCCCGTTGGTGTTGCAGTACAACAAGCGTGACCTGGCAGACATCCTGAGCGAGTCGGAACTCGATCGGCACTGCAAGTTCCGCCCTGACATCGCCGCGTTTCCCAGCGTGGCGCGCGAGGGGCAGGGCGTGTTCGAGGTGTTCACTCACGCCGTGGGCCTGCTGGTGGAGGCGCGCGTGCAGCACTATGGGCTGGGGCGTGGGACGGTGGATCCGGCCGACGTCGGGCGGGCTGCGGTCGACAAGCTGTGGGAAACGCACAATCGCGTGCGCGGCATCGTGTCGCCGCGCAACAACAAGCAGGTGGAACTGAACATCGTCGACCGCGCGGCAGAGCTGGCGGCGGAGGACTTCGTCGCCGATGTCGAGCAGTTGGCGCAGCGTGAGGGCGGGGTGCTGTCGGTCGCGGACCTCGAGGTCGACCTCGTGGCGCTGCCGTCGCCGGCGCCGCGCGAGTCGGTGCCGCAGGCGCTCGATGATGAGTCAGACTCGGATGGCCTGCTCGACAAGACCATCCGTTCCAACATCGACCTCGCCGAGAAGTTCGGTCAACTGGATCACCAACGGATCCTGCTGGAGCGCAAGAACCGCGAGTTGGTGCGCATCGCGCAAGACACGCTGCACGACATCAAGCAGCCGATCGCCGGCATCAAGTTGTTCCTGGCGGCGGTGTCGAAGGGCCTGTGCGGACCCATCGATGGTCTGCTGCGCACCGGCGTCGACAACAGCCTGTCAGCGGTACGGCACATCGAGAACTTGGTGCGCGACTTCGTCGACGGCTCGCGCCTCGACTACGACGGCGTGCGGTTGCGCTTCGAGAAGGTGGACCTGATGCAAACCGTGGCCGACGTGTTGCGCACGCTGCGGTCTGAGATCGAAGATGCGGGTGTGCTCATGCGCATCGAGCCGCTCCCATCGGTGCAGGGTGACGCCTGGGGACTCACGCGGGTGTTCATGAACCTGATCGGCAACGCGATCCAGTACCGTGACCCGTCGCGCGAAGCGCGCGTGCACATCTACGCCGAACAGACCGAGTCCACGTTCAAGATCGTGGTGCGCGACAACGGCATCGGCGTGCCGGAGAAAGACCTCGCCAAGCTGTTCCGCCGCTTCGAGCGCGGCAGCAACACCAGCGGCATCAGCGGTAGCGGCCTCGGCCTGCACATCGTGCGCGAGATCGTCGCCGGGCACGGCGGTCAAGTGACTCTGGAGTCCGTCGAACAGCAGGGCACCACGTTCTTTGTCGAGCTGCCGTTCGAGCCCGTGCAGCCACAGCACTCGCCGTTGAGCGAGACTGCGGCGTTGGCTGATGCGTGAGAGTGAAGGTTGTTCCTTGTCGTTGTTGTGGCCCTTGCAGTTTGTGGTGAGTGGTTGTGTTCGAGCGTCAGCCGGTCGCCGGCATGTCGTACACGCTGACCAGCCCGTGCCGACGCCAACCGACGGACAGCAGCCACGTCCTCGCCTCGCTGATTGGGCGGATGTGCGCTTCGAGGTCCGCGAACCGGATCGTCTCCTTCCAGCCGTTGAACCAAGGGCCTGACGTGAACGTGTCGACGGGCGCGGCCACGTGCACGTGCCGTCCGTCGCGCTGGTGCTTCTTGCCGTTGCCGAGCACGTAGACGAGGCAGTTCTTCACCTCGCGCGGGGTCTTGAGCAGCCGGTCGTGGTAGCGATCGGCGAAGACCTTGCCGCCGCGCTGCCACAGTTTGTTGAGCGCCTTGGCGATGCGGATCAGGAGTCCTTGCAGCCCACGCGTCATCGATGCGCGATCCTCCGCTTCGACGAGCATGTGCAGGTGATCGTTGAGCACCGCGTAGTGCACGAGGCGGAAGCCGAAGCGATCGCAGCCTGCGGCAAACGCCGCACGAAGCGCGGCGTATTCACGCCCCTTCCGAAGCAGCGGTAATCCCGCCGCGACCTTCACTGTCACATGCGCCGGAAACCGCTCCGCCATCTCGCCACGCGGCCGATGCGCCACCTCAGCCGCCTCGCCCTTCGGCTTCCGCCCCGCCCCAGGCCGCCACCCGCCCCGCTGCTTGAACGGCAGCATGCCCTTGGCCACCCGCATCCGCCGCGACTTCCTAGACCGAACCTTCAGCTTTGGACTCATGTCATAACCCGCGATTGTCGTGACTCTAAGTGATTGCGCACAAATACATCGAAGTCTACAGGCCCACGAACTTCTCGACAATCTCCTGGCCACCTCAACAAATACAGACGTATGTCCCGCATTCGACACTCGTGCTCGCCCGCTCCCCGCCGTACCGGATTGTCCACCCATGCGCTGAGCCCCCAGCCTGCCCGTCGCCCCGGTCGGTCGCTCGCACGGGCGGGGCGGCTTCCTTCCAGCTGACGCTCCCCTCCTCGTTCGTCTGATTCATCAACTGCTGCCGCCGCGCGCGGGCGACCGACCGGGGCGACGGGCAGGCTGGCCTGCTCGGAGCTTTGGGAGGGAGCTTCAGTCAGACAGTCAGACAGTCAGACAGTCAGACAGACACGCCGGCAGCCGGCGCCTCACTTCGTGGTGAACCCCGCCGACAGATCCATCGCCTTGCCGTCGACCTCCCACGTCCAGCGCACCCCCAGCGAGCCGCGCGGCAACGGGTCATACGGAAAGAACGTGACCATGCCGGGCGCGGTCGAGCGTCGGATCGTGCCCGAGTCCAACAGGATCGCGCCTTCCACCTTGTTGCCGCGCGCGTCGACCACCGAACACCGATACGACTGACGATCGCCCGGCACGTTGTGACCAAAGTGCAACGTCAACGGGTAGCCGATCGCCTTCTGACCCTTGCGGCCGTTCTTCTCGAGCAACGCCTCCAGCTCGGGGCCAATCGCGGCGACATCGACCTGCGGGGGGATGCCCTTGGCGTCCTTCCACGGATGACACAGGAAGCCGCTCTTCTTTGACTTCGGATTGCCGAGGCCGGCGGTCACGTTGAACACCAGGATGTCACCCTCCTGGTAGATGCCGACGCTCCGCAGGAAGTCGTGCACGAGCGCATCGCGGTAGCCGGGGATCTGTAGCCAGCGCTCGAAGACCTTCTTGGCCTTGCCAAGGTCGGCGCCCACGTCGACCACCGCCATCTGCGCGAACATGCTGCCGAGATGGGTGCCGCCGAGGTCGGCGACCTGCCGGTGCTCGGCCACCGGCCCACGCTCGTCCTTGTTGGCCTTCAGATACAGCGCGTGCTCATAGCAGCGCGTGCTGTGTTGCGTCGACCAAGTCACCGGCGTGCCGTTGTTGGCGGCGCGCGCCTCGTTGAACGCCACCAGCCACTTCTCCACGTTCTTGCTGATCGCCTTCAGCGGCGGCGTGTTGTTGCGGATGGCTTGCAGGACCGGCGTGGCCTCCGTCCAGAAGTCCTCCCACTCCTTGTCGAGCTGTGCCACGGTCAAGCCCGTGTCCTTGTGGAACTGCTCTGCCAGTTCGAGCGGCTGCTTCTTGCGCTTCGCCAGTTGCTCGGCACCGAGGCGGTCCATCTTGCGCAGCAACTCAGGGTCGCGGCGCATCATGTAGTCGCAGAACGACCACGCCTTGATGCGTTCTTCGTTGGTGAAGGTCGCGGCGTCGCAGAAGGGCAGATCCACCGCCGGCACGCCGCCGGTCATCTTCCAAGCCATCTCCAGCGCCAGAGTCTTCCAGATGTCGAAGTCAGGCGACGTGTACTCGCGGTCTTCTTCGCTGGCGACCGTGCCCTCTTGCTTCTCCAGGTCGACGGCGAACAAGCGGTTGTTGTTGAACACCATGCCGACGAAGGTGTGACCGATTCCCTCGGTGAAGCCAGCCGTGAAGAATCCGGCGTAGGCCCGCGCCACGTCGCGCACCATCGCGTCGAACAGCACCTGCGTGCCACCCGTCGCGCCAAGTTTGAGATCGGCGATCCCGCACGTCGAGGTGTGCTCGAGCATCCACTCCAGGTTCTCGACCTTGTCGGCGTTGGCGCGCAGGACCTGCTTGTAGGTGTCCTTGCTGGCAAAGCACGCCGACTTGAGGCGCACGTCGACTTGCCAGGGGAACGCGACCTGCATCACGCGCAGCGCGCGCTCTGCCCACACCAAGCCTTGCTTGAGGTTGACCTCCTCGGCCGGGTCGCCGTGCAGCAGGAAGTGCTCGGACTTGACACTCATGTACTGCACTTGCGCTTGATCCAAGACCGGCTCCTGCACGCTGACCTTCTCCACCGGATACTCGATCGCCGCCTGCTCGGTGACCGCCTTGTCGATCAGCTTGGAGCGGTCGAACAGCGTCTGCTCGAGGTCGGTGCCGGTGACGCCGCCGACCTCGTGATGTTCCAAGGCCTTCTGCGCGTCGGCGTCGTCCTTGGTCCAGCGCAGCACCATCTGCCAGTGGTAGTTGGCCTTGTCGGTGCGGCTGGCCTTGGCCCACGCTTGCGCTTGCCGCTTGTGGCCTGAGGCAAGGTCCTTCTTGAGCGTCTCGTAGGCCCGAAACAGCGACGCGCCGTCGGCGCTCGTGCCGGTGTCATCGACGCTGGGGGCCAGCTTTGGATCCGGCGACCACGACATGCCAACCTTGACGTGCCCGAGTCCCTTGCGCGCCGCGGCGTCCTCGGCGGCGTACAGCTTCACGAGTTGCAGCCAGATCAAGCGCGCCTGGCGCGGGAAGCCCTTCTTGCTGGCGCTCTTCGCAAACTGGTTGAGCTTGTCGGCCTGGCCTTGCTGGAAGCGGGTCTCGTCGTCTTGCGCGGCGAGCGGCGCCAGCAACCAGCCGCATAGGAGGCCAAGGTGCAAGGCAAACGCGGGAACGGAATAGCGAGCGTTCGACATCGTGAGCCCAGCACGATAGCGACGTCGGCGCCGCTTGTCCGCGGCACGTTCGGCACGTTGCTCGCCCAAGAGCCGGGCTCATGTATCGAACCGCGTGACCAGCCCGAACCCCACGGAGTCGGTGCGGAACGCCGCCAGGCTCGACGTCACTGGTTCGCCCTCGGTGTAGATCCGCGACACCTCCGGGAACGTGGGGTGTGGGCTCGCGAACGTCGTGGCGACGCCGTTGCTGCCGAGCAGCGGCTGCACAATTCCGGTGCGAAGGTCCAGCGCGAACGCCTGTGCGTGCAGGGTGGCACCACTGAGGTCGCGCTGCAGGAAGAGCACTTGTGATCCATAGGACCGGTAGGCTCCCGAGCTGTCGGCCGCGCCCAAAGCCAACGTGACCGCGAGGTCAGTACGCACGTTCGTGCAAAAACCAGGCAACGGCAGGTCAGGGTTGCTGATGCCGAGGGTCAAGAACAGCGGCGCATCGGGCGGCGCCGCGCGCACCGAGGTCCCGTAGAACGTGCCGAGTCCGAGGGCGAACGAGTTCACGTCGAGCCGCATCGGGTCGTTGTTTCCCACCGCGGTGCAACCGGTGCCGGAAGCGACGTCGTTGCCAAAGTTGCGCGGGTAGTTCTCGGCGTCGGCCGCGGCGAACAGGCCTGCACCCGTGCTACCGAAGATCTTGGCTTCCCACGCCAAGCTGCCGCTGCCGTTCCAGGCAAACGGCGCGTCGAAGGTGAGCGACATGCCTTGGAAGGGCGAGGGCCCCGGGTTGCCAGGGGTGCCTTGTGGGCCGTAGTTCACCAGACGCCGCGACGCGACCACCGTGGGCGCCCCAGAGTAGTTGCCGATGAAGTTGAAGCGAATGATGTCAGCCCGGATGGAACGGCCGAGCGAGACCTCCATGTCGAGCGTGCGCGTGCCGGTCGCTGTCGTGCTGCCGGCGTTCTGGCGCCACGACAGCCCGCGAATGCTGACTGCGCCCGCCGGCAAATCGGAGTGGAGCTGCTGATAGCGGTGCGGCTGGCCGGTGCCGAAGGGGACGGTGCTCGACGAGTTGCCTTCGGTGGCAGCGCGGAACCCCGGCGAGACCAGAGCGGTTTGCGCGGCCAAGGCCGAGGCGAGTAGCGGGACAGTGCAACGAAGTAGGTTCATCGACCGGACGGACGCAAGCCGCCGCGCGCGACCGACAAGAACCACCGAGAACACAGAGGCCACAGAGAGAAGATCGAAGCCCACAGGTCCTCTGTGCTCTCCGTGCTCTCGGTGGTTCTTCTCTGCTACGCGATCACCCGCGGCTCGGGGACCGGCACGATGAACTTGCCGCCCGCCGCGCGGAACGCCTGCTGTTGCGCCACGATCTCATCGGTCAGGTTCCACGGCAGGATCAGCAGGTAGTCGGGTCGATCCTGCAAGAGCACCGCCGGGTCCTTGATCTCGAGGTGCACGCCCGGCATCAGCCGGCCCTGCTTGTGCACGTTGCGATCCACGGCGTAGGCCAGCGTCCCCTTGGGTGCATGCACCCAGTTCAACATGATCGTGCCCTTGGCCGCGGCGCCATACACCGCGATCGACTTGCCCTGCGCTCGCAATTCGGCGAGCAGCTTGCGCATCTTGTCGCCGAGGTCGCGCACGCGATCGCTGAACGCGCGGTAGTACGACGCCTTGTCGAGGCCGAGGTGTTTCTCTTCGGCCAGCAGGGCTTCGACGGTCGGGCGCGCGCGTCGCACCTTCTCGACGTAGAGCCGCAGCGAGCCGCCATGCGTCGCCAAGCGCCGCACTTCATTGACGTGCAGCGCGTGCCGCGCCAGCAGCGCATCCACCGCGTGCATCGAGAAGTAGCACAGGTGCTCGTGGTAGATCGTGTCGAACGCGCACTTGTCGATGAGGTCGCGCAGGTAGGGGAACTCGATGCTGGCCACGCCATCGTCGGCGAGCAGCGCCGCGATGCCCTGCACGAAGCCGTTGGTGTCGGCGACGTGCGCCAGGACGTTGTTGGCGATGAGGACATTGGCGCGCTTGCCCTCGGCGCGCAGCGCCTTGGCCAACTCGATGCCGAAGAACGCGACGCGCGTCGGCACGCCGATCTTCTCGGCGGCGGCGGCAGGACCCGGCGCTGGGTCGATGCCGAGCACGGGCACGCCCTTCTCTTTGAAGTGGCGCAACAGATAGCCGTCGTTGCTCGCCAACTCGACGGCGAGGTGCTGGCCCCCGAGTCCCTGACGCGCGATCAGTTCGTGTGCGCAGGCGCGCGCGTGCGCCACCCAGGAGTCCGAGAACGACGAGAAGTACGGGTAGTCGGCGCCGAACAACACCTCGGGCGGCACCGTCTCCAGGATCTGCACCAGCGTGCAGCGGTTGCAGAACGCTAGCTCGAGCGGCCAGCGCGGCTCGCTAGCGATCTGCGCCGGACTCGACAACAGGCCGTCGGAGTGTGGCATCGCGCCGAGATCGAGCACCGGGTCGAGGCCGACGTGGCCGCACGAGCGACACGGCGCCCGCCGGCTGCGTTGCTCGATCGAGCCTTGCGGCAATGTCGGAGGGTGACTCGCGCCCATGGCTCAGCGCGTCGAGGTCGCCGCGAGGCTGCGCTCGCCAGCGGCCGTGACTCGGAACTCGTCGGTCAGGAACCCCTGGCTCACCAGGCTCTTGATGTGGGCGATGCGTTGGTAGCTCGGCCCCTCGAACTCAGTCGGGCTCAAGCTGGCGCGCTGGTAGGCGTCGTACAGCTGCTTGGCCGTGGTGCGCACCGTCCACTTCGGCTTGGCGTGCGGCAGCACGCGCGCCAGCTTGTCGCAGTTCACGCGGTAGTTGCGCTTGTCCGGCGACGCGCCCTCTTGGAAGGCGAGCTGCGAGCCAGGCACCGTCTCGATCACGATCTGCGCGATCTCCTTCACCTTGTAGTTCTCGGCGGTGGTGCCGACGTTGAACGCCGCGGCGTGCACCAACTCGCGCGGCGCCTCGATCATCGCCAAGAACGCGCGGCTGATGTCCTCGATGTGCACGATCGGCCGCCAGCTGGTGCCGGCGCTCTTGAGCAGCACCTGGCCGGTGGTGTAGGCCCAGGCGACCAAGTTGTTGAGCACCAGGTCGAAGCGGATGCGCGGCGACACGCCGCAGGCGGTGGCGCAGCGCAGGAACGTGGTGGAGAAGCGGTCGTCGTTGAGCGCGAAGACGTCGCGCTCGACCAACACCTTGGACTCGCCGTACGGCGTGACCGGGTTGAACGCCGAATTCTCGTCGAGGAAGTCCTCTCCCGCCGCGCCGTAGTTGCTGCACGACGAGGCGAACACGAAGCGAGTGACGCCCTGGTCCTTCGCCAAGCGCGCCAACTTGACCGACGCTTGGTGATTGATGGCGTAGGTGATCTCGGGGCGAAAGTCGCCGAGCGGGTCGTTCGACAGGCCCGCGAGGTGCACGATCGCCTGCACGCCGCGCAGGTCCTTGGCCTCGACGTCGCGCACGTCTTTGCGCAGCGTCTCGACCTGTTTGATCGCGCCGCCCGCCTTGAACGTGCAGCGCGCGTAGATGTCGCTGTCCAGGCCGACGACGGTGTGTCCCGCTTGCTCGAGGAGCGGCACCATCACGGTGCCGATGTAGCCGAGGTGGCCGGTGACGAGGATGCGCATCGCGTTTACCAAGTCTTCCACGGCGCATTGCCGGCGCGCCACAGGTCTTCGAGAATGTGCTTTTCGCGCAGGGTGTCCATGCACTGCCAATAGCCGGTGTGCTTGTAGGCCATGAGCTGACCCTCGCTGGCCAAGCGCTGCAGCGGCTCGCGTTCCCACTGCGTCTCGTCGCCGTCGATGTAGTCGAAGACCTTGGGCTCCAAGACGAAGAACGCGCCGTTGATCCAACCTTCAGCGGTCTGCGGCTTCTCCGAGAACTCGGCGATGCGGTCGCCTTGGAATTCGAGGTGGCCAAAGCGCGCCGGTGGCCGCACCGCGGTGAGCGTTGCGATCTTGCCGTGCTTCTTGTGGAACGTCAGCAACGCCGCGAGGTCGACGTTCGACACGCCGTCGCCCCACGTCAGCATGAAGGTGCTGTTGCCGACCCAGGGCTGGAGCCGCTTGATGCGACCGCCGGTCATCGTGTCTTGGCCGGTGTCGATCAAGGACACCGTCCAATCAGGGTGTTTGTGGTCGTGCCGATCGACGCGGCCGCTGCTCACGTGCACGGTGAGGTCGCTCTGCAGCGAGGCGTAGTCGGTCATGTACTTCTTCAGCACTTCGCCCCGGTAGCCCAGCGCGATCACGAACTCGCGAAAGGCGAACTGGGTGTAGTGCATCATGATGTGCCATAGGATCGGCCGACCGCCGACCTCGACCATAGGCTTGGGCTTGATATCGGTCTCTTCGGCGAGGCGCGAACCGCGACCGCCGGCCAGGATGGCGACTTTCATGGATGGTCAGGGAGACGTGGTGGCGCTCTTGGGGCCAATGCGGGGCGCCCGCGGGGGTCGGCACCATAGCGTCGCCGGGGCGCAGTCGAAAGCGCGAGCGCGCGGGGCTGCGCGAGCGATCAGTCGCCGACGCGCAGGCGCAAGCCCTCAGTGGCCGACAGGAAGTCGCTGAGTTGGCCCTCGGAATCGAGCACGACCCACTGCAACCAGAGCTGCAAGCCGCGCAGGGTGGTTGGCGTCGTGGGCACCGGCACCACGACGTGGGCGTGGCCATACACGTCGGAGAAGGCGGTCCAGACCAGGTCGATTCCCGGCAGCAGGAGGCTGCACGCGGTGGGCGCGGCAGGGGCCGTACCGCTGGCCAGCAGGATGCTCACCGCGAACGGGCGGGCGTGGCCGAGTTGAACGCCAAAGCTGGCGTTCGGCTGGCGCGGGAGCGCCGGCGCGCCGAATGGGGCGATGAACGGCTGCCGGCCGGCCTGACCAGGGCATCCGGTGCCGAACAGATCGGCGCGTGCCGTCGGCTTGGTCAGGAGAACTGCCACCGCCTGGCCACCGCCGTCGGCCACGGCGACGTCGGTCTTGCCGTCGCCGTCGAAGTCGCCGACCGCAAGCGCGCGCGGCGAGGTGCCGGCGATGCCGACCAGGTTGCTGGTGAAGCCCCGCGCCTCGTGCGCATCGAGCGCGCCGATCGCGTTGTCGCCGACGCTCACGAACACGAGGTCGCGGCGTGTGGTGTCTGGGTCTGCATCCAAGCCAAGGTCGATGCCGACGACCTGGCTCGGGAAGCGGCCGATCCGGTGCCGGCGAGGGGTGAACGTAAGGGCGTCCTGTCGGAGCACGTGCAGCGAGCCCGGCACCACCGGCACCGCGGCGTTCGTGCACGTCGCCATCAGGTCCGCGTCGCCGTCGAGGTCGACGTCGTCGATGGCGCAGGCGGTGGGATCAGCGCTGAGCGTCAAAGGGCTGGCGGCGAGTGCAGTGAACACGCCGAGGCCATCGTTGGTGAAGACGTGCAGCACGCCCGTCGTACCGTTGCCTTCGGTCAACGCGACGTCGAGCGAGGTGCCGGCGTCGATGCGTCCGAGCGCGACGCCCTTGCACGGCCTGGTGAACGAACCCGGCAACGCGGTCGGGGTCCACACCGTGCCAGCGGTGCCGTTCCGCAGCACCACGCCCGCGCCGATGCCGCTGATGTCGCCCAAGCTTGCCACCACCAAGTCAGCCAGCGAGTCGCCGTCGACGTCCCCGGCGACCAGGTCGTTGGGGCTGGTCGCCGCCACCGGCAGCGCGGCGGAGTGCAGGAGCGTGAACACGCCGGCGCCGTCGTTGGCGAACACGTAGAAGCGGCTCTCATCGGTGACCGCCGCCAGGTCGAGGCCGGCGACGCCGTTGAACTCGCCGGCGCACAGGGCGGTCGGCTGCGCGCCGGCCGCGCCGAAGGTGACGCTGGTCACCGTGTAGGTACCCGGCGCGGTCTGCAGGCCGACCGACAGCGTGGGCGCGGTGCTGACGTTCAGCGGCAGGTTGACCGTGGCGAAGTCGAGGCGTGTCGCGTCGAGATGGGCCGCAACGAGGTCGACGGGGATGACACCCAAGGCGACCGTAGTTGGTGCCGCGAGCTGGTCGAGGCCGCGGCGCGGCGTGGCATCGGCGAGCGCCGACAGGCCACCGATCGCCTTGCTGCCCGTGCCGTTCCATTGCGCCCAGTTGTTGCCTGCCCACACGTTGGTGGTCGGCGCGCCGGTGTCGTCGCGGGCGTCTAGCAGGCGGCTGCGATGCAGGGTGTTGCCGCGGGCCTGCGCGCCGTCGTGATCCAAGTAGATGCCGGTGTCAGACTCGGTGGCAAAGTTGTCGCGCACCGTGAGCGCGGCCGGCAGCGCGCCGGTTTGTATCGACTCGATGCCGCGCTCGCAGCGAATCACGCGGTTGCCTTCAACCAAAACGCCCGCGGCGCAGTCGAGCAGCTGAATGCCGACACCGATGCCGGCGGCGGTGGTGAGTTCCAAGTCGTAGATGCGGTTGCGGCGCACGTCGCCCTTGGCGCCGAAGCCCAGTTGCAAGCCGAGTTGCGCCAAAGATGGCGCCGCGAGCGCGCCGGCGCCTTGGATGTCGTTCTCCTCGATCAGCACTTCGCTGGCGTAGAGCGCCAGGATGCCGGCTTTGCCGAACTCGCGCACCGCGCAGCGGCGCACGGTCACCTGACACGGATCCGCCGTGCCGTCGCCGCGCACCATGATCGCGGCCGGCGTCTCGTCGCTGCTCAGCGGGTTCTCGCGGGCGTTGCGCAGTTCGCAGCCATCGACGGTGCCGTCGGCGCCGCGCAGGAACATCACGTTGTACGAGCGCCGGCTGGTTGCGGGCACGCGGAACGCGTTGTCGAACGTGAGGTCGTAGACATCGACGCGCACGTTGCCGTCGGCGACCACGGCGACCGCGTGGTCTTGCGGCGTGCCCGGGGGCAAGCCGCCGGGCAAGGTGAAGAACAACGTCGCATGCGGGCGCAAGATCGTCTGCCCGATGCCAGCACCGCGCACGGCGACGCTCTTGCTGGTGATCTGAATCTGGTCGTCATCGCCGAACGTGCCGGCGGTGAGGCGGATGGTGTCGCCGCTGGGAGCGGCCGCGGTCACGCAGCGTGAAACGCGACGGTATGGGGTGGCTTGCGTGCCATTGCCCGTGACGTCGTCGCCAGTGGGACTGGCCCAGATATCGCGCTGTGCGACGAGCGCGACGGGAAGACAGAGAATGGCAAGGAGCGAGCGCATGAGGTGCTGAGCAGGGACGAGCTTACCCCACGCTATGCAGGAACGTCCGAACCGGCAAGGCGCGTGTGGACGGGGGGTACGGGCGTCTTGGGCAAAGTGCGTTGCGATGGGCAGTCACTCAGCGCGGCCGAGCCGCAACCGACGAGGCGAAGGCGGCCATCGGCTGCTCGGCCGCGAGTCATGAGACGTAAGACGTAAGCCCTAAGTCCCAGACCGCTGTCTGACCGCCTCACCGCCACTGTCTGTCCGCGTTCTGGACTTACGGCTTACGGCTAACGACTCATGACTCTCGAGGGTGTGCGTGCAGTAGGATCCCCAGGCTCGCTCACGCGTAGCCTCCCATGTCGTTTGCCTCGTTGTTCATCTGCGCCCTCGCTTTGGCGATGGGTCATTCACCGGCCACGCCGCCGGTGCCGCTGATCTACGTCGACCCGACCGGCAATGACACCACGGGCGACGGCTCGGCAGCGAATCCGTTCCGTACGCTGCAGCGCGGCCACGACGTGGTCGACACCGGGGGCACGGTGCGCGCCCGCGCCGGCGCCTACCCGTTTGCGGTGTCGATCACCAAGCGCGTCGTCTTCGAGCGCGACGGCGTGGGCACGGTCACGGTCGGGCCCCCCGGCGTCGGCACCCTCACGGTTTCGGTCGCGGCGGATGACGTGACCCTGCGGGATTTCAGTTTCGCCGGCGGCACCAGTGTGCGCGGCCTCGAACTCATGAGCGGCGATCGCTTGCTGCTCGAACGCTGCGCGTTCACCGCGACCGCGCTCGGTGCCGTGCGCCTCGCGGCGACGACGAGCAGCGGCGTTCGGTTGCAGGCATGCACCTTCAAGGGCGTGCGGTCGAACCCGGCGGCGGTCGCCGTGGCGGCGGCCAACGTCAGTCTGTTGCGAGTCGAAAGGTGCAATTTCGCCGAGTGCGACTTTGGCATTCGGCTCGATGCGTGTGCCGGCGCGCGCGTCGCGAGCTGCACGTTCCTCGATCACTTCCAGAGCGCGCTGGTGGCGACCGGCAGCGCCGACCTCGCGATCGAGGGCTGTCGCTTCAGCCGCTGTGCGCACTTTCCCACGCCGTTGCAAGCGGCGTTGCCAATCGAGTCGTTGGGCACCGTCTCGCTGGTGAACGGGTCGGTGCGCGCGCGCGTGACCAGTACCGTGATCGAAGACTGCGGGGGGTACGCCGGCAACAACATGTTCCGCAGCGGCGCGGCGATCTTGTTCGACGGCTTGTTCGGCATCGCTGTGCTCGACAGTGCGGACGCGCTGGTGCAAGACTGCTCGCTGCATCGCAACCGTTTTGGCGGCGTCTGGCTCGGTGGCACGAGCACAAGCGCGAACCTCGTGCGCTGCAACTTCGTCGCCAACGGCAGCGACAACGATCCGGGCAAGGACGTCGCGATCTACAGCGACGGTCTGTCGGTAGGTACCAGCGACTGCTTCTTTGGCCTCGCCGTCGGCCCCATGCTCGACGGTGTGGGGTTCGGCAACGGCGTACTCGGCGGCTCGATCACGACTACGCCGTTTGCCGCCGCGCCGTACGACGCGCCCGCCTTCGGGATTGCCGCGGCGCCCTCGGTTCCCGCCGCCGACCGCAGTGTCGCGTTGGCGGTCGGCGACCTCACCGGCGACGGTTGGAACGAAGTGGTGACGGTGGGCGATCGCAGCGGCACGGTGGAAGTGCACGTCAACTCGGCGGCCGGGTTCATCGCGCAGGAGATCACCATCGTGTCGAGCAGTCGTCCAGTGGCGATCGCGCTGGGGGCCCTCGATGCCGACGCGAATGTCGATGTCGCGGTCTTGGATCAACTCGGACAGCGCGTCGTACTGCTGTTCGGCGACGGCGCTGGTCGTCTGCCGACTTCGCGCGACGTGCCCGTCGGTCGGCGTCCGGTGCGCATGGTTGCCGGTGAGCTGGATGGTCAGGCCGGCGTCGATCTGGTGGTGGCGTGTCAGGGAGATGCCTTCGGGCCGGGCGGGGTCGACGTGTTGCGCAACGACGGCAACGGATTCTTCGCGCGTTCTACTTTGAGCGGGGCCGTAGCTCCCTGTGCGGTCGTGCTGCTCGATCTCGACGGCGACACCGACCTGGACGTCGTGGCGTTCGATCTGGATCCGGTTGGCCCCGGTCTGCGCCGCTGGTTGAGCGTCGGCGCCGGCGCGTTCGGCGCGGTGGCCAGGACGGCGGTCGACGCGCACCCGGTGATCGACGCGTCGTTGGCGGTGCTCGATCAGGATGGCGGCCCGTTGGATCTGGCGGTCGCCACGTTCCAACTGCTGCCGTTGCCTGGCGTGGGCCGCGTGCGGTTGTTCCGCGGTGACGGGTTCGGCGGCTTCTCCGCGCCGGTCCAGTTGCGCCAACGCGCCGCTCCGCTCGATCTGGTGCGGGTGTCGCTCGCGAGCGCGCGTCCCACCCTGCTGGCGATCGATCGCAGCGCCCATACCGTGCTGGCGCTGGGCCCGATTCACAACGACCCCGGCGCGACGTTCCCTTACGCGCAGACCTTTGGTGACACGCCGCTGCAGATTGCCGCAGGGCCGATCACCAACCGCACGACGGCGGATATCGCGGTGGCGGAGGCAGCCACCGGTCGCATCGTCGCGCAGCGCGGCCGCCGCGTCGCGGTGACCGAGACGTACGGCACTGGATGTACCGGGGCGAGCGGCATCCCGCGCATGCGCTGGGTGTCGCAGCCGGTGGTCGGCAGCGCGACCTTTGCCGTCAGCGTCGACGCTGCCGCGGTCAACAGCAGCGCGGTGTTCCTGCTCAGCGGCGCGCCCCTTGACCTCACGCTGCCGGGTGGTTGCAAGCTGTTGGTTGACCTGCAGGTGAGCCTCGGTACGGCGACCGACGCCAGCGGCGCCGCGGCGATGCCCTTGGCGGTGCCCGGGTTCACCGGCCTTCTCGGCGCCAATCTCTACGGTCAGTGGGTGGTGGTCAGTGTCGGTGGCGGCCTGTTTGGCGCCTTGTCGCTGACGCCGGGAATCCACATCCTGATCGGTGGGTGAAGCGCGCGGTCGCCGGGGCTCGAGAGCGGCTTCCTCAACTTGACCCTCTCGCGGCGCGCGCCCGCGCGCCAAGATGCGACGCGTGACTCGATCTGTCGGCCGCATCGTCTGGTTCGGGCTCGCGTTGGTGGTCGCCGCGGTCGGGCTCGCCGTGTTCCTGCGCAAGGGTTCGAGCGAGCTGCCGGTCTACGTGCTCGGCGCCGAGCGCATGCTTCTTGGCAGCGAGATCTACCGCACCAGCGACCTCAAGCCGTTCACCTACCCGCCGTTCTTCGCGTTGCCGTTCATCGGCCTGGTGAATCTGTCGGTCACGGTGCAGCGCGTGGTGTGGTACTGCGTCACCGTGCTGGCGTTGGTGTTCACCTGGCGCAGGCTGGTTCGGCTGTTCGAACCCGACCTCCCCGCCGCGTCGCGCGCGCGGCGCGTGTTCATCGTGCTCCTCGCGGTGGTGGGCGGCCGGCATCTGCTGGCGATCTTCGAGAACCAGAGTCACGA
This sequence comes from Planctomycetota bacterium, assembly GCA_031423015.1. Taxonomy (GTDB): domain Bacteria; phylum Planctomycetota; class UBA1135; order UBA1135; family UBA2386; genus DATGPD01. The sequence goes on along the minus strand of JANPER010000191.1, from coordinate 1,794 downwards.
CATGCTGGTCTTGGGGTGCACGGTGGCGGCGAGCGTGGCGTGGGCGCGTGGTCAGAACGGCCGCGCCGGGGGGTGGGCGGGTCTTGGCGCCGCGTGCAAGGCGACGCCGTTGCTGTTTGCCGTCCCGTTCTTGTTGCAACGGAGCGGACGCGCGCTGCTCGGCGCCGCGCTGGTGGGGGCGGCGGCGACCTTGCTGCCCGATGTCGTGGCCCCACGCACCGACGGTCAACTTTGGGTCTGGGCCTGGATCGAGACCATGCTGGCCGGCGTACGGCCGGGCGCGGTCGCTGATCTGTCGGGCACGTGGGCGGCGGGGTCGATCCTGAATCAAAGTCTGACGGGCACCCTGCACCGATTGACTACGGACGTGGGCGCGCCGACGTCGGTTTGGGACGTGCACGCCACGATCGTCGTGTTGTCGCCGGCGGGTCGCCGTGGCGTGCTGCTCGCCGCACAGCTGCTGCTCGTCGTGGGCGTGGCGTGGCTGTGTCGTCCGGCGGCGGTTCGCGCCGCACCCGCGGGCAACGTGCGCTACGTGCGTCTGGCGCAAGCGGCCGCGGTGGCGTGCGGCATGGTGTTGCTGTCGCCGATGAGCAGCAAATCGCACTTTGGTGTGCTGTTGCTGCCGATCGCGTTGGCCGCGTTCCTCGTGTGCCGCGGCTGCCGCGACCGCGCGCTCATCGCTGGGCTCGCGCTGGTCTTCGTGATCGGCACGCTCACCACCAAGGGCGTGGTCGGCTCGCGGCTCGGCAACGTCTTGCTCGCCTACGGCAGCGTGACGTGGACGGCAGTGTTGGCGTTGATGCTCACCGCGCGGGCGCAGACTCTGCTGCGCCGCGCGCCCGTCGCAGCGCGGCAGAGCCGCAACCAACGGGACGCGAAGTGATCCGCCTTGGGCGCGTCTCAGTCTTGGGTAGGACCTCGCCGGACTGACACCGTGACTCGCTGTTCTGGACCGTGGAGGCGGACCACGACGTGCTCGTGGGCGTCGCGGCCGAGGATGGCTTCATGACCGAAGGCCACGACTCGCACGAGCAGGCTCGTATCGCCGAGCGCCAAATGCGCCACGTGCGCGGTCACGCGCCGATGCCCACCGACCACGCCCGCAATGGTTACTCGATCGATGGGCGGCAGCCGCAGCCGGCGCACGACGGACTCTGGTAGCACGGTGCAGTCAGCGCCGGTGTCGAGCAACATCCGCACCAGGACCAGCATCCCGGCCGGGCCCTCTACCGTCACCGGGACGATCGGCGCCGGCGGATGCAAGCTCGTGTCGTAATCGATCTCGATCCTCACGCCCGGCTCCGCCGCGGCGAGCGCACGCGGACGACGGTCTCGGTTCGCGTGACCCTTGGCATGAGCACGGGGCGCATGCCCTCGCGACGGAAGACGCGCTGCGCGAGGGCGGCGAAGCTGCGATCGTGATCGATCACCTTGCCTTCGACGATCGCGACATAGAGTCCTTCGTATTTGCGGACTAGCTGATCGCGATGCGCTTCGAACCAGGCGAAGTCCGTGTCGAGGGGATCGGCAGTTTCCATCGCGGTACTCGGCTCGAGCCAGCGCTGCATGGCTTCTGTGACAACAGCGGCGAGCGTCGTCCCCCGGCGCGCAGCGGCAGCCTTCGCCTCGCGAATGACATTCCGAGGGATGCCGCGTAGGTAGAGGGTAGTACGCGCTGAGTTCCACAGCCGAAGCATCTTCGCGAAGCGCGAAGATGTTTCGGCTGTGGAAAGTCATGAGCCGTAAGTTGTTAGCCGTAAGTCCAGAACGCGGACAGGCGGTCAGACAGGT
>JANPER010000190.1:0-51078 GCA_031423015.1 Planctomycetota bacterium | reverse complement strand
GTGCGCGCGAACGAGAAGCGCTCGCCGTGCACGGCGAAGCACGCGACGAATGCGATCAGCTCGACGACCAGCCAAAACGCCAGCACGAGCACGCCGGCAAACAGCAGTCGTCGGCGAAGGGGCCTTTTGCGTTTTTGTTCGATGGGCGCAGGATACGCGCTCGATGCCATTTCGGTGGCGGGGGTTCTGGCTCTAACGCGCCGTCGCCTGCACCGTCTCGCCGAGGAACGTCATCAGGTTGCGCAGCTCGTCGTAGTCGTGATGCCGCAGCCGGAACCAAGTGTTCACCAGCCAACCCTTGTCGAGCGGTTTGGTCGGCGTTCCCGGCGGCGGCACGTCGTACTCGTAGACAAACGGCCGCACGCGCTGCCACCCCGCGTCGAGCCCTTTGTGCTCGACGATCTTGCCGTCGCAGCTCGGCCGAATCTGGATCGAGCCCGCGGCAAAGCGCCGGCTCGGCTTCTGCTCGGCCGGTCGGTCGGTCAACGCCAGCGCCCACTCGCGGAACACGTCGAACTCGTTGGCGACGCGATACATGTCCCAGATCTTCTCGCCTGCCGGGCGCGCGCCGATCTCGGAGAACTTCAACCCCTTGGGGCCAAAGAACCACTCCATGTGCGTGGCCGTGTTGCGGATGCCGAGCGCGTCGATCACCTTGCGGCCCAGGGCTCGAAGTTCTTTGTAGCCGTCGACCTCGATCCGGTTGGTCACCGCGATCTGCGGCGAGATCCAGCGGTGCTGTGCCGCCTCGAGGCAGCCTGGGTAGTAGTGCGCGGCAAAGTCGACGCGCACGCCGGCGTGGTCGGTGATGGTGTCGTAGAAGCCCTCGTGCCCTTCGATGAACTCCTCGACGGCGATGCGTCGGCCGCCGCCCAGCTGCATCTTGGCGAGCACGTCCCCGAGCTGCTTGTCGTCCTCGACGCGGTGGGTATCGAGCGCGCCGTAGCCGGCGATCGGCTTGACGATCAGTGGATAGCCGCAGCGCGTCGCGAACTCGCGCACCTCAGCCTCGGTGGTGGCGCCGGCCGACTGCGCGCACGGGATCTCGTGCCGGCGGAGGAACTCCTTCATCGACACCTTGTCGCGACACAGGCGCGCCGTCGCGACCGATAGGCCGGGCAGCGTCAGCTTCTCGCGCAGGTCCGCCGTGGCCTCGACCAACGGCTCGTCGATGGTCTCGACGCGATCGAACGTCTTCGGCTTGCCCAGCTCCCGCGCCGCGGCGAGCAGCGCGTCCTGATCGAGCATGCGCGGGCACGCGCGGTAGCCATCCAGCAGGCGCTTTGCTGGCGCCGAGACTTGGTCGGCCGGCGCAGGTCCGATCGCTGACACACGCGCCCCGATCGACTTCAGCCCCTGCAAGAAGCCGTGGTTGTAGATGTGCGTGTCGGGGGCGATGAAGAGGACGTGCATGCGGGATAGAGCCTGCGGCATCATCCGGCCGGCGCGGCGGCATGCAACCCGATGCGCCCCACCTTCCGCACGTCTTCCTACTCCTGTTTCCTAGCCGCAGAGTTTCCTAGCTGCAGAGCTTCTTACACGCTGCCGCAGACCAGTACCTCGGGCACCGGCGCGTGCTCTTCGATGTGCTCGCCCACGCCGCTCCCGTGGCCGCGCGGCCAGATCTGGAAGCCGCCTTTGATCGGTCGGCCAGCCTCGCTCAGTTCCCACGTGCCCCAGATGCCTTTGCCTTCGCGGAAGCCGCGGTAGGCGACGGTATGGCGGCCGTACTCCTTGTTCCAGCGGCACTCGCCATCGTCGGAGAACCGACCGTAGATGACGAACGCGCCGACCTTGTCGTCGCCCGCGCCGCTGATCTTGCCGCGCAGGAAGGTGAGGTCGACGTCCATTCCGTGCCTGCCGGGGTGGCGCGGGTCGAGATAGAAGCCGGTCCAAGGGCCGCTCGGGAAGCGGGCCTCGTCAGCGACTGAGTCGGGTGTGTTCATCATGGAGCGAAGGTGCCGAGGGTCGGACCACGAGTAGGTCATAGCGCGCCGAGGCGAAGGATGTGCTGTCACAAACTTGACGCGCCGCGCGTCCCGCGTCACGCTGCCGCGCCGGCAACCGACACGGTTGCACCGCGGGAGCGGATCTGGGCTGGTGTCTGGCCTGGTCTTCAAAACCAGTGGGGGCTGCCCTAGAGGTGGTCCCGGTGGGTTCGATTCCCATGCGCTCCCGCCACTTCTCCCGGCCGGGCGTCCGGCGTCACGCGCGAGCACCGCAGGCGCGGGATCACGCGGTGCTCTACCATGCCGGCCACATGCGCGGTCACCACCTCCGCCCCGTTTTCGCCGGCCCCGTTCTCGCCGTTTGGGCCTTGTTCTCACCCTTGCTCGGCCAGGCGAACGCCGACGCTCCGCCAGTTGCGGCCCCGCGCCTCGACGACAAAAGCTTCGAGACGCTTTGGCAGCAAGTCGTGCCGGATGCCAACGAGCTTTTGTGGCTCGAGATTCCGTGGCGCGCGATGCTCGGCGACGCGGTGCGGCAAGCGCACGCCGCCGACCAGCCGATCCTGTTGTGGGCGATGAACGGGCACCCGCTGGGCTGCACTTGAAACAACGGCGTCGCCGCCAGACGGTCGGTCTGGTCGAACGCTGCCGTGCAGGCGCTGGCGAGCAAGTTCATCCCCGTCGCCGACGAGGTTGGACGCTTACAGCGTGGCCAGGACGCCGAGTGCCGCTTCTTCCAGCGGGTCGCCGAACAGGGCCACTACGCCGGCCGCGAGAAACCATCCAACACCCGGCAGGGCATCTACGCGTTCACCGCATCGGGCGAGTTCTTGGCCTCGATCAACACACGCGATGGCAAGCAAGTCGCCGCCATGCTGGAACGCGCGCTCGCGCGCTTCGCCGCGCTGTCGCCAACCCAGCGCGCGGGTGATGCCCCGGCGCTCGAGGCCGGGGCGGCGACCCGCTTCGAGGCGTTGTATCCCGTCGACGGGTTGGCCCTGCACGTGTTCACGCGCGATCTGCCACGCGACAAGACCGCGCGCGGCTGGCGCGGTCAGGCATGGAATCAGGACTATGCGTGGTTTCGCCAGAGCGAGGTGTTGAGCTGTCTCCCCGAGCCGCGGGTGGGCGCCGAGCGGGCGATGCCCGACGCGCTGGTGCAGCGCCTCGTGCGCTGTCACTTGATCGACTCGGCGCGCGGCCAAACCCCGCCGCACCGCGAAGAAGACATCAAGAGTGCGCAGCTCACGTGGCAGACCACGGCGATCGAGGCCGGAGCTCTGGTGCTGCGCCTGCATGGTGCGGTGCGTGTCGAGCGGCACGGCAGTTGGTCGGTGGACAGCTTCCGCACACCGCTGGAAGAACAGCAGATCGGCTATGACGCGCAGCTCTTGGGCACCGCTCGCTTCGATCGCGCGAGCCAACGCTGCACGAGCTTCCGCTTGCTTGCGGTGGGCCTGCGTTGGGGCGGCACCGAGTTCAACGGGCGCCACGACGATCTCGGCGCCGCGCCGATGGGGGTGGCGTTCACCCTGGCCGAGCCGACGCAGCGGACGGCGCCGGCGTCGCACTGGGTGTACGGCTGGAAGTGAGGCGTGGACGCGTCGCGAGACCTTACTTCGCCACTTCGAGCCCGCGCACGTCGTTCCATACCCAGGCCCGGGTGACGCTGCCGCTGCGATCGCGCTCTTCGATGCGCTCGAAGCGTCGATCCTGATCCGCGTCGAAGAGCACGAGCTTGCGGCCGCCGGATCGTTCCTCCTCGGTGCGCTCGTACACGCCGTCTTGGTCGGCGTCGTAGTAAGTGGCGGCCAACTGACCATCGGCGTCGAAGATCTTCACCGCCTCGCCCACACCGTTCTCGTCGATGTCGTAGGCGGTCTGCAGCAAGTGACCGGCGCGGCCGTACCAACTCACCACCTCGGCGATGCCATTGCGGTTGCGGTCGCTCGATCGGTTCGCGACCTCCCGGTTGTCGTTCCAGCGCCACACCAGGTCGTCTCCACCCTCGGGATCGAGGAAGGTCAAACCTGCCTGCTGCGTGTAGCGAAGCTCAGCGCGCGTGTCGAGCCAGCGCACCAGGAACGTCAGCGCTGCGATCCCCAAGCCCACGGGCAGGAGCCAACCACGCCTCGGGCTGGCGGCCACAGGTGGGGCCGACGGCGGCGCGTCTTCGGTCACGAATGCCGCGGCCGCGGCGTCGACGTCGCCACTGCCTTCGTGTGCCTCAGCCACCGCCGCCTCGGCGTCGCGCAGGCGCTCACGCGGCACCTGGATGCGCACCGAGTTGAGGCCCATCAGGCGCTGGCTGATCGCGAACTCGTCGGAGAGCTGGCTGCCCTCGACGTAGGTCGGGATGCCTGCCTCGCGAAGGACGCTAGCGATCAGCTCGGCGTCCAGCGGCGAACGCGCGGTGTGGAACGTGACGAGGTTGTGGCTGCCATGGCCTTGTTCGGGTTGCATTGTGGGCTCGCGTTCTTGTGGGTTGGTTCTCGCGACGACGGCCGAGCTGGAACCCCTGTCGTTCGCGGGTCACCGGCCGCCCGGCCGGCATCTTGCGTCCCGTTGCCCGGCAGCGTCGCGAGATTCGACGGCTACCTCGACTTCCCCTGCGGATTTCCGAGTCCGCCTGTCGACTGCGTCGGCTCGTCGCTAGCTTCCACCGTTCTCTCCGCGCACCGTGAACATCGTCCTCCCGATCCTCGTGCTGGCCGTGCCGATCCTCGTGATCGTTCTGATCGCGATCGTCAGCGGTCGGCGGCTGGCTGGCTCGTGTGGCGCGCTGTCCCCTGATGGCAAGTGCGGGCGCTGCGGCGTCTCGGCGCCGGAGGTCGAACGGCTCCGGGCGGCGGCCGACGGTCGCAATTGCCCGTGAGCCCTCGGTCACTCGCCTGACCGCTGCGACACGCCGCGGTCGTCTCTGTACGCGCACGACAAGATGACAACCACGCACCGCTTCACGAAAGGCTTCGACCTCAAGCTCGCGGGGTCACCCGAGCCGACGGTGGTGAATGCACCGGAGCCGTTGCTCGTCGGTCTGGAGCCGTCCGAGTTCGCCGGCGTCAAGCCCAAGCCCGCGGTCGAAGAAGGCGAACGCGTGCGCACCGGCCAAGCGCTGTTTCGCGACAAGGTCGATGCCGACGTGCACTTCGCCTCGCCGGTGACCGGCAAGGTGACCAAGATGGTGTTCGGCGAGCGGCGCTTGCTGCTGCGCGTCGAAGTGTCGCCCGAGCCGACCGACGAGCACGCGCCCGGCGCGACGTTGTCGGTCAGCGAGCTTGGCAGCGTGGCGCGCGACGAGTTGGTGCGTCGTGTCAAGCACGCGGGCCTGTGGCCGCTCATTCGACAGCGGCCGATCGGCAAGCTGGTGCGCGGCGACAAGGTGCCGGCCGCGGTGTTCATCAACGGCATGGACACCGAGCCGCTGGCGTGCGATCCGGCGGTCGCGGTGCGCGGCACCGGCGAGGCGTTCCAACTGGGCGTCGAGCTGCTACGGCGCCTGGCCGGCCAGGCCAAGGTCTACCTCGCGGTGAAGGACCAGGTGGTGCAACCGCCCGAGTTCATCAACAGCAAGGGTGTGGAGACTCACTCCTTTGCTGGGCCACACCCCGCGGGCCTCGTGGGCACGCACATTCGGGCGGTGCAGCCGCTGAAGCCCGGCGAGATCGCCTACACCGTGAAGGCGCAGGACGTCGCGTTGCTCGGCCAGTGGGTGCAGACCGGACACTACCCAACGCATCGCATCGTGGCGGTGGCCGGCAGCGCCGCACCGCAGCGCAAGTACTTCCGCACGCGGTTGTGCGCCGCCGCGATGACGCTCACCGGCGGCAAGCCGATGCCCGTCGAAGTGCGCGTGATCGCTGGCACGGTGTTGTCGGGATCGCAGATCGGCGGCGATGGCTTCCTTGGCTTCGGTACTCACACGCTCACCTGCATTCCCGACGGCAAGGGCAAGCGCGACCTGTTCGGTTGGATCATGCCGCAGTTCGGCAAGCTCAGCGCTTCGCGCGCCGTGCTGTCGTGGCTGCGGCCGAAGCAGGAGTACGAGGTCGACGCGCGCCTCAACGGTGGTCCGCGCGCGATCGTGAACATCGGGTCGTGGGACGCGATGACGTCGCTCGACATTCATCCGACGTATCTGGTGCGCGCCATCCAGGCCAACGACCTCGACGAGGCGGTCCAGCTCGGGTTACTCGAAGTGACCGAGGAAGACGTGGCGCTGTGCACGTTCGCTGATCCCTGCAAGATCGACGTCGGCCAGGTGATCCGCCAAGGACTCGACATGTACGAGAACGAAGGGGGCGAGTGATGCTGCGCGGCCTCATCGACAGAGCGCGCAAGCTCTACCACGCGCCGGACGCGCCACTTCACAAGGTGTGGCCGATGTTCGACGCGATGGAGACCTTCCTCCTGACGCCGGACCAAACCGCGGGCAAGCGCGGGCCGCACGTGCGCGACTACATCGATCTCAAGCGCACGATGGCGCTGGTGATCGTGGCGCTCCTGCCGTGCGTGCTGTGGTCGATCTGGAACACGGGTCACCAACACTTCTTGGCCCTCGCTTCCATGGTGGGCGACAGCGGCGTCAAGGCCTACGTCAGCGGCTGGTTGCAGGGTTTCCTGTTCGGCGGCGACTACGCGCCTGACTTGGCTGCGGCGGGCTTCGGCGACAAGGTGGTGTTCGGCATGCAACGCATGCTGCCGATCATCTTCGTCAGCTACTTCGTAGGCCTGAACATCGAGGCGGTGTTCTCGATCATCCGCAAGGAAGAGGTCAGCGAGGGCTACCTGGTGTCGGGCATCTTGATCGCGCTGATCGTGCCGGCGTCGATCCCGCTGTGGCAGCTTGCCATCGCGGTGGCGTTCGCAGTCGTGATCGCCAAGGAGGCGTTCGGCGGCACCGGGATGAACATCTTCAACCCGGCGATGATCGCGCGCGCGTTCCTGTTCTTCGCCTTCCCGGCGCAGATGTCGGGCGACGCGGTGTGGGTAGCGGGCAACAACGCTGATCACTTGATCGACGGCTTTGCCAGGCCGACGGCGCTCGCCGTCGCCAAGGTGGCGCCAGCAGGCCAAGCGAGCGAGGCCTTGCACAGTGCCTACTCGACCTCGGACATGTTCCTCGGCTGCATCCCCGGCAGCGCTGGTGAGATGAGCAAGCTGTGTGTGCTGCTCGGCGCCGCGATCTTGATCTTCACCGGGATCGGCTCGTGGCGCGTGATGGTGGGCGGCGTAGTCGGCCTGCTGGTCAGCGGCGTGGTGATGAACGCCACGCTCGGCGACACCTGGCAGGGTTGCTACTTCGACAACCCATTGGACCACCTGTTCGTCGGGGGGTTTCTGTTCGGCATCGTCTTCATGGCGACCGATCCGGTGTCGAGCCCCGAGACCAACACGGCGAAGTGGATCTACGGCGCGGGTGTTGGCGTGGTGACGGTCCTCGTTCGCACCATCAACCCGGCTTACCCCGAAGGCACCATGCTGTCGGTGCTCCTCCTCAACGCGTTCGCACCGACGATCGATCACTTCGTGGTGCGCCGCAACGTCAAGCAGAGGCTGGCTCGCCATGGACACCAGTAAGAACAGCTACGTGCTGGCGTTCGCGGTGGGCATTACCGCGGGGGTGAGCATGCTGCTCGCGGTCGCGGCGAATGCGCTGCGGCCGACGCAGGAGGCGGCGCAGCAGTACGACCGCCAGAAGAACATCATGCTGGCGGCGGGCCTGCTGCAAGAGGCCGACCCGCGCCCGCGCAAAGAGATCGAGGAGGTCTACAAGACGCGCTTCAAAGAGCACGTCGTCGACCTGACGACGGGGGAGTTCGCCGACGCCAAGTACAAGCCGAGCGACCTCGGCGGCATCAAAGACGCGGCCGAGCGCGCGCGCTACCGCGACGTGTACGAATCGACCGACGAACTGGGCAAGACCGCCGCGTGGGTGATGCCAATATCGGGCAAGGGGCTGTGGAGCATTCTCTACGGTTTCTTGGCGCTCGATGCGTCGGGCGCCACGGTGCAGGGCATCACCTTCTATAAGCATGGCGAGACCCCGGGGCTCGGCGGCGAAGTCGACAATCCCAAGTGGAAGGCCATGTGGCCGGGCAAGTCGATCTACGACGACAAGGGCGAGGTGTACGGCGTCCGCGTGAAGAAGGGCAAGGTTGACCCGAACATCGCCGTCGAGAAGCGCCATTATGTCGATGGCATGTCTGGCTCGACGATCACTGGCAACGGAGTGACAGACTTCGTGAAGAGGGATCTCAAGGCATTCAAACTGTTCCTGGACAGGCTCAAGGCCAAGGGCTGAGCCGAGGCAATCTCCCATGACCGCAACACTCGATACCCCGGCCCAAGCCAAGGCGAAGCCGCCGCTGTTCGGCAAGGAGGAGAAGAAGGCGTTGATCGACCCGATGTGGGTCAACAACCCGATCGCCTTCCAGATCCTCGGCATCTGCTCGGCGCTGGCGGTCACCACCCGCCTCGACAAGTCGCTGGTCATGGGCGCCGGCGTGGTGATCGTCACGGCGTTGTCCAATGTGATGATCTCACTGATCCGCAACTTCATCCCGAGCAAGATCCGCATCATCGTGCAGCTCGTGGTGGTGTCGGGCGTGGTGATCGCGTTCGACCAAGTGCTGCAGGCCTACATGTACGACCTGAGCAAACAGCTGTCGGTGTTCGTCGGCCTGATCATCACCAACTGCATCGTAATGGGCCGCCTCGAGGCGTATGCCATGACCAACCCGCCGTGGCGCAGCTTTCTCGATGGCATCGGCAATGGCCTTGGCTACGCCTGGATCCTCGCCATCGTCGGCGCGATCCGCGAGGTCTGCGGCTCGGGCACCCTGCTCGGCTATCAGGTAGTGCCGCAGTCCCTGTATGCGGCCGGCTATGTGAACAACGGTCTCATGGTGTTGGCGCCCGGCGCGTTCGTGCTGCTCGGGATCATCGTGTGGGTGCAACGCGCCATTTCTGGCTACTCGGAGAAGTGAACCATGCTGCTCGCTGAAGGCCCCAATCTCCTCCTGTTCGGTCTGCGCCAGATCTTCGTCGAGAACATCCTGCTCGCGTACTTCCTCGGGATGTGCTCGTACCTGGCGGTGAGCAAGCGCGTGGACAGCTCGATCGGCCTGGGCATCGCCGTGGTGTTCGTGCAAGTCATCACCGTGCCGATGAACTGGGTGTTCCAGACCTACGTGCTGGCGCCCGGCGCGCTCGCGTGGGCTGGACTGCCGGACACCGACTTGAACTACCTCCAGTTCCTCACCTTCATCGCCAGCATCGCGGCGGTGACGCAGGTGGTGGAGATGGCGATCGACAAGTTCAGCCCCAAGCTCTACGCCGCGCTCGGCATCTTCCTGCCGCTCATCGCGGTGAACTGCGCCATCCTCGGCGGCTCGTTGTTCATGGTGCAGAACAACTACGGCTTCACGCACGCCGTCGTCTACGGCTTCAGCTCTGGTATGGGTTGGGCCGTGGCCATCGTCAGCATGGCGGCGATCCGCTGGAAGATGCGCACGTCCAACGTGCCCAAGCCGCTGCGTGGCCTCGGCATCACGTTCTTGACCACCGGTCTGGTGGCGATGGCGTTCATGACCTTCAGCGGAGTGTGAGTCATGGGTTTCATCGGCTCGGTCTTCATCGGCGTGGTGGCGCTGACGCTGGTCATCATCCTGCTCGTCGTGATCTTGATGTTCTGCGAGCGCAGCCTGGTCCGTAAGGGGAAGGTGCAGGTGTTGATCAATGGCGACGCCAGCAAGTCGCCGATGGTCGACATCGGCAGCAACCTGCTGAAGGCACTCAGCGACCAGAAGGTGTTCCTGCCATCGGCTTGCGGTGGCAAGGGTTCGTGCGCCATGTGCAAGTGCCAGATCTTGGAGGGCGGCGGCAATGTTTTGCCCTCGGAGATGACGCACCTGTCGCGCGCCGAGGCCAAGGACCATTGGCGCCTCGCGTGTCAGGTGAAGGTGCGGCAAGACATGAAGGTCACGGTGCCCGCCGAGATCTTTGCGATCCGCAAGTGGGATTGCACCGTCGCTGGCAACAAGAACGTGGCGACCTTCATCAAGGAGTTGGTGGTCAACCTGCCGCCGGGCGAGACCCTCGAGTTCGAGCCGGGCGGCTACATCCAGATCGACGTGCCGGTCTACAAGGACCTGAAGTTCAGCAACTTCGCGATCGAGCCGGAGTACCGGGGCGACTGGGACAAGTTCAAACTGTTCGATCTGGCGACGGACAACCCTGAAGAGTGCTTTCGCGCGTACTCGATGGCGAACCACCCGGCGGAGGGCAACCGGATCATGCTGAACATCCGAATTGCCACGCCGCCGCCGCGCACCACCGGCATCAACCCAGGCGTGTGTTCGAGCTACACCTTCGGCTTGAAGCCCGGCGACAAGATCTCCATCTCGGGTCCCTATGGCGAGTTCCATATCAAGGAGACCAACAAGGAGATGATTTACATCGGTGGTGGCGCCGGCATGGCGCCCCTGCGCAGCCACATCTTCCACTTGTTCCACACCGACAAGACCAAGCGCAAGGTCAGCTATTGGTATGGCGCGCGCAGCAAGCGCGAGATGTTCTACACCGACGACTTCGAAGCCATCGAGCGCGACTTCCCCAACTTCAAGTACCACGTCGCGCTGTCGGAGCCGCTGCCCGAAGACAATTGGACCGGCTACAAGGGCTTCATCCACCAAGTCGTGTTCGAGAACTATCTGAAGAACCACAAGAGCGTCGACGAGATCGAGTTCTACTTGTGTGGTCCGCCCATGATGCTGACGGCGGTGCAGAAGATGCTGGGCGACCTCGGCGTCGAGCAGAGCCAAATCGCGTTCGACGACTTCGGGTCGTAGGCGTGGTGCACGGCGCGGCGATCCGGCCGACTTGGTGGTCGCGCGTTTGCGTGACGCGTTTCGCCAGGTTGGTCCTGTCGGCGACGCTTTGGTGCCTGGCCGGCTGCGGCGCAGACGAGCACGTCGAGCGGATCGCCGGGCCGACCATGGGCTCGACCTACGAGGTGAAGTGGGTGACGCGCGCCGCCGTCGACTTGCCCGTGGCCCGTGTGCGCGGCGAAGTCGAACGACTGCTGGCGAAGGTGAACGCCGCGTTCAGCACGTGGGACGACACCAGCGTGATCAGCCGGTTCAACGCGCACGCCAGCACCGAGCCGTTTCTGCTCCCGGCTGAGCATCGCGCCGAGTTTCTGACGGTGCTCCAGTTGGCGCAGGAAGTCGCGGCGCGTACGGACGGCGCCTTCGACCTGACGGTGCAGCCGCTTGTCGAGTTGCTCGGTTTTGGCAAGGACGAGCACGCGGCGCCGACCGACGCGGCGCGCGCGGCCGCGCGGGCGCGGGTTGGCTGGCAGCGCCTCGAGGTCGGTAGCGACGGCACGCTGCGCAAGGCCATCCCAGACCTGCAGATCACGGTCAACGCCTTGGCGCCTGGCTGGACCGCCGACAGGATCGCCGACCTGCTCGGGACGTTGGGCGTACCCGACTGCATGGTCGACATCGGCGGCGAGATCGTGTGTCGCGGCAGCAAGCCCGGCAGCGAGCCGTGGACCATCGGCATCGAACGCCCCGCCCCGCCGCACGAGCCGTCGCGGGTGCACACCACGCTGTCCTTCGTCGGCGGGCTCGCGACCAGCGGCGAGTACCGCAACTTCCGCGTGATCGGCGAGGAGGTCGTGCACCATCTGCTCGATCCGCGCACCGGCGCCAACGTGCGCCACGGTTGGGCCTCGGTATCGGTGCGGGCGGAGTCAGCCGGCCTGGCCGACGCACTGGCGACGGCGTTCATGGTGCTCGGGCCCGAGGCATCGGCGCCCATCGTGGAGAGCTACGCTGAGCGCGGCGTGCGAGCTCTCTTCTTGAGCCGGCCAGATGCGAGTGGCGCCGTTCGCGAGCACGGTCTGCGCTGGTAGCGTCGGGGCAAAAAAAAGGCCTCCCCGGAGGCTCTTGCGAGCCCCCGGGGAAGTCCCTGCCTGGGCTGAGTGCCCGTTGCGTTTCTTTCCACCCGACCCGGCCGTCGCAGATGTCGTGCCGCGGGCCCGCTTACTCTCGGCCGCGTCCGAGCGAGTGAGGGGCCGCCGCTTCGTGCTCTCCTGAGGGATGCGATCGCGCGCAACGATTCAGTGCGGCGACGGATCGTCGTCGTTCTGTCGTCGATCCGACGCTGAGGGCAGCCCGGCTACCGACGAAGGCGCGTGGCATCGGCGCGCGCGGTCGCCATCACGATTTCCCGTAGCCGACGCACGATGCGGTCGTGCACGGCCCGGCCGGCTGGGTCGCTCGGTGGTGTGCGCTCGACCAGCGCGAGCGCGTCGGCGGGGCGACCGAGGGCGCCGAGCGCGCTGGCCAGCAGGTAGACCTCGGTACTGGTCAAGGGGGTCGCGGGTTGTTCCAGCAAGGTCACGACCGCACCGGGATCGCCACACAGGAGCAGAGCCTGCGCCCGCAGTGTGCGCGGCACTTCTTCACCACGCTGCACGACGAGGTCGTGTCGGCCCAACTGCAGCAGCGCGGCGGCGGCGCGTTCGCCCGAATCGCTGCGTAGGTCGACGGCGGCCGCTGCGATGCGGTCGCGGTCCTGGTCGCTCGCTGCGCGCAACAGCACGTCGGCGGCCTCGAACTTACCCTCGCCGAGCAACGCCATCGCGAGTTCGACCTCGCCTCGCGCGGCGGCGGCGCGGTCGGCGGCCAACGCGGCGCGGAACGTTGCCTCGTTCACTTCGAAAGCGAACCAGCCACCTACGTGATCGATCGGCCAGAACCGGCGCAACCAATGATGGATGCGACCAAGATCGCGTGGGTCACGCGGGGCAAGCTGCTCGCCGTGGATCAACAGACGGCCGAAGCTCGGCCCGAGCGCGCCATCGATCAGCTTGCCCTCGGGTTGGCGCCGCCGCAGCGCCGCGAGGTCGCGGTCGTTCGCCGGAGCGTCGGCGCGCCAATCGAGGGTACTGTCCTTGAACCAAAGGTAGGGGCGCGGCGCCAGGCTGTTGAACGCCGGCAGGAAGCGCGGCCAAGTAAGCGCTGTGCCAGCAAGCAGCGCGACCGTGGCCAGGCCTGACCCGCATCGTGCGAGGAAAGAAGTGTGGCAGCCGAGCCACGCGAGTCCTCGACCGGCGAGCAAGCACAGCAAAGGCACGACCGGCAACGCGTAGCGCACGCCGACTTGCAGTGTGGTGATGGCGGACAGGAAGACCAAGGGAACCGCGATGCCGACGCCGGTGATCAGCCGCAGGTGGGGCGGCCAGCGCGGTTTCTGCACACCCGCGCCGAGCAGCAGCAAAGCTAAGGCGATCAGCGGCAGCTTGGTGCCGAACGCGACCAGGTAGTACGTCCAGAAGCCAGGCGCCACTTCGTCGCCGAAGAACGTCGGTAGGCCTTCGGACACCAGCTTCTGATAGTCGGCACCTCGAACCCACGGCTCCGGTAGCCACGCGAGCGCGACCCGACCGATGCTCGTCTCGGCCACCGCACGCACGCCAGCACTCTTGGGGCCGTAGGTCGGATCCTCGGCGGCGATCTCGAGGCCCGGCGGCGGGAGCTGCACTGCATAGCCTGGGACAGCGAAGAGATACGCGGCGTGCAGCGCGCACGTGGCCACGATGGCGACGACCGCGGCGCCGAGCACCGCGTCGCAGACGCGCCATCCGAGGCCGATGCGTGCACGCGAGAACAGGATGCGTGGCGCGAACCCGATCGCCAGCGCGATGACCAGCGCCACACCGAGGGCCGGGATCAACAGCAGGCCGAGGTACTTGGTGGCCAGCGTCAGGCCGAGCAGTAACCCAACGCTCAGCAACGCGAGAAGCCTCGGTGCGGACAACCAACGCCACGTCGCGTACAGCGTCCACAGGCTGCCGCAGGTGAGCGCCATGTCGGCGGTCATCAGACAGCCGTGTGCTAACACGAGTGGGTTCGTGCTCCATACGAGCAAGGCGGCGAACGCGATGCGCGCGCCGAACGCTTGTCGCGACAGGCGCACAAGTGCCAGTGCGGCGAGCAGGCTGAACGGCACGAACCCGAGCCGGCCCCAGGGTGCATAGGCGGCCATGTCAGCCGGGTCGGCGAACAGCACGCCCAGTTGATTGGGCCACAAGGCGAGCGGTCCGTGCAGCACCGTGTTGTAGGCGGCGAAGCTGCCGTCTTGGCGCAGGATGCACCCAGCCAGCACGTAGTTGGCTTCGTCTGGCGTCAGCTTCTGCTGCCAGCACAAGGCGATGAGCGACAGCGCGTGCGCTGCGAACAGGACGCGCATCGCTTGGATCAACCAACGATCGACCGGCGCAGCGGGCTGACTCATGGTCGCGGAGTGCGCTCGACGGTCTTGGCTTCCTGCCACGCAGCCTCCATCTCGGCCAGCGATGCGCCGAGCAGTCGGTCACCAAGCTTGCCTTCGACGTAGGCGAACCGGCTGGCGAAGCGGTCGAGGGTCCGGCGCAGCGCCGTCTCCGGGTTGATGCTGAGGTGCCGCGCCACGTTGACCAGGCTGAACAACACGTCGCCAAGCTCCGCTTCGATCTGCGCGCGGTCGCCGCTCTTGCACGCGGCGTCGAACTCGGCGAGTTCTTCGCGCAGCTTGGCGGTGGGGCCACTGCGGTCTGGCCAGTCGAAGCCGACGCGCGCCGCCTTCTCACCGATCCGCAGTGCCTTCAGCAGCGCGGGCAGCTCGCGGGGCACCCCGGCCAGCACACTGCGCGGCCTGCCGTCGGGGCCACCGGCGTTGCCGGTCTCCTGGCGCTTGATGGCCTCCCAGGTGCGCAGCACTTCGGTCGCGTCGCGCGCGGTCGGGCCGCCGAACACGTGCGGATGCCGGCGCACCAGCTTGTCGGCGACCGTGCGCGTCACGTCATCGATGGTGAACGAGTCCGCTTCTTCGGCGATGCGCGCGATGAGGAGCACGTTCATCAGCACGTCACCGAGTTCTTCGCGGGTCTTGTCCGCGTCGCCTTGCTCGATGGCCTCGATCGCTTCATGCGTCTCTTCGAGCAGGTGGGGCGCCATCGACTGCGCCGTCTGTTGCAGGTCCCAGGGGCATCCGGTGTCTTTGGTCCGCAGCGCCGCGATGACGGCACGCAACCGTGACCATGGCGAGTCGGCAGTGGGATTGGACATGAATCGGTGGGGTGCCGCGGCGCTCGCCGCGTGGCGATCAGCGTACTGAGTCGCTGCGTCGGTGGTCGCTGCGTGTTGCGCGCATTTTCGGATACGGCAGCCGAACCTGTCGGCGCAACCCTGGAGACTTTCGCCGGCAGCCGCCGTCGCCGCTTAGAGATCGTAGAAGCGCAGATCCCGACCAGTGAGCTGCTTGGTACGGTCGTAGATCTGATAGGCGTGGCCGGAGAAGTGTTCCATGACGTGCAGCACGCCGGCGATTCCCGTGTCGCTGAACTTGCCAGTCTGAAAGGGATGTGTGGCAAGCAGCGTCTGCGGCGTCGCCGCGTCCACCAGCGCGGCCGCGGCGCGCACGGTGGTGTCGAGTCGATCGATCAGCTCTTGCTTGGGTCCTTCGGTGTCGTCGGCGTCAGCAGCGAATTCGGCGGGTCGGTTGCGCCGGTCGACGCCGTGCCCCAGCCCGCTCAACATCCACTGCCGCACGTTGCCCTCGAGGTGTAGCAGCAGGTTGCCGATCGCATTGCACGCTGGGTTGGGGCGGTGCCAAACCTGTGCGTCGGTCAGCAGGCCGACACAGTGCCGAATGCGCGGCAGGCACTCGTGCAACACCCGCGTGCGGAACGCGCGCGCCACTTCGGCCGTCAGCGCGCTGGCTTGTGCTACGGCATCGGTCACGGTTGTCGCCTCATCCCTGGGGTCGGTCGCGCAGGTCGGCTACCTGCTTCTCGAGCAACGCCAGCTTCTGCACCAAGCTCTTCTGGCGCGCGGACATCTTGGACAGGCGCACCGAGAACAGCAGGCACAGCCACATCAAGAACACAAAGCCGCCAAAGAACAGCGCCGACACCGGGCTCTTGGCACTGATCAGGTTCTGGAACCACGACAGCCACTGGTGTTGCCAGGCCAGCAGCAAGAGAGCGAGGCCAGTGCCGAGCCACACCAAGGCATACTCCTCGCGCAGCTTCCGTCGGCGCACCAACTCGATGACCACGGCCAGCATGCTGAGCGCCAGCACGAACGCCACCGTCTTTTGGCCCGACGGGATCTCCTCGATGCTGGCAATGAGCGCGCGCATTTGCTTAGCCCGCGGCGCGTCCCGAGCGGAACGGCGACGTGCGTCGGACGGGCAGCAGACTGAGGTTCAGGAACATCTTGTAGGCGTAGAACGCGACCTTGCCGCCACTGTGCATGCTCTTGCCGCCGCGCCGCGGATACATGAGTACCGGCACTTCGCCGATGCGCAGCCCGGCGCGGTGTAGGTCGATGAGCACGTCGGTGTCGGGGTAGTCCTCGGGAAAGCTGTCGTGCACCAAGTGCGCGACGGCGCGATGCGACAACGCCTGGAAGCCCGAGGTCGGATCGGTGATGCGCACGCCGGTCCACAGCGTCGCGATCTTGCCGAACAACCAAGCCCCGGTGCGGCGCGCGAACCCGACCGACGGCGGCTGCGCGGTGAGGTAGCGCGAGCCCACCGCCACGTCGAGTCCGTCGTCGAGCCCGGCGAGTAGCTTCTGAATGCATGCGGGCTCGTGCTGGCCGTCCGCGTCGAGCTGCACCAGCCGTTCCACGCCTTCGGCGCGCGCGAACAGATAGCCGGTCTGCAGCGCGCTGCCGTAGCCGAGGTTCAACGGCAGCGACACCACCTCGGCGCCGGCGGCGCGCGCTTCCTGCGGTGTCGCGTCGGTGCTGCCGTCGTCGACGACGACGATGCGCGAATCGGCCGTGGCGGCGCGCACTGCCCGCACGACGTCCCCAATGCGACCTGCCTCGTTGTAGGCAGGAATCACGATCATCGGCGCCGCCCGCTCGCTCATCTGGTCGGGTGGGAGCATAGGCACGTCACTGCTGCGCCTCCACGCAAACGGGCAAGATCGCAGACTCAAAGAGGCGCGACTAAGGCGTCCGGCCGAACACGTCGACTTCGACCGCGTCCAGCACAAACTCGGCGCGCTGGCCCTGCGGCAGCTCGGCGACGACCTCCAGGCGAATCCAGCCGTCGCGGTCGACGTGGGCGAGGCTGGTGAACGCGAACGCCACGTCGACAAAGGCGGTGCTGGTGACCGTGCCTTCAAAGGCCACGTCGAAACGGTCGCGCACGTAGTCCTTCACCGACACGCGCACTCGCGTCTGCGGGTTGGCCAGCGTCAGGGAAAACGTCGCGCGGGCGTGCACCAGAGCGACGTCGGTGGGCTCCAGCGGCCCCAGCTTGAATGGCAAGAACACGCCCGCGGCCTCCTTGCCGTCGAACGCCGTGGTGGCCAGCTGCAGGCCCGACCCGTCCTTCACAGCAAGCAAGTCGAAGCGCCCGAGCGTGCGTTGGCCCAAGAGAAGGCGTGCGTCGTCCGCCTCCAGCTCCGAGGGTGTCGCTTGCGCGACGGCAGCCGGCCACGCACCTGAGCCGGCGAGTACGTCGGCGCCATAGCAGGCGAGGCGCGCGTCCAGCGTCAACTGAGCGACGTCGGTGCCAGTGAGGGTCATGGTCACCAAACGCCGGCCGAGCAAACCCGCACTTGGTGCGGTGCGCGCGACCAACAAGCGATCGCCGCTGCTGAAGAAGCGTGGCAGCCGATCCTCGCCGTCGCTGGTGGGGGCCAAGGTCGAGAGTCGTTGGTTCGCCAGCTCGAGTCGCATCAACGTCGCGCGTGCCAGGGCCGTGCGTCGCACGAACACCACGCTGCTGAGGTCTGGTGCCAGCGCCGGCTCATGGTCGCCGGGCGCGAACTGTTCGGTTCCGGTGCCGACGGTGCCATCGGTGATCTGTGCCATGCCGCTGCCATCGGCGTTCATCATCCAGATCGCCGCGCGACGGCCGGCGAGGGTTGGCGCGGCGCGCGAAAACACGATGCGATCGCCCCGCGCATCCGGCGCTCGATCGGCTTGGTCGGTGACCGCCTGGGTGAGCGCTGCCAAGTTGGTGCCGTCGCGGTCGATGCGCCAGAGCAGGAACGTGCCGCCGCGGTCGCTCGCGAACAACACGCGCTGACCGTCGGCCGACCAGCATGGTTCGAGGTCGGCGTGGGCATCGCGCGTCAGGCGGACGTCGGCGAAGGCGCCGGTCAACGACGACACGTAGATCTCGGTCGACTCCGGTTCACCCGCGCGCAGCTGGCGGGCCAGCACCACGACGTCGGCGTCGGTGGGGTGGCCGCGCACGTTGGTCTCTTGTCCCGCCCGCGATGCCAGCTTGCGCGGGTTCAGGCCGCGCAGGGTGGTGGCGGTGACCTCGGTTTGGTTGTGTTCCTCACCGACGGTCGACAGGCACGCGACCAGCTCGAGCGCCTGTCCGCGCGCATCGATGGGGTTGCCGTTGCGGGCGCCGGCGCCTGACCGCGCGCACGCGACGGCCAGCAACGAGATCGGCAGCAGACGCATCATGTCGTCGGCTCGGGTTGTGCCACCGGCGTCGATGGTGCGGGCGCCTGCCTCGCCAACTCGTCGTGCACCGAGCTGAGACTCACCCAGCAAAGCCCGGCGGCAAACAGGCCGTGGAACGCCGCCGTCCAGGGTTGCTGGATCCAGAACGACAGTGTCGCGGTGCTCGCGCACCAGACCGCCAGTGCCATCTCGAGCCATGGCAGTGCGCCGCGACGGTTGCGGCTCAGCTGGCGCACCGACGCGGCACCCACCTTGGGTGTGCGCTTGAACTCACCGGTCGCTCCACCAAGGCCCGCGAACAGGGCGGCGGTCGCGTTCACCGTCATGCCCGCGCCGAGCGCCAGCACCAGGGGCAAGCGCAGCAGCGTGCTCAGGTCGAAGCGGCGCAGCGTGGCTTGGGCCACGCCGTAGTGCAAGAGCACGCAGAGCAACGACAGGCCGAGCGGCGCGCCCTCCAGCAGGCGCACGAAGGTTGGCGTTGTGCCGTGACCAAAGAAGCGCAGCGCCTGCAACGGCAGGGTCACCAGCATCAGCCCCAACAGCAGCACGAAGCCGACGTTGCCGAGCAGGTGGAACGAACCCTCGACCTTGGTGCGCAACGGGAGAGCGGCGTGCCACAAGCGCGGCAGCACCTTGCGCGCGGTCTGGATAGCGCCCTTGGCCCATCGGTGCTGTTGCGACAAGAAGTCGTTCATGCGCACCGGCAGCTCAGCCGGGCAGGCGATGTCGGGGCGGTAGGCAAAGCGCCAGCCGGCAAGCTGCGCGCGGTAGGAGAGGTCGAGGTCTTCGGTGAGCGTGTCGTGTTGCCAGCCGCCGGCCGACTCGATGCACGCGCGCCGGAAAACGCCGGCGGTGCCGTTGAAGTTGAAGAACCGTCCCGTCGCGGCGCGCGCGCCGTGCTCGATCACAAAGTGGCCATCGAGCAGCAGGCGCTGCATGGAGGTGAGCAAGCTGTGACCGGGGTTCAGGTGTTCCCACCGCGCCTGCACCATGCCGACGCGGGCGTCGACGAACGCCGGGATCAGGTCGAGCAGCAGTTCGCGCGGTGGCACGAAGTCGGCGTCGAAGATGGCGACCAGCTCGCTGTCGCAGGAGCTGAGGCCGTGCGCCAAGGCACCAGCCTTGTAGCCGCGCCGATCGCCGCGCCGCAGGTGCACGGTGGACAGGTCGTTGGGCAGCGTCGCCAACGTGGTGGCGACGAGCGCGCTGGTTTCGTCGGTGCTGTCGTCGAGCACCTGCACCTGCAACCGATCGCGCGGGTAGTCGAGATGGGCGACCGCGAGCAGCAGGCGCTTGACCACCAGCGGCTCGTTGTATACCGGCAGTTGCACGGTGAGCGTGGGCAGGGCTGGCTGGAGGTCGCCGGGCTTGGACGATCGTGTGATGGCCGCAGGTGGCACCGAGGCTCGGCGACGCGTGCGCAGGTGCAGCGCCACCAAGTAGCCGCGGTGCAGGCCGAAGGCCGAAAGGGCCATCACGATGGCGGCCTGAGCGAAGGTCAAGAAGTCGGCGAGTGCGGACAAGGGAAGCGGGCGAGATGGTAGCGCGGGCTGGCGTCGCGTGCGATTCGGCGGTTCCCGTTGCACGCGACCCAGGCTTTGCGCCAACGTCGGGCGTCGTGCGCGTCGACGACTTCGACTTCGAACTGCCGCAAGATCGGATTGCCAAAGAGCCCGCGGCGCCGCGCGACGCGTCGCGCCTTCTGGTGTTCGACCGCGAGAGCGACCGGGTCGAGCACCGCGTATTCCGCGATCTTCCGGCGGTGTTGCGGCCGGCCGACCTCTTGGTGGTGAACGACACGCGGGTGTTGCCGTGGCGTCTGCTTGGCGAGCGCAGCACCGGCGGCAAGGTCGAAGTCCTGGTGATCCAGAAGAACGGCACCGAGTGCGTCGGCTTCGTCAAGCCAGCTCGCAAGTTCAAGGTGGGCGAGCCTTTGTCGATCGAGGGCGGCGCGCTCACGCTGATCCCGCGGCTCGATCGCGGCGCGGGCGTGTTCGAGTTCTCGTTGATGGCGCCGTCGACGGGCGACGTTGACGCCGTGTTGGCCCGCGTCGGTCGCGCGCCCTTGCCGCCCTACATCGCGCGCGCCGCCGAAGAAGACGCGGCGGTCGACCGCGCGCGCTACCAGACCATGTTCGCGGCTAAAGATGGCGCGATCGCGGCGCCCACCGCGGGGCTGCACTTCACGCCCGATCTGCTGCGCCGACTGCAAGAGCGCGGCGTCCTGCGCGCCGACGTGACGCTGCACGTCGGGATCGGCACCTTCGCGCCGTTGCGCGTCCAGGAGGTGGAACACCACGTGATGCACGCCGAGTGGTACGACCTGCCGGTGGCGGCCGCACAGGCGGTGGCCGGCGCGCGGCGGGCGGGTGGCCGGGTGGTTGCCGTGGGGACGACCGCCGCCCGCACGCTGGAAGCCTGTGCCGACGATCAGCGCGGCGTGTGCGCCCGCAGCGGCAGCACTGACCTGTTCCTCTACCCGGGCAAGTCGCTGCGCGTGATCGATGCGCTGATCACCAACTTCCACCTGCCGCGTTCAACCTTGTTGATGCTGGTGGCAGCGCTGGTCGGGCGCGAACGGTTGCTGACGCTGTATCGCGAGGCCATCGAGCGCGGCTACCGGTTCTACTCGTTTGGCGACGCGATGCTGATCACGTGATCGGCGCGGCGGCGTCGAGCACCGCGCGCAGCGCGCGCGCCGCGCGGCGAGGATCGTCGGTGCCCAGGATCACCGACGACACGGCGACGCGCGAGCAGCCAGCGCTGACCAGTTCGCGCGCGCACAGCGTGTCGATCCCGCCGATGGCGAACACCGGCAAGCGCGTGCTGCGTACGGCACGGCCGGCCACCTCGGGCCCGAGCCCCTGCGCGTAGTCTTTGGTTGCGGTCGGGTAGCACGGGCCGAAGCCGACATAGTCGGCTCCCGCCGCTTCGGCGGCCGTCAGTTGGCTCAGGTCGTGCGTGCTGACGCCCAGGATCTTGTCGCGGCCGAGCAGGGCACGCGCTTGCGCGGCGGGCATGTCTGCCTGACCCACGTGCGCCCCGGCGGCACCGACCTCGACCGCGAGCGCCACGTGGTCGTTGACGATCATCGGCACGCCGTGCGCCGCGCACACGTCGAGACATCGTTGGCAGTCGGCGTGCGCCTGGTCTTTGACGCGCCATTGCACCAGGTCGACGCCACCTTCGATCGCGCGGGCCAGCGTGTCCCAGGGATCGTGCCGGCAGAGGCTCGGAGTGAACAGGAGATAGAGCCGAGCAACGACGCTGGCCATGACGCCGGTGGAACCTATCATCCGCGCGCATGTTCGCCGACCTCTTCTGGCCGAACTTCGCCTTCTTTGCGCTCGGGCAAGTCGTCGCCGCCTGCTACCTGGCCACCGGCCGGCTCTGGCGGGGTGGTGGTCTGATGCTGTCGGTGCTGCTGCTCGCTGATGTCGCGCTGGTCGCGCGCTTTGGCTACGGCCACGCGCCAACCGTGGTTGCCGCGCTCATCCTCATGCAGGCGTACGCGATCATCGAGGCTGGCTTTCTGGCCTACGGCCGCTGGTACCGTCAGCGGAAGAGCGTGCTGGCGCGGCGCCTCGCCGAGTATCGGCAGGCACTCGTCGCCGAACTGCAAAGCGACGACGTGGGCGCCGCGAAGTTGCTGTCGGGCTTGTGCCGGCGGGACCCGTGGGACGTCGAGTCGACCCTGGCGTTGGCTGGCGTGCAGCGTCGGCTCGGCTATGCGCGAGGCGCCAGCAGTCTGTTGCGTCGGGCGCGGCGTCTCGACCGCGCGGGGCGTTTTAGCGACCTGATCTTGTTGGAGACGGCGCGCATACAGTCGCGCCGCGCCAGATCGGTCACGACGCCTTCCAGCGCCGCTTCTCCAAGTCGTTGTTGAAGCGGGTGAGGTCGTCCTTGTTGAAGAGGTTCACGACCGAGCCGCACTCGGCGCAATGAGAAGCGTTGACGCTCATCATGTAGCGCACGTAGGTCTTGCAGGTCGGGCACCACTTGGTTTCGGTGTAGTAGTCCATCGTTCTTCCCCTTGTCCGTTCGTTGGCTGGCGGTTGGCTTCTTGGAGTGGGCAAACACTCCGCATTGCCTAGAGAAGCAACGCGCTTGCCAGTTGCGTGCGCGCGGCGGGGGAAGAGCAAGAACAGCGGTGTCATCGAGGCATCGCGCGTACCGTGGCAGCCGGCGTCGCTCCGATCCTCGCCTCTGCACCGTCGCATCGTCTCGGCGCCGGCATGCTGTAGGAACGTTCTCCGCGTTGGCAACGCGTGCAGCGTCACGCGTCGCGACGAATCGACGGCGTCGATTCCTCGCTACGGTCGGTACGGCGCCGGGATTGCCGCCGGTGGTTCCGGGGTAGGGCCAGCAAGGGTCGATGCGTCGCGGACGCTGCAAGGCAATCTATCCCGCGCCACGCCGCCGCCTCGTCACGGCTCTTCCGCCAGCGCCGCCATGATCTCCGCGCGCACCATGGCATCGGGTTCGCGTTCCAACACCTGTTTCAAGGTCGGCGAGCGCGGGGCGATGCGACCGAGTGCCCAGGCGGCGTGGCCGCGCACGATTGGGTCTTGGTCGGCGAGTGCGCGCGACAGAGACGGGATCGCGGCTTCTTCGCGCCGGTTGCCGAGCACGATCGCCGCGTTGCGGCGCAAGCCCTGGCGCGTCGCCCGACGCATCGCCGTGCCGACCCACTGCTGCTCGTAGTCGGCTTCGCTCAACTCGAGCACGCCGACCAAGGTGAACGTATCGACGACCGCGTGCGGACGGACGAGCTCCGCGCGGATCGGTGACGGTGCCCCACGTCCCGAGAAGCGAGTGTACGGGCACACCTCGATGCAGATGTCGCAGCCGAACAGCCAGTCGCCTTGCGGTGCGCGCAGCGGCCGTGGCACGTAGCCGCGCAGTTCGATCGTGGTGTAGCTGAGGCAACGTCGCGCGTCGACTTCGAAGGGCGCGGTGATCGCCTGCGTCGGGCAGGCGTCGAGGCAGCGGGTGCAGGTGCCACAGCTGCCCGGGGCAAGGTCGTCGGGCGGCAGTTCGAGCGGGGTGAGCAGCTCGGACAGCAGCAGGTAGGGGCCGTGTTGCGCCGAGATGACCATGCTGCTCTTGGCCAAGAACCCGACGCCGGCGCCGACCGACAGCGCGCGTTCCAACACCGGCACCGCGTCGGTGCCCACCTTCACGCTGCCTTGCGGCACCCCCTCGCGCTCGAGCGCGCCGCGTAGGCGGCGGGTGGCGTTCCCCATGGCGCGGTGGTAGTCGCGACCGACCGCGTAGCGCGCGATGCGCCCGCCGCCATGCAGGCCCGCGGCGGGTCCGCCGTAGTCGCTGGCCAGCGCAATCACGCTGCGGGCGCCCGGGGCGTAGGCACCTGGCGCGGTGATCTTGGCGCGGTTGCGGTGCAGGTAGTCCATGTCGCCGGCGCGCCCCGCGTCGAGCCAGCGCGCAAAGTGCTCGGCGTGGTCGCCCAGGTCCGGTTGGCCGAACCGAACGACGTCGAAGCCCAGCTCGGCGGCCATCTCGGCGACCAAGCGCGGCGCGATCATGGCCGGCGTCCGGCGGGCGCACGCGGCGCCTGCAACTCGGCAGCCTGCAACTCGGCAGCTTGCAGCTCAGCAGCTTGCAGCTCAACTGGGAGGGTTCGCACGGTCGATGAGAACCACCGCGGGCTAAAGGCGTGGGGAATCGCGGGGATGGGAACGGAAGGCAGGTGCTGCATGGAAGAAGTTTCGGTGCCCAAAGTGAACGTGCGAATCGCGCCGACCGCGAGCCCGCACGACGTCGTCATTCTGCGTGAGAGCGAACTGGGGGGCGACCTGACCGCTGCCATCGAGCGCGTCCGCACAGACGCCGCGACCGCGCGCAGTCAGATCCTGATCATCGCCCCTGAGCCGGATCGATCCAACGCCGAGTGGGCGCCGCCCCGGCCGGCGTCGCCAGCCCGCGGTGCCTCCCTCGCGGCGTTGACCAAGTTGGGCGACCAGCTCACCCCGCTCGTCGATGACCTCGACCAGTTCCTCAACGAGAACGAGCGCGAAGTCGGAGGCCTCACCGAGACCATCGCCGAAGGGACCCGCGCCCAGTTGCAGCACCGAGCCCGGGTGCTGCACGAGATCGTGGCCTGGACCCGGGCCGTGTCGGGTGACCTCCGTCTGCTGGCCGAGTCGGCGCAAGGTGGTCGTGCGCCGGTCGATCTCGGCGAGCTTCTGGCCGAGGTTCTGGCCGACGAAGACGGCAAGACCGACGGGGTTCGCTGCGTGCTGGAGCAGGCTGAGACGGTGACTGCGTGCGTGGAGACCAACCCAACAGCCGCGGCTGATCTACTGGCCAGGGCGGCCCGCTTGCTCGCCGCACGAGTCTGTCCTGGTGGGGTCGTCGCCGTGCGAATCGAGTCCGATCGTTCGGTGACCCGCATCGCGTTTTCGGGGCGCGGTTCCTCACGGCCGATCCGAGGCGGTCAGCTGGTTGGTCAGGTTCGCGAACTCGCCGCAACCCTCGGTGTCGGGATTGGCTACGACCCCACCGTAGGGCCTCGGGGGTCGAGCCTAGTGCTCTCGTTTCCCAAGGTCGGTCCGACGCTGCGGGCGGACCTGTCGACGGCATCGGGTCTTGTCGGCGACGCGCGCGATGGCGCGGCGACGCCGTCTCGCTGACCCGGCCCCGAACGACGTGCGGCGTTGCCGGCGCTGCGCGTGCCGCTCGCGATGCGTGCCATCACGCGCGGGGGCTCGGAATCCGCGACCGATCGCGTTACAAGGTGGAGCTGCTTGGCTAGCCCACAGCTGGCGAGGCTTCGGCCCGGCCGACGCTGTTCGCCAGCCTTCCGTCACCCTAACCCCCCGCATGGGTCCCCATGGACTTCGCCTCCACCAGCGTCGCCGCACGCGTCCGGTTGAGCGAACGACTGAACGAGCTCTGGGAGTTGACCGGCGATGAGAATCTGCGCCGGCTGAGTCAGGGTCGTGCGGCAGAAGGTCTGCCCGAAGCGCTGACCGCTGAGTCGCGGCACGACCTCATCAGCACGACGCTGATGAAGTGCTTCAAGCACACGGAAGAACCGCGGGTGTTCGCCGTGTTGTTCGAGCTGAATCAACAGGCCTTCCTGAACGCCGTCCACAGTCGGCTGCGTCGCGTCAACGCCCAAGTCGATGCTGGCGATGTGGTGCAAGAGGTGTTCCTCAACATCTATCGATATCCCCACCGGTTCCTCGCTGAGCGGCCCGACTCGTTCCGCAACTGGGGCCATCGGATTGTGCGCAACACGCTGCTCAAGTTCCTCAAGGGCGCAGGGCGGACCGCGTCCTGCTTGTCGCTGGATGACGAGCTGTTCCAGGCCGAGGACACATCGTCACCATCGCCGGTCCGCACTGCCGAAGATGCGGAGTCGGCTCGCCTCGCGGACAACGCCTACATCCTCTACCTCGATCTCTACCTGGCGCAGTTCCAACGCTTGACTCCCAAGGAGCAGCGCGCACTCACCATGGTCGAAGTCGAGAACTGTTCGTATCGCGCGGCGGCCGACGAACTCGGCATCCGCCTCGAGAATCTGAAGATGGTCATCTTCCGGGGTCGACGACGCATCCTGCGTGGCATGGCTGACTGCCTGGGTCAGCTCGCGCCACAGGTCGCGACCTAGGTGGCTGTCGTCCCTCACTGCCTCACTCCGACTTTCTATCCCTAACTGAATGAAACTTACCCCACAAACCCTGCCGACGGAGCTGTCGACGGACCCGTGCCTCCAGATCCAAATCGATCTGTCGGCCATGCTCGACGACGAACTCGATCAGCCTTCCATGCGCCGCGTGCTGGTGCACGCAGACATGTGCCCGTCGTGCCGGATGTTCCTTCAGGGTATTCGCTCGCAGGCGCGAGCTCATCTCGATCTGCATGGGATCTTCGATGGGCGACCGCTGGCCGAAATCAACCTGGACGAGGAGGGGGCCGAGCCGGGGGATCGTGCGCGTCCGGCGACCTTGGCCGCCGAGCTGCGGCAGAAGCTCAGCGATAGCCGCGTGGCGCTGACCCGCATTTTGTACGAACTCGGTCGTGGGCACGTCTTGATGGGAACCAGCCCGAGCTTCTACCGCGCGGTGGCGCGCGAGCCGGTGCCGATTCCTGACGTGTGCATGCGCGGACGCAACCTGCTCGACGAGGTGCGTCGGTTGGCTCCGGCGCTGCAGACTGAAGCCGCCGGCCACGAATGGGTACGCGCCAAGATGTTGTTCGCGACGAGTCAGCGTGCGTCGCCGGCCGAGAACTTGGGGAAGGGCATCGAGTTGCTGCGCGAGGTTCTGCTGTTGCGTCCGCGCTATCACGAGGCACGCATCTACTTAGGACACGCCTATCACATCCGTCAGGAGCGTGACCTTGCGCGGCACGAGTTCCGCATCGTGCTGTCTGACGCTGGCGACCTGATCATGCGCGCGTTCGCGCTGGAGAACCTCGGCAACGTGGACCTCGAAGAAGGCTTCCCGGCGCGCGCAATCCCGCACTTCTTGCAGCTCGTCGATTCGGGCGTGATCCGTCGCGAGCCGCGGTTCTATACCACCTACTTCAACCTCGCGCTGGCTTACGGCCTGCTCGCGGAGTTTGAGGCGTGCATGCGCTGGCTCGGTCGGCTGCATGCGGAGTTCCCGCATCGGCGTGGCCCGATGCGCAAGGAACTGAACTCGCGCACCCAATTCGCGGCTGCGCTCGCCCGTCGCCCCGATGTCGCCGCCGACCTCGCGCGCCGGTTCCCTGACTGGTTCCCGCTCTCGCCCGCTTCGCCCTCACCGGAGTCGTTCTGACATGTCGCGCAAGCTCGTAGTCACTCTGTTCGCCATCCTCTTCGCCGTCGTGACCGCTTGGGCTGACCCTGGTGGTGGCGAAGGCGGCTGCGTCAATCTCCCTGGTGGTCGCAGCGGTGGGCGTCCGGGCATGTCCAGCGCTGGCGGCTCGTTCGAGGCTCGCGTGGCCGAAGTCAACGGCGTCCGCTTGATGCTGCCAAACGAGCTGCAGGGTGCCGCGGCACTCGTGCGCATCGTCGATCTGCCCTTCGCGTTCTGGATGAGCACGGACAAGGACAGGTTGCAGGTGCCGGCGCAGCTGTTCTCGATCCTTCGGAGCCTTGGGCTCGCCGTCTTCACCATCGACCTCGTCACCCACGGTGGCGAACACATGCACGTGCAGATGCGGCTCGAAGCCGGCTCGCAGGTGCAGGTTCTGGTGCGGTGATCCAGCGGGACCGCCTCCCGAGTCAGGGCTCGGGGGGCGGGCCGAGTCTGCGTCTGGCGAGTCCGCGTTGGATCAGTCGCTGCAAGCGCTGCGGATGATTGGTGGTGATCGCGTCGACGCCCATGGTCGCGGCGCCGATCAACGTGGCGTCGGAGTTGGCGGTGTAGACGCAGGTGAGATAGCCGAGCTTCTGTAGGCGCTCGACATCCTCCGTGACCAAGTCGTGCACGTCCCAGTGCACGAGGCGAGCGTGGGTGCGTGGCAAGTTCGCCCAGTGCGCGTCGGTCCATCGGCCCTCGCCGAGGGCGCCGAGCGCGATACGCGGTTCCAAGGCGTGCACGCGGGCGACGAAGTCCCAAGTGAAGGACTGCACCAAGACATGGTCGACGAGTTCGAGTCGTTGCAGCAGCCCAACCAGGCTCTCTGCGCTGCCCGCCTTGTGTTCGATCATGGCGATCGAACCGGCCTGGATCACGCCGAGCGCGGCCTCCAGCGTGGGGACGCTGGCGCCACGGTGCGCTGGCGCCTTCCATGTGCCGGCGTCGAGCCGAGCCAGCTCCGCGGCACTGGAATCGGCGACTGCTACCTGACGTCGGCCGAAGATGTCGACGACGTTGGTCGTGCGGTCCAGCGTCTCGTCGTGGATACACACCAACACATCGTCGCGGCTGGCGTGGACGTCGAACTCGATCATCCCGGCACCGGCGCGCACCGCGGCAGCGAACGCGGGTAGCGTGTTCTCGGGGTAATCGCCGCTGTCACCGCGGTGCGCCACCACGATTGGCGCGCGCTCCGCGAGGTGCCTGAGTCTGGCGAACAGAATGGGATCGGTCATGGGCTGCAGGTGCCGCGATGGGCGACTCACTCGGGCGTGCCACCTTCCTGCGGCGCCCCCTTGTGCACGCGCAGCGAGCGCACCGAGATCACATTCCCGTCGACCGACAGCTCCAAGCTGTGGCTGCCCTCGCGCTTGAACTCGACCGTGGGGAACGGCATGGACAACTCGAAATTACTGAGCGGGCTGCTGTCGGGGATCGGCGGCACCTGGCCGCGCACGTCGTACACGACCTCGCCCTGGTCATCGCGCATGATCACCTGGACCAGCGAGTCGCCCATGAACTCACCGAGGCTCAAGAACACCTGAAAGGGCGGGAAACGCGCCGGCAGATCGCCGACCAGGATCGCGTCGAACGTGCCGATGACGCACCACTTCCCGGCGGGCAGCATCTGGAAGGCCTGGTCGCAGATGAGGAAGGCGTAGGTCTGAGGCAGCGGCCGCTTCATGTGGATCGCATTGAAACATGGCCCGTGGCGCCAGGCGCCCACAAGACCGATGATTCCCTGGCCCGCTTGAAACTCGCTGGCCTAGGTATGACATATTAGCTGCATGCCTTCTGCCGCCTCGTCCGAGACGCTCCCTTCGCTTGCGCCGCCCGCGGTGGGCGTGACCTGGCGTGACGCCGCGGTGCTGGTGATCGTGCTGGTCGCGTTCGTGTGGGCCTCCGACATACAGGGCGTCATCTTCTACCGCGGCGAGTTCACGACGTGGGGGCACTGGTTGCAGCCAGGCCTCGCCTACGTGTTCGCTGCCGGGCTGGCCTTGTGGCAATGGGATTGGGTTGCGCGCGTGTTCCTCCACTGGCGGTTTGCCTCGCTAGCCGTCGTCGCGATCGCGGCCATCGCCGTCGCCTCGTCGGAGAGCTCGGCGCCCAGCGAGTCTGGCGTGCCGGTGTTGCGCGCCGGGGCGCGCGATCGCCGCCCGGTGGTCGCGCACGCTGTCCCCGGTGCGAGCCTTGCCGACTGGGTGACGCCGACCCTGAGCCATGCGGACATCGAGGAGCAGGCGGAGGCAGGGTCGCAAGACACGTCGAGCCCGAGCTTCGTGTTCGACCTCCCACCGGGCTGGTCGGAGCTGCCGGCCACGAGCGCGCGGCGAGTCAATCTGCGGGTAGGCGGCGACGCGCGTGCCGAGTGCTACCTGTCATCCTTGCCGGGCCAGGCCGGCGGGTTGCTCGACAACGTCAATCGGTGGCGTCACCAGATGGGCCTGGCGCCGATCGACGCCGAGGCGCTCGCCAAGTTGCCACGCACCAAGCTGCTGCAGCGCGAGGCGGTCACGATCGAACTCGACGGTACTTTCACCGGCATGAGTGCGGCGCCGCTCGAGAACGCGCGCATGGTCGGCGCCATCGCCGCGTTGCCGGCCGTCACCTTGTTCTTGAAGATGACCGGCCCACGCGACGTGGTTGGCCGCGAGCGTGCTGGCTTCGACAAGGTGCTCACGTCGCTGCGCCTCCCCGACCCGTCTTCGGTGCGGCCGCCCGTCAAGCCAAACACCGACCCGGCGAAGACCGAGGCGGCGCCGCCGGCTCCCCCAAGCGTGGACGCCGACAACCAGGCCGAAGGGCTGCGCTGGAACGTGCCCGATGGCTGGCAGCCTGCAGGCGAGCGCATGATGCGGTTGGTCACCTTGAACCCCAAGAGCGGCACCGAGGTGGAGTGCTACGTCAGCGTGTTGCCGGGGGCGGCCGGGGGCGTGGTCGAGAACGTGAATCGCTGGCTTGGGCAGTTCGCTCAGGCGGCGGTCACCCAGGTCGAAATCGACAAGTGGGACAAGGTCAAGGTTCTGGGCAAGGACGCGCCGATCGTCGAGGCCACGGGGACCTTTACGGGCATGGGCGGCGGGCCCAAGTCGGGGCAGTCGTTGCTCGGCACGCTGGTGACGCTCGACGACCGCGTCGTGTTCATCAAGATGACCGGGCCGCAGGCGCAAGTGCAGGCCGAGCGTGAGCGCTTCCTGACCTTCTGCCGGTCGTTGAGTTCGCCATGAAGTCGATGCTGCACAAATTGTGGAACGTTCTGGGCAGCGTGAAGCTCGTGGTTGTCCTGTTGCTGTTGCTGGCGTTGCTCACGTACATCGGCACGCTGGCCCAGATCGAGCACGGCCTGTACGAGTCGCAGCGCCGCTACTTCGATTCGTGGTATGTGCTGCATCAGGTGCGCGACCTGCGCATCCCGTTGCCCGGCGGGCAGGCGGTGATGGTGGTGCTGTTCTTCAACTTGGTGGTGGGTGGCTTCATCCGGATCCGCCATACGTGGCGGCTACTCGGCATCTACATCGTGCACTCCGGCATCGCCCTGCTGCTGCTCGCGGGCTTCGTGAAACTCAAGTACTCCGACGATGGCTACATCGCGCTGTACGAAGGTGACAGCGCCAACTTCTTCGAGAGCCATCACAACTGGGAGTTGGCGATCAGCAAGCCGTCGCCGAACGCGCAAGAGATCGTGATTGGCGAAACCGTGCTCGCGCAGGCGGCGCAACAGCGGGTCGCCCTGCAGGTCAGCGGCGTGCCCTTCGAAGTCGTGATCGACGCCTACGCCCAGAACGTGCGACCCAAGCCGGTGAGCGAAAACGTGGATGACGCTGAGGTCGTCGAGGGCTTCAGCTTGTTGGCGGTTGCTCCGGCGGTCGAGAAGGAGCACGACGTGCCGGGGGCTTACTTGACCGTGCGCGAGAACGGTGGCGCCGAGCGACGCCTGTTCGTGTGGGGCTCGTCGATGCTGATGCCGCGCGCGCGCTCGATTCCGGTGGGCGACGAGACCTGGACCATCGACCTGCGCAAGCGGCGCTTTCCCCTGCCGTTCACCGTCCGCCTGGACGACTTCCGCAAGGAAGATCATCCCGGCATGAGCATGGCGAAGTCGTACGAGAGCGACATCACGCAGCGGGTGGGTCGCGACGACCGCCGCATCGAGATCAAGATGAACGAGCCGCTGCGCGACCGCGGTTACGTGCTGTTCCAGTCGGGCTGGGGACCGCAGACCCCGGGTCCACACTCGAAGTACTATTCGATCTTCGCCGTCGTGCGCAACCCGTCCGACTACTGGCCGTTGTGGTCGTGCGTGATCATCGGCCTGGGGCTCCTCGTCCATTTCGGGCAGAAGCTCTGGCGCTATGTCCAACGAGAAGCGAGGGTCGCGTGATGCGTCGTGTCGTGTTGTTGCTGATGGCCCTGTTCCCGTATGCCTGCGCGCCCGACATGGAGGGAGCCGTCGACTCGACGCATCGCCAACGGGCGCGGTCGTGGGATCGAGCCGCGATCGACACGTTGGGTCGGTTGCCGGTGCAGGACGGCGGTCGCGTCAAGCCGCTGTCGACGGTGGCGCAGTTCGCGTTGCTGTCGATCAACGGCAATCGTGATCTGCGCGTCCTCTGGTCGGACGCGCGAACCGACAAGCTGTCGGCGACCGAATGGTTGCTCGACTGTTTCTTCTACCCCGAACAGGCGCGCTACTACCGTTGCCTGCGCGTCGACAACAACGAGGCGCTCGTCGCGCTCGGCCTGAACTTCAAGAACCGCAAGCGACTCGATCGCTACAGCTACGCCGAACTCGAACCGGCGCACGACAAGCTGAGCAGCATGGCGCGCCAGTTCGGTCCGATCGAGGCCAAGCAGCGCACGCCGGTGCAGGGTCAGATCGTCGACCTCTACGAGGCCGTTCACCTGCTCGACCGCATGCTGGGCTTCTTGCAGTTCGCGCGCAGCCGCGTCGACCTGCACCGCACTGAGCGGCTGGCGAGCGCGTTCCCCGGCGAAGCCAAGCGACCGACGTCGTTCGTGCTGCAGAGTCTGAACTTGCTCGGCACCATGGCGCAGGTGCTGCAAAGCAGCGAGGTCGGGATGGCTCAGGAGGTCCGCACCACCGAAGGCGATGCGCTCGGTGCCATCTTCGACGACTTCGAGCGGGCTGCCAACGCCGGTAGTGCCTTGGCGGTGTTCGCGCCCAGCGCGCCCGACAACAAGACTTGGTTCACCCTGCGCGACCTGGTAGGCGGGGCTCTGGCTGGCCATCCGCCGGCGCCGCAGCACATGGCGTTGCTTGCGAGTTTCGAGGAGATGGTGAGCAAGCGCGATCAGCCGGCCGAGTTTCAGGCGGCTGCGGTCGGTGCGCTCGCCGCCGCGCGCGAGGTGGCGGAGACCCGCGGTGAGTTCGCCAAGATCGGTACCGAGGTGACCTACTATCGGGCGGACTTCTTCTACCGCGCGCTCTTGGTGTTTGGCTTCGCCTTCGTCTTGGCGGCTTTCTCCTGGTTGCGTCCGGGCAGCAAATGGCTCGTGCGCGGAGTTACCGCGGGCACGCTGGTGGCATGGATCCTGCTCGTCGTCGGCATCACCTACCGCTGCGTGATCCGCAGTCGGCCGCCGGTGTCGACGTTGTACGAGACGATTCTGTTCATCGCCGCGATTGGCGTTGGCGTCGGCCTGCTGATGGAGCTGATCAACCGCCAGCGCATCGGCGTCACCCTGGCCGCGTTCCTCGGCATGCTCGCGATGTTCTTGGCGCGCAAGTTCGAGGAACTCGAAGGCGGCGACA
The DNA here is from genome assembly GCA_031423015.1 of Planctomycetota bacterium. Lineage (GTDB taxonomy): Bacteria > Planctomycetota > UBA1135 > UBA1135 > UBA2386 > DATGPD01. The sequence continues at coordinate 18,041 of JANPER010000190.1, read as the reverse complement.
CCATGCCGCAGCTGGTTGCCGTCCTCGACACCAACTTCTGGCTGAGCACACACGTCACCACCGTGACGATGGGCTACTCGGCCGGTCTGCTGGCCGCCCTGCTGGCGCACGTCTACATCCTCGCCAAGCTGATTGGCCGAGCCGAGCCGACGTTTCTGCGCAACGTGGCGCGCATGACCTACGGCGCGGTTTGCTTCGGCCTCCTGTTCTCGGTGGTCGGCACCATCCTGGGCGGCATCTGGGCCAACTACTCATGGGGCCGCTTCTGGGGTTGGGATCCGAAGGAGAACGGCGCGCTGCTGATCTGCCTGGCGCAGATCACCATCCTGCACGGCCGCATGGCCGGTTGGCTGCGCGACCAAGGCGTGGCCTTGGCTTCGATTCTGCTGGGCGTGGTGATCGCGTTCTCGTGGTGGCACGTCAACCAGCTCGGCGTGGGCTTGCACTCGTACGGCTTCACGCAGGGCATCCTCACCGCGCTGTACTGGTTCTACCTGTCGCAGGCGGTGGTGTTCGTGCTCGGTCTGGTGGGTGGCGCGCGCGCGGCTTCGGCCTTGGCGGCTCGTGCAGCCGCGCCCGCCGCCGGTCAGTGATCGAGCCTCTACCGCCCTTGCACTGCGAAGGGGCGCACGAACACGCCCTGCTGACCGGCCAGCTGGCGCATCGGGCCGTCGCTGGCCGCACTGCCGTCGCTGCCGAAGGCCGTACGCGCGGCCTCGAGTTCGGCGGCCGCGGGCGCGTCGGTCGAGGGCACCACCTTCATGCCCGCATCCGGTGGGAACACGTACATCTCGCGGTCGTGGAACGCGGCCCCGGGCTTCGCCATCTGTCCCATCTGCCGCACGCGCCTCCACGTCTCGTCAAGCGAAGCGATCGGTTCGCGGCTGGCGACGACCAGGTAATGGATCGGCCCCACGACCGCGTGCACCGGCCACGTCATCGGCTTGCCTTCGAGAGTGCCTGGCAACCAATGTTGCCCCCTCGGCAACGGGTTTCTGAGTTCGCTCGCCAAGCGTTCGCTGGGGAACAGGGCGATGGTGCCCTGCAGGGTCGACCAACTCGCCACGTAGACATGCGCCGGGAACGGCAGCTCGAGGCTGAGTCCGATCGGCGTGCCCGCCGGCACGCTCTTGCCCTCGCCGGCGAGGCGCTGCTGGTCGCCCAACCGCCAAGCCACGCGCGGGAGCGTCCCCACCGCCGGCCAACCCACCCCCAAGAGCAACACCGTGAGCGAGACCAAGCTGGCCACCGTGAGAAAGACGGTGGCGCGGCTGTACGGCCGCTTGGGCGTCGGCGGGGGCATGCGCGCGCAAGGTTAGCGGCGGTCGCCCGTGTCGCGCAGCGCCGATTGCGGGCGGTCCAGCCAACCGGGTCCGCCGGCCTTGTCCCTGCCGCGTTGGCCCTTCTCTGTGGGCGCGGCCGGGGGCTTGTCGCGCGGCATGATATTCGGCCCGGGCTGCGCCACGTTGTCGTCACCGACGGTGAACGGGACCGGCAGGTTGGTCACCGGGTCCAACTCAGTCACCGGTGTGCGGGGATACGTCGGCTGATCGGGCGCCGCGGCCTGCACGCGCCGCGCGGCGTCCTGGTCGCCGACCGTGAAGAACACCGTGCCTGGCGGCAAGCGCGCGTCGGCTGCCGCGTCCGCTGGTCGATACACGGCGATGTCGGTGAGCATGAGTTCGTGAGCGCCGGCGAGGTTGCTCTTGCTCGAAGGCTCAGTCAACGGGGTGAACGCGTTGGTCACGCCGTACGGAAACGCCACCCGATGCTCTTCGCGCAACGACGCGTCGAAATAGCGTTTGCCGTGCGCCTCCTCCAGATCGATCGCCACGCCGATCTGCCCCCGCTCCTTCTGACCGTCCTCGCCGATGTGCCAGATGAGCAGGCCGTCGCCGAAGAAGTCGCCGTCGAACCCCACACGATTGCGCACTTCGAGCAGGTAGTACTCGTCCCACGACGGCGAGATCGGGATCTTGATGGCCTCCCCGGTGCGCCCACCGATGCTGCGCAGCGCGAGCGTCTGTCGCGCGGTGGGCAGCACGACCTTGGGGGTCAGCCAGTTGAGCTTCATCTTGCAGTAGGCGCAGAGGTGGAACGGCCGATCCGCCTTCGATTCGCCGTTGCCCTGGTGCCCGATCGCCATCGTGCAGAACTTGCCCACGCCGGTGCGGTGGCCGTAGCCGTAGAAGTCGGGCAGGCCGAGCATGTGGCCGAACTCGTGGCAGTGCACGCCGATCGAGTTGAACACCGCGCCGCCTTCTTCGGTGATGTAGTAGGGCAGATGGCGGCCGCCGATCGGCACCGACGCGCGGTGCGGCCACAGCTGGCTGCCGCGCAGGCTGCGGCGCTCGCCGGCATACAAGAACACCACGCCCTCGAACTTGGCGAGCGCCTCGGCGCCATGCTTGTTCTTCAGCGCGCGCAGGCTGTCGTCGAAGATCGTCGACACGCTGCCATCGCCACCGCCCATGTCCTGCGCATCGTAGTGCGCCCACTTCTGTGGCACCTGCACCCAGTCGAACACCTGGCCGTCGACGTCGAAACGGCCGCACGACACTTCCTTGTAGTAGTCGCGCATGCTGCCGTAGGTGCGGCGGCCGTCGGGTGACTGCGCGTAGTCGCTGACCGAGAACAGCATCCGCGCGAAGTCTTTGGCCGCGAAGCGCGCGTCGTGCTTGACGTCGGCGAACTCCACCAGCAGCACGGCCAGCTTGAAGCTCTTGCCGTTCCAGTCCAGCACTTCGTCCTGCGGCGCGCCGACCGGCTCGAGCTTGGGGGTGAGGTTGGTCTCGGTGCGCTGCACGTGCACCGAGTACTCGTTCTTCTTCTCGATCAGCTTGCGGAGAGCACTGCTGCTCGACAGGTGCACGTTGTCGATCCGGGCGAACGTGTCGCCGAGGCGCAACCCGCCGCGGGCCGCTGGCGAACCCTGCCGCACGTCGATGACTTCGAACATGCCCTTGGTGCGCCGTACCTCGAAACCCGCGTTGCCGGGGGCATCGCCGGCGCGGAACTCGATCCGCACCTCGCGCCGGATACCCGGCCGTTTCACCACGAGCGGCACCGTCTTGCCGACTTCGAGCAGGCCCAAGGCGATGTCGAGGTCTTCCGCGTCGCGCACCTGCGTGCGGCCGATGCCGCGCACGATGTCGCCGGGCAACATCCCTTCGTCGGCGCCCGGGCTGCGCGGCACCACACTCTGCACCTCGAGGCCGCCGAGGCGCGGCGCACCAAAGCGCAACCCGAGATCGGCGCGCTCGCGTTGCTTGCCCTTGGTCTTGCGTTCGGCTGACGTGATGTCGTCGAGGCTGCGGACCTCGGCCGGCGCGACTGCCGTGCGATACGGGGTGTCGTTTGGATCCTGGCATGCCGCCAGGCCGGTGCAAACAAGCAGAAGGGCGACGGTCATGGGCGCCGGGTGCACGCGGCCTGCGGATTGTGACCAAAGAGCGTCGGTGCGGGAAGGGGACGATGCCTTTGACTTCAGCCGGTCGTTCCCGTGCATTGCTGCCCCGCGGAGTCCAACGTTCCCGCGTGATGATGCACAGCACACAAGCCGACACAACCCAACACGGCCCGCGTCGCACCCGCGACCTCGCGCTGCTTGCGACCTTCGCGTTGTGGTCGACGGCACTGCCAGCTGCCGGCGCCACCGTGGCGATCACCAGTGCGGACACATGGCTGCCGTGGCTGCGGGCTGATGGGCCGTGGCTCGCGGCGTGGCTCTTCCTTGGCACCGCGTTGCTCACCGGGTTGTCGCTGCTGCCGTCGCACGTCGCAGCTCTGATCTGCGGCTACGTCGGCGGCGGGTGGATTGGCACCGGCGTCGCTGTGGCTGGCACGGCGGCCGGCGCGTGCCTGGGGTATTGGTTGGCGAGCTGTTTTCTGGGCGATTGCGTGTCGCGCGTCGTGGTGGGCCACCCGCGCGCCGCCGCCGTGCATCGTGCGCTCGCAGAGCAATCGCCGCGCCGACGCTTGCTCTTGGTGATTCTGCTGCGGCTGTCGCCAGCGATGCCGTTCGCCGCCACGAACTTGTTGATGGCTGCGGCGCGCGTGCCTTTCGGTTTGTTCCAAGTCGGCTCGACGCTCGGTCTCTTGCCGCGCGTGATGGTGGTTGCCTGGGCCGGCGCCGGTTTGGCCCAGCTGTCGTCCGAAGGCACCCCGAACGCCTGGTTGATCGCGCTCGGCGTGATCGCCACCGCCGTGGTGTTGTGGGTGGTGGGGCAAGGTGTGCGCGCGGCGCTGGGCCGCAACAGCGGCGGAACCTCATGATGGGACACGGGACGGGTGCTCATCCCATGGATCTTGACCGCCGACCCGTCGATCGCACCGGGCCTATCCCCTCATCGGGCGCGCATCTGGTGTCAGCACCCGCTTGACGGCGGAGTAACCTTGCTATGCTGTCGCGGTCTGCCAGCATCTCGTTTCTCTTTACCAACGCTCATGCACAACACCCTCTCGCGCGCCAGCCTCGTTCTCGCTGGGCTGATCGCGCTTCCTCTCTCCGCGCAAGAAGTCGTCTCGCCGCTGCCTGGTGAGATCATCGGCAACCAACCCGTCGACGGGTCGGTCGCCGGCACCAAGCGCTACAACGTCACCTTCAACGACCGCAAGTTCACGCTGGATGCCTTCCGCACCGCGATCGAGACCGGCAAGACGGCCGACGAGGTCGACGGCATCGTGGCGCGCATGCAAGCGGCCGCCTACACCGAGCGCGAGGGCTTCCGCCAGCGCATCGAAGAGCTGGGTGGTCGCGTGTTCTTGACCTTCTGGCTGATCGATGTCTGCACGGTCGACATTCCGACCGAGAAGCTCGACGCCGTACGCAACATGCCGGGCGTCGCCTACGTCCTTCCCGACTTGCCGACGCAACCGGGGATCCTGACCGCGACCAACGCGGGCAACCACAACACCGACGCGGTCCAAGCCGCCGGCAACCGCGGCACCGGCTTCGGCGTGGCGGTCATCGACACCGGCCAGGACGGCAACGTGGGGGGCGTCGGTCGTCCGCACCGGCATTACTTCCGCAGCGGCAATACGGCGATCACCAACGCCGGCGGTCTCAACGGCAGCTTGCTGCTGGCCAACATCGCCGCCCCCGGCGCGTGCGCCGGGTGCCAAGAGGACACGAACAATCACGGCACCGGCGTGATGGGGATCGCCGCCGGTTCGATCTGGGGTGGAGCGGGTGCTGACAACGGTCACGCCAACGACGCGTACAAGATCGGGATCTCGATCTGCGTGGCTGCCGGTGGTTGCGGCTCTTCGCTGGCCGTCGAAGGGGCTGGTTGGCAGCAGGCTGCGGCCGACAAGGTTCGCTACAACATCGTTTCGGCCAACATGTCGTACAGCTCGACGTCGAACATGCTCGACGTCAGCCAGATGGCGATCGATTCCGCGGCCCTGAACGCCAACATCCTGGCGGTCTGTGCGGCCGGCAACAGCGGCCTCGGTGGCAGCGCCGGCAGCGCGGCAGTCGCAAACGGCCTGGCCGTCGCCGCGGCGAACAACAACGTCAAGACCGTCGCCGGTTTCTCCACGCGGGGCCCGCAGGGCGCCCGCACCTACCCCGACATCATGGCCAACGGCGTCGGCACGGTGATGCCCCTCAACAACAACGACAACGGCAACTACGTCGCCAGCGGCACCTCGATGGCTTCGCCCATGGTGTGCGGCACTGGCGCCCTGGTGAAGTTTGCGCGGCCGAACGCTTCGGCGCGCGAGATCAAGGCCGTCCTGTTGGCCAGCTCGGAGAACGTTGCTGGCACCGAGAACGAGGTTGGCCAAGGCTACCTGCGCTCGGACCGGGCCGTTGCCTGCGCCGCGTCCCCCAACTCGGTGATCACCAGCTCGATCGCCTCGACCGCGACGCCGGTGGACTTTACCCTGGCGGTCACGGCCGGCCAGGTCGTGAAGGTCGCGCTCACCTGGTTCCGTCACAACCTGGCGTCGGCCTCCTACTCCAACCTCGGCCTGACCGTGCTCAACGGCGTTGCTGTTGTGGCGACGAAGAACTCGGCCGCCAATTTGTACGAGGTCGTCTCATTCACCGCGCCGATCACCGGCGACATGATTGTGCGCGTCAACGCGGTGACGCTGGTGGCGAACCCGCAGCTGTTGTCGATTGCGGCCTGCGCAACCACCGGCGCGCAGCCCAGCTTCGCTGGCGGCCCGACCGGCGCGGTCACGATCAACGGCGCCGGCTGCAACGGCAGCGTCGGCATCCCTTCGCTGCACCCGTCCGGTAACCCAGCGATCGGCGGACCGTTCGCGCTGAATGTCACCTACGCGCGGCCGGCGAGTTCATCGTTCATGATCCTCGGGGTCACGAGCACTGCGTTGAGCACCGCCCCGTTCGGCGCGGCCAATTGCCTCCTGCGCGCGTCGCTCGACATCGTCCTCAACGTGCCGATCGGCGCGACCGGCACCGGGTCGCTGCCGCTGGCGATTCCGAACAACATTGGCCTGTTGGGCGGTGCCCTGTTTGCCCAGGATCTGGTGATCGATCCGGCGCTCGCGCTCGTCCTCGTGGCATCGAACTCCCTGCGCGTCGTGATCGGCACGCGCTGATCCACGCGGCTTGTTCGCCATGGCCGCAGTCGGCCGAAGTGCGACTCAGCGCGGCCGCCATCCGATCCGGATAGCGGTCGCGGCATGTACGTCGGCAGAGGCCTGCCTTCTGTTGTTCATCGGGTGGGTTGCTGATCGCACTGCTGGCGCCGCCCGCCGCGGCGCGTAGGCTGCGACGATGCCATACGCCACCTACAAGGTGCTTCATCTCGTCGGCATCGTTCTCCTGCTGGTCGGCCTAGGCTGCGCCATCGCCAACGCGCGCGGCCAGGGTGGTGGTCGTCGCCTGGCGATGCTCTTCCATGGCGTCGGCTTGCTGCTGATCCTGGTCGCTGGCTTCGCGATGCAGGCGAAGAACAACATCGGCTTCCCCGGCTGGCTCTGGGCCAAAGTTGGCGTTTGGGTCTTGTTGGCCATCCTGCCGGCGCTTGTGAAGCGCGGAGTGTTCAGCATCGGCGCGGGCCTTTTGGCCGCGGCCGCTTTGGCGAGTGCAGCGGTCTACCTGGTGCTGGAGCGACCGTTCTAGGAGTCTGCGTCACGGGAAGGCAATCAGACAAAACGGCAGCCACCAAGTGTCGCATCTCGTGTTTCAGGCCGGCCTCGCGCGATGAGATTCGGTGTTCGGTGATGCACGTTTCGTCCCGTGGCGCGGACTCCTAGAACCCCAGCGCGCTCGGGCGTGACGGGGTCGCGCTGGCGTGGGTGTGGGGTGCCATCTATGGTGGGCGGATGCCCTTGGAACGTGTGCTGCATGAACTCGAGGTGAATGGCGAGCGCCAGGCGGTGGCGTTTGCGCCGCACAAGACGCTGCTCGAAGTTCTGCGCGAGGACATGCAGCTGACTGGCACCAAGCACGGGTGCGAGCTGGGCGAGTGTGGCACGTGCACGGTGCTCGTCGATGGTAAGCCGGTGCTGTCGTGTTTGGTGTTGGGCCTCGAAGCGGTGGGCAAGGACATCCAGACGGTCGAAGGCATGGCGAGCGGTCCGGAGTTGCACCCGCTGCAGGTGGCGTTCGCCGAGCTGGGCGCGGCGCAGTGCGGCTATTGCACGCCGGGCTTCTTGCTGGCGGCGCAGGCCTTGCTCGTCAAGAACGCGCGCCCCGACCGCCGCCTCATCACGCAGGAGTTGGCGGGCAACCTGTGCCGCTGCACGGGCTACGTGAAGATCTTCGAGGCAGTCGAATTGGCCGCGGCGCGCATGCGCGGTGAGGACGCGCAGCCTGGCAGGGAAGTGCTCTACGGGCGCTGAACCGAGTGCGGCGCGGCCCCGCGCCAGGCTCGATCTGGTCCGCCGCCCGCCCTGCCCCTATCGTCTGAAGATGGCGTCTGTTTACGTCCGCTTCTACGCATGAGTGCCGCGCAAAGACCCGCCGCCGCGGCGACCCCGAGCGCACCGACCAAGCCCTCGCCCCCAGCCGAGCCGCCGCGCGACACCAAGTTCGAGGCGCGCAAAGAAGATCTGCGCGTCATCGGTCACCCGTTCCGCAAGGTCGACGCGTTCAACAAAGTGGCTGGTCTGACCAAGTTTGCCGACGACCTCGTGCTGCCGCGCATGCTGTTCATGAAGCTCCTGCGCAGCACCAAGGCGCACGCGCGCATCGTGCGCATCGACGTCAGTCGGGCCAAGGCGCTGCCTGGCGTGCACGCGGTGATCACCGGCGAGTGCATGCCCAACACGTTCGGCATCTTGCCGGTCAGCCAAGACGAGCACGCGCTGGCGCTCGGCAAGGTGCGCATGATCGGCGATCCGGTGGCAGCCGTGGCGGCGGTCGACGAGGACACCGCGTGGGAGGCATGTCGGTTGATCGAGGTGCAGTACGAGGACCTCGACAACATCACCGACATCTTCAAGGCGGCCGAGACCATCGAGCCGCGCGTGCACGATTACGGTAACTACGGCAACGTGCACAAACTGGTGAACCTGGAGTTCGGCGACCTGCAGAGCGGGTTCGCCGAGGCCGAGCACGTGCGTGAGGACATGTTCTTCTTTCAAGGCAACACGCACTTGCCGATGGAGCAGCACGCGACGCTCGCGCACTACGACCATGACGGCAAGCTGACGGTCTGGAGCAGCACGCAGACGCCGCACTACCTGCACCGCGCGTTGACCAAGGTGTTGGCGCCGCTGCCGGCGCACCACATCCGCGTGATCGCCTGCACTAACGGCGGCGGCTTCGGCGGCAAGAGCGACCCGTTCAACCACGAGATCGCATGTGCCAGGCTGGCGATGGACACTGGTCGGCCGGTGAAGATCTGTCTCACGCGCGAAGAGGTCTTCTACTGTCACCGCGGCCGGCACCCCGTGCTGATGAGGTCGAAGATCGGCGTCAAGAAGACCGGCGAGATCGTGGCGCTCGACTTCGAGAGCTACCTGGATGGCGGCGCGTTCGGCAGCTACGGCGTGGCGAGCACGTTCTATACCGGCGCGCTGCAGACGGTGACCTACAAGGTCAAGAACTACCATTTCCGCGGCGCGCGCTTCTTCACCAACAAGCCGCCGTGCGGCCCCAAGCGCGGTCATGGCACGCCGCAGCCGCGCTTCGCCCTCGAGGTGCAGCTCGACAAGATCGCCTGCGACCTCGGGCTCGATCCGGCCGAGATCCGCAAGCAGCACCTCGTGCCGGCGCACTCGCACACCGCCAACTGGATGCGCGTGAGTTCGATGGGCTTGGGTGCGTGCATCGACAAGGTGGTCGCGGGCTCCGGCTGGCAGCAACGGCGTGGCAAGTTGGGCGCCGGCCGCGGGCTTGGTCTCGCGTGCAGCAGCTACTTGTCGGGCGCGGGTCTGCCCATCTACTGGAATGGCATGCCGCACTCCGGCGTGCAGCTCAAGGTCGACCGCAGCGGCCTCATCACCGTGTTCTGCGGTTCGACCGAGATCGGCCAGGGCAGCGATTCAGTCCTCGCCTACATCGTCGCCGAGGTGCTCGGCATCGATCCGCTGGGCATCCGCGTGGTGACCGCGGACACCGACCTGACGCCGGTCGACCTCGGCAGCTACAGCTCGCGCGTCACCGTGATGACCGGCAACGCCGCGATGCAAGCGGCCGACGCGGCGCGGGCGATCATCGCGCGGGGCGCTGCCGAGAAGCTCGGCGTGCCGGCGGGACGTTTGGTGTTCGCGGACGCGCGTGTGTTCGACGCCGAGGATCCCGACCAGGGCATGACGTTCGCCGAGGCGATCGTCGAGGCCGAGAGCCGCTACGGCACGATCGGCACCGTGGGTTCGTACAAGCCGCCGAAGAGCGCGGCAAAGTTCAAGGGCGGCGGCGTCGGCCCGAGCCCGTCGTACTCCTACAGCGCCGCGGTGGTGGAGGTGGAGGTCGAACTCGACACCGGCATCTACAAGGTGCTCAAGGTGTGGGTCGCGCACGACATCGGCCGCGCCATCAACCCGGCGCTGGCGATGGGCCAGATCGAGGGATCCGTCTACATGGGCCTTGGCGAAGCGACGATGGAGGAGATGGTCTATCGCGCCGATCGGTTCGGTGTGCACAAGATCCCGTCGATGCTCGAGTACAAGAGTCCATCGACGATGGAGACACCGGAGATCATCACCTACATCGTCGAGGACCCCGATCCGAACGGTCCCTACGGCGCCAAGGAAGTCGGGCAGGGCCCGTTGTTGCCGATGATGCCCGCGGTGGCGAACGCGGTGTTCGACGCGGTCGGCGTGCGCGTCGACGAGGTGCCGGTGACGCCGGAGAAGATTTTCGCCGCGATGCAGGCCAAGGCGAAGGGCAAGGATGCGCGCACCGGGCCCAAGGACACACCGCTGGTGACGTGGCCCGAGGCGATGAAGGTGCTGACGCCGTGGCAGGGCGGCGATGGGCGAGAGATGGGGGCCGGCAAGAAGTGAGTGGCGTCGGCGCCGGTTGCGCACCAAGGCAAGCTCAGCTCCTCAGCAGAGAAGAACCACCGAGAGCACAGAGGCCACAGGCCACAGAGAGAAGATCGAAGCCCACAGGATTCCTCTGTGCTCTCCGTGCTCTCGGTGGTTCTTCTCTGGTCTGAGGTGAAGCCTCGTTAGACTCCGCTTGATCCGCGAGATCTCGCGGCTCTCGCAGCAAACCCCGGAGCCAGCCATGCGATTAGTTTCTCCTCTTCCCGCCATCTTCCTTCTCGCACTCTGCCCGCTGATCAGCGCGCAGCAACCGCCGTCCGGGGAGCCTGCCGCCAAACCTCCGGTCGCCACCAAGCCTGTCGATCTCGAGCAAGCGTTGTCGCGTGTGCTCGTCACCGGCGACACTTTGGCCATGGGACCGGCGGTGCGAGCGTTGGTTCTCGCCGGCAAGGATGGCCGTACCTCCCTGCGGGTCTTGCTCGATCGGGTGGCTCCGGCGGCGACGGCGTTGCCGCCGGTGGCGGAGGGAACGAAGCCCGACCCCAAGGTTGCCAACGAACCCCTCGACGAGGCGACGAAGACTGTCGTCGAAGATCTGCTGAGCAAGGACCCCGCCAAGGCAGATGCCGCTGGGGCCAAGCTCGCGGAAGGTGCGACGACCTCGACTGAACAGGTGCGCAAGGTCGTCGTCCGCAGCAACGCGATCCTCACCAACTACATCCTGCGCACGTTCCGTGACCATGCCGATTCCGGTGCGATCTTTGCCGGGCAGTACGCGGCGTTGAAGGAGCTGGGGCCGGTCGCGCTGGAGACGGTGGGCGCTTGGCTGGTCAAGCCGCCGCCGGGCGGCAACGCTGCGAACCTCCGAGTTCAGTGCATCCGCGTCATCCGTGATCTCGTCGAGGACAAACCTGATGAGAGGCTGGCGAAGTCGCTTCAAGGCATCGCGGCCGAAGCGGCCGCCACCGACCTTCAGCGTCAGGCCAGGTACGCGCTAGCGCAGTTCGGCGATCGGTCGTTCATCGACCCGCACATCCAGAAGCTCGAGCAGCAGATCGAAGGCGACGACGACGCGATCAAGGGGACCGCGCTCGCGGAGCTTGCCGACACCCATTACCAGATGCGCGACTACAAGAGCGCCGCGGAGGTCTTCAAGCGGCAGATCGCGATGCTCGAGGCCGGCAAGGTCGACCGCAAGAGCGTGGTCAGCGTGCCGACGCTGTACTACAACGCATGCTGTTCGATGGCGCTGGCCGGCATGATCGACGACGCCTTTGTGCACTTGGAGAAGGCCATCGAGGAGGGGCGCAAGGGCCAACCTTTGGGCCGCAAGTTGCTCGAGGTCGACATGGATATCGAGGTGCTGCGCCAGGACGCGCGCTTTGCGAAGGTCATGGCCGCGTTCGATGGCAAGAAGTAGCTGATCTGGTCACTGCGACGGATACGTCGCCTTCACCCACTCGGCCCACTTCTCGTCGAACGACAACGGGGTGAGCCCATACACCGTGCGCAACCCCTCGCGGCACGCCGCCACGATGTCGCTCTGATCGACGATCCAGGTCTTGGGATCGTGGCGGCCCTTCACGTGCAGCATGAAGTCGCCGAACTTCTCAGGAGCGATGGTGAGCAGATAGTCCCACCGCGACCACAAGAATTCGTTGTCGGGCCAGTTGATCGCCGAGTACTGCCGCCAGTTGATCACCTCGCTGAACGGCTTGTACTTGCCGTTCAGGACGGCGCTGCGCACCTCGGGCTTCCAGTTCCAGTTCGAGGGCGGGTCGTGCGCCGCACCTTCATCCCGACAGAACGAATTGAAGCGCTCGCTGATCTTGCGCTCGAACAGGTGCGCCAACCCCTCGGTGATCCACACCGGCGTGTCGTACGAGTAGCTGCGGTAGCCATCGACCAGGTTGTGCGCGATGTTGTGCAGCAGATGGCCGTGCAGGGCCGTGTCGTTCTTGAGCCGGCCCTCCTCCATGTCGGTGCCCACCGCGTAGAGCAGGGCGCCGCTCCGGATGAAGTGCCAGCGCTGGCCAAACAGGGTCTCGCGGCCAATGAAGTTCTTGAGGTAGTCCCGGCAGGTGTTGCCTCGCTCGGGAACCAGCAGGAGGTACTTCTCCTGCATGCCGAGGTACTTGCCGAACCCCATGAACCGACCGCGTCCCGTGACCACGGCTGCCTTGTTTTCGGGAAAGTCGGCGTCGGTCACGCCCAGCAACTCCTGGAACTCGCGGTAGCACTTCTCGGCGCGATGCGCGGTCAAGTGCAGCCGCAGCCAGGGCGTCAGCGTGCGCGTCTTCTCGTTGATCTTGGGCAGCTTGGTCGCCAGTTCCGCCAACTCGGTGCGGATCTTGAGTCTGATCTCTGGGTCCATCGGCACCACCCACTCGGGCAGCGCCAAGCCGATGCGGAAGTGCGCGGTCTCGACCCACAAGAAGCGCTCGTAGTCGAGGTGCTTCTCGATCTCCTCGCTGGTGGTGTCGTTTGGCCCACGCTCGCCGAACTTGAACGGCCCGTACGAGACGTAGCCCGCCTTCTCCATCAGCTTGGGGTCGTTGCCGGTGTGCGGGTCGATCTTCCACCTGGGGAGCTTCTTGTCCTGTGCGGCGAGCGCGCCGCCTGCGGCGAACACCAACACGAACTGGCCGACGATGCGCGCAGTGTTCATAGCTTGTTCTTGATCTCTTTGGCCATCTCGATGGACTGGAACACCGACAAGTCCTCGATCGGCTTCTGCTCCAACACCACCACGCGCAGCGCGTTGATCGCCTCCTTCTTGACCATGTGGTCAGAGGAGTCGAGCTCGACGGCCACCTTGCGTGCGTGCTCCTTGGCGCCGCCGCTGCGGAACAAGCGCAGGGCCGTCACCTTCTCGTCGAACTCCTTGCTCGCGAGTTTGGTCACCAGGAAGTTGCTCAGCCCCTCACCCCGCCCGCGCTCGAGCGCGGGTTCGAGCCACGTGCGGCAGGTCTTCCAGTCGCGCGCTGCGCGGGCAAACACCCGTTCCATACCCGAAGCGTCGCCCAGCGACGCGAGTCCAACCGCGGCGCGATACGCCACCTCGTCATCCTTGTCGGCCAGCGCTTTGTGGTAGGCGCTTGGTTCGTTGGCGCCGAGATCCACCAATCGGCTGACGCTCCACAGTCGACGCGCCAGCGTCTTGTGGCTGGTTTCGGCGGCGAGCAGAGGTGCGTGCTCGATGCTGGTGATGCCATCGAGCGCGCGCGTGAGCCATGCGTTCAGGTTGCTCTTGGCGTCGGACAGTCGAGCGATCAGCAGCGGTGCTGCGCCGGCCCCGAGTTCGATCAGTTCGTCCACCGACTTTTTGTGCAGCGCCTCGTTGTCGAGCCTGAAGTTGGCCAACAGCTGACCGACTCGGTCGGCCTCTGGCTGCTTCAGCTTGGGCCAAGTCGGCTTGTCTTGTGCCTGGCTCGTCGGTTGGTCAGCGGGTTTGCCAGCAGACTCCTGCGCTGGCAACACGCCGAACAGAGCGGTGACCAAGAACACAGCCGTGCGAGAGCATCTCATCGTTTGAGCCAAGGGGGCAACGCGTCGACGTAGTCGGGGTTGACGTAGGTGAGCTTGTCGTGCAGCAGCTTCTGCTGCTCGGCCCACCAGGCCTCGAACTCGCGTCGGCCGTGCGTGTAGAACGGAACTTGATAGGCGTTCACCAGGTCGCCCGACAGCTCGATGCCTGGCTGGTGATCGGACACCGACATCACACAAAAGCCGCGCGGCAGCTCCAGCACCGGACTCACGAGCCCGAGGTTCTCGGGGGGGAAGCACCAAGCCGCCTGCAAGAGGTCCATCCCGCCGCGCGACAACAACCCGCGCGACGCCTCGCCGCCCAGGATCGCGCCCTTCGCCCGCAGCTGCGGATCGGCGCCTCCGCTATCCATCACGCTGCGGCGCAGCGCCTCGGCTTTGGCGCGCAGCTCGGCCCGCTGCGCGGCGAGCGCACGCTGGGCAACGCGCAGCGGCAGCACGTGGCTGTCGAGGACGACCCTTGCCGCGAAGCTCTTGCCGAGGCGATCGCCGCTGGCCTGCACGTAGCCGAGCAACTCGCCGAGTTCGGTCTCGCGGATCTCTATGCCGTCGATCTCCAGCACGACGCCGACGCGCGCCGCCACTGGTTTGGGGTCATCGCACGCCGCCAACCAGACCGCGCTGACGCCCAACAACAAAGTGGCGACCTTCACCGGTGATCGAAGACCTCGAGGAACGCGCACGCCTTCTGCGTGAGGAACTTGTAGGTCGAATACAGGTGGTTACTCAGCACCGGCAGGTTGTCCGCGGTGGTCGGCGCGGCGAAGCTGCCGGTGTTCTCGATCCACACCGAGCGAGGGTCCTGCGTCCAGGTCTCCAGGCGAAGGTTGAACATCTCGGTTTGACCCTCCGCTTGGGGAAACGTCATGCGCAGTCCGACGGCTTGCACCGGCCGGCCAAACGTGCCGAGCGCGTCGGCGCCCTGCGCGAGCATGCCATGCGCCAGCAACTGCGTGCTGGACTCCCAATGGCGAGGTGTCACCAGTGACCGCACGACGAACTGCTGCGCCATGGTGGTGTGGATCCCCAAGATCTGGAAGCTCAGGCTGGCGACGTTCACCACGCGCGTCGCGAAGTCCTCGACCGTGGTGCCGCGCAGTTCTTCGCGCACGACCAGCCGGTCGGGGAGGAAGGTGGCCACCGACACGCTGCCTGGCGAGGTCGCCAAGTTGGACAGATGGATGCCGTCTTGGGCGATCTGAAAGTTCTGATAGGCGATCTCGCGCCGACTGAAGAGAGCGTTGTGAATCTGTTGCACGCGGTCGGCTTGCAGCGTCACCGGCTGGAACAGGATCTCGGCCAGGAAGGCGATGCTGCGGGGATCGTAACTCATGGCTGGGCAGGATAAGGCCGCGGCCAGCCGCGGCAACCGAGCGCCCGTCCGATCCAGTCGATGCCGTAGCAAGGCTCGTTGGCGGACTGCTTCGCCCCTGCGACGGCGCTGTCGCCGCCTAACCTGGCTCGGCGCGGCGAGCATTTTCGGGAGCCGTGCCCGGCCGCGTTTCGTCCTGCGCCCACCTCGCGAGGAGGACAGGGCCTCGAACTCAGCTCGCGGCTCGCTACACTCGCCACCCCTTTTCCTGCCGCCCGAACTAGCAATCTCCATGCGACTCTCCCTTCTACCGTGTGTCCTTCCTCTCGCGTTTGCCGCGACCGTCTGGGCGCAAACACCCACTACGACCAAGGGCCAGGACCTTTCGATCGAGGCGCTGGAAAAGCGCGCAGCGGAGCTCGAGAAGCTGCTGAGTTCAGCGCGCACGGAGGGTTTGCGCGCGATGAAGGTGAATGGTCAGGTCCTGTCGCCGTTGCACGTGTGGCGTGAGCTGATCCATCTGGTGGGTACGCGTCAGGTGCAGCAGCGCATCGACGACTTGTTCGTGGAGGAGTGGAAGCAAGAGGCGGTGCGCGGCGGCCGCGACGCCAAGGAGTTCGAGCTGGACGAGGCGCAGGTGGCCGAGAAGCTCGGCAAGGACCTCAAGGAGTTCCGACTGAAGAACCCGGGCGTGCCGTTCTGGGAAGCCGTGCGCGCGATGACCGGCCACACCAAGGATGCCTATCTGAATCAGTACCGGCAGACCGAGGTGTTCAACAAAGTGTTCTTCCCCGGCCCGGCCAAGAACTGGCCGGACATCACGCGCGAAGCCATCATGGCGTCGGCGGCGGATGGCAACGGGCAGCAGTTCTGGGACAACATCGAGAAGACCTCGGTCGACGAGAGCGGCAACGCGCGCGAGTTGCCGGCGTTCTGGATGATGCTGTGTCGACAGTGGGTGACCAAGCAGCTCAAGAAGTGGAGTGAGATCCGCTACCCGTCCGACGGACTGCCGCCCGACGTGGCGCTGTCGGTGAATGGCGTCAACTGGCCCACCAGCGAGGCGTTCGAGACGGTGCGCATGGGTCTGTTCCAGCAGGACGTCGAGCGCGCGACGCTCGAGGTCGTGGTGCGCGAGGCGCTGCGTCAAGACCTGGACAACAACAAGGCATGGCTCTCCGACGAGGAGTTCCGCAAGGAATTCGATGACTATCGCCAGGAGTACGACAACACGCCCTTCACCACCGAGGTGATCGCCGTCAACTTCAAGGGCTACCCCAGCCTCGAGGCGTTCCGTCAGCGCTGGCGCCTGATCCGCTCGTTCGAGCGCTTGATCGCCAAGGAGATCAACGACGACAACCTGCAGGCGCACGCCGAGAAGTTCAAGTCGTTCTTCGGCGAGGGCTCGGTGTCGGTGGACGCGATCCAGTTCTACGCGCGCGACCTCAAGACGGGCGCGTGGCTACCAGACGGCATGGCGAAGGCGCGCGAGCACGCCGCTGCGGCGCTCGAGGCGATCAAGAATGGCGCCACGTTCGATGCCGTGCACGGCGAGCGCGGCGAGTACTACACGACCGACACCGACAAGGGTCGCTTCAACGCCAAGCCCTACAATCAGCTGCGTCAGTCGATGCGGGAGAATGAGTTCACCGACGTGCTGATCGGGATGTCGGTAGCGCACTACGCTTACTACGACGCCCCGCTCGGCAAGGTGGTTGGTCCGCTGCCCGGCTCGGATGCCTACTGGCTCATTCGGGTGAACGCGCGCACGCCGTCGCGGGCAGCCCCGTCGATCTCGGACACGCGCACCCGCGAGCTGGTCAAGCAGGACTACGTCGCCTACCGCTTCATGCTGTGGGCGAACGAGGTCGTGGCCAAGGCCAAGATCGAGTAACCCCTCTGGCAGTGGACTACCCTGGAAGGCGGCTCGGATCGAGTCGCCTTCTTTTGTTGTACGTCGCCTCATATCAGCTCAGCAGCGTCGGATGAACAACCACTTGGGAGTGGGATGGCAGCTGGCACCTCATTCCCACGGCGAACGCGCCGTTGGCCCGCTTCCGCGGTGGCCTCGCGTACGACGTCGTGCCTCGGCGTTGCCTGCTGTACGGCGGCTTCACTCCGTTCCGCAACGATACCTGGAGCTATGACGGCGCAGACTGGACCCAACTGGCGCCGGCGACGGTGCCGCTGGCTCGCGACGCGTTCGGGTTCGAGTTCGATCCGGACCGTGGCTGCGTCTACATGTTCGGCGGCGACGGTTCCAGCACGGCGCAGAACGACTCGTGGCGCTACTGCTCGCGCGGACTCGTGCGGGGATTTGGCATGGGCTGCGTTGGCGTCGGCAACACGGTGCCGACCCTGTCAGCCCTGCCGCCGGCGATCGGTGCGACCTCGACCGTGTCGATGCAGACCGCGGTACCGAACAGTCCGGCGGTGTTGCTCGTGGGCGCCGCTGACCAGTTCTGGGGCAGCGTGCCGTTGCCTTTCGATCTGACGCCGTTCGGCTTCGTGGGCTGCCGCTTGCTGGTCAGCTTGGATGTCACTCTGCCAGCCAGCGCCGACGGGAGCGGGCTGGCGCAGTTTCCGATCGCGATCCCGGCACAGATCAACCTTCTTGGTGCGGTCTTCTACAGCCAAGGTGTGAACGCGAACCTCGGTTGGAGCGCTGGCTTGGTCGCGACCGTCGGCCACTGAGTTCCACAGCCGAAGCATCTTCGCGAAGCGCGAAGATGTTTCGGCTGTGGAAAGTCATGAGCCGTAAGTTGTT
>JANPER010000189.1:0-4726 GCA_031423015.1 Planctomycetota bacterium | reverse complement strand
GCCCTGCGCAACGATATCCTGGCTGAACGGATCGCGTTGAGCCCCGCGCCGACATTGCGACGGGTCCGTGCCCTTGAGAAAGCCGGCATCATCAGCAAATATGCTGCCCTGCTCGATCCTGAGCGCATTGGACTTGGCGTGCGGGTGAAGGTCGACGTACGACTGACGTCTCAGACCCGTGATGAGATTGATGCTTTCTCCAAGTCGGTCTCGGCCATGCCCGAGGTCGTGGAATGCATGATCCTGTTCGGCGAGTGGGACTATCAGCTCACCGTCGTCGCGCGTGACGTGGAGGACTATCAGCGGTTCGTGTTCGACAAGCTGTCGAAGCTGCCGGGCATCGCGACCTATCGGTCCACACTGATCATGCGCATGATCAAGCACACGACGGTGCTGCCGGTGTAGTCCGTCTCCAAGCCTGCACCGTGCTCCTCTGAAAGGGCCGTCCTCGGCCAAGTTGCTTGGTAGCTTGCATCTCTTGCCGCAACAGCTCACATGGACTGGCCGGATCAGAGACCGTCGGCCCGGCGAACACGCCTGGAGCTCACAGCTCAAGATGTCACGAGAAATTACATCGCAACTTCAATCACATAGGTGTTCGCACTTTTATCCTGTATGGCGCGCCATTCGCTTTACGTTGTGCGAACACCCTCCCGCTCTCGCCGACCCGGCAAGAGATTGACATCGCTTCTGTATTGTCGAGTGAACACCACGCCGACAAGCGATACAAGCTATCAACTAGATTGCGACGATCCCTGCAGACGGAGGGTAGCCCGCAACGGCAAAGCCACATTGCGTTTGCCGTTCGCCAGATGTCGCGGCTCCTGACCTTCGGCATCAGTTGGCCTGCGAACCTCCTCTATCAATATTCCCTTGACTCCGTACCATGGTACGGGATGCAGAGTGATCGCTGCATTCGAGAGTAACCATGAAAATCCTGACCATAGGCAGGGCGGCCGAGGCTGCCGGCGTCGGTGTGGAGACCGTCCACTTCTACGAGCGGCGCGGGCTCATCGACCAGCCGCGCAAACCGGCACGATCGGGCTTCCGCACCTATCCCGAGGCCGTGGTGCCGCGCCTGCGCTTCATCCGCCGGGCGCAGGCGATGGGCTTCTCGCTCGGCGAGATTGCGGAGCTGCTATCGTTGCGCGCCGATCCTTCAGCCGACTGCGGGAAGGTGCGCGAGCACGCGGCGACCAAGCTCGCTGAAGTCGATCGCAAACTTGCCGAACTCAATCGTATGCGCGCTGCACTAGAAGACGTGATTGCCGTTTGTCCTGCGCGCGGGGCACTGCGGCAATGCACGATCCTGGAGGCGCTGGAAGGCACGGCAATGGCGCAGGAGCCTGCCCGTCTTGTTGCACGCATTGAGAGCACAAGGAGGAAGTCCGGCATGAAGTCCATAACTCTGAAGATCGAGGGCATGCATTGCGACGGCTGCGCCCAGACGATCGAGGCCCTGGTCGGCGCGGAGGAAGGCGTCAAGGCCATGGCTCTGACTTACAAAACCGGCGAGGCCCGCATCCTGTTTGATCCGGCACGGACGAGCGAAGCCAAGCTGATCGCCGTCATCAGGCGGCCGGGTTTCCGGGTCGCAGGCACGTCACCGTCATGAGCGATCCCAGCCTGATGAACCTCGTTGTTCTGCCGGTCGCCTTCGGGCTGATTGGTTTTGTCGAGCCGTGCTCGATTGGGGCAACGCTCGTGCTCATCAAGTTTCTCGAAGGCAAGGACGCCAGGACGAAGGTGGCGCAAGTCGCCGTGTTCGCCGTGACTCGTGCGGTCTTCATCGGGCTCTTGGGTGTCGCGGCGGCGCTGCTTGGGACGGCGTTCTTCGCGCTTCAGAAAGCCGCTTGGGTTGCGCTCGGTGCGCTCTTCATCGGTATCGGCCTGCTGCTGGTGCTCGGCCGCGGCCAGGTCCTGATGACCACGATTGGACCGGGCCTCGGCTCGCTCTCCGGTGCGCGTGGATCGATCGGTCTCGGCTTGCTGTTCGGGCTCAACATACCGGCTTGCGCCGTGCCGCTGCTGATCGCTCTGCTCGCTGCGGCCGCAGTGCAAGGAGCAACAGGGGGAACGCTCACGGCCGGTTTCGTTTCGCTCTCACTGTTCGGTTTCGCACTCTCGCTGCCGCTGGTGGTGGCGGTGCTATTCGAGCCTGCCCGCCGCGCTCTCGACCGGCTCGCTCGGTTATCGCAGCGCCTGCCGCTGTGGACCGGCCTCGTCCTGATCGCGCTCGGGCTGTGGTCGATCTGGTTCGGGTTTTTCGCGCGCCTCGCGGTTTGACCAGAGGCAGCGGGCTTTGGCGCGCGAGGCAAGTCATCGGAGGTCGTCATGGCCGTCGCAGCCAATCCTGAAACCTCGTTCCGCCCATGGACCGAGGAGCCATCACCCAACCCGGGTCGCAAACGAATCCGCGCGCGCATCGGCGGGTTGCACTGCTCGCTCTGCACCGGCACCATCGAGAAGGCGCTGGGCCGGATGCCGGGCGTCGATAGGGTCGCTGTCAGCCTGACGCACGAGCAGGCGCTGGTCGAATACGATCCGGCTATCGCACGGCCCGATGAGCTTTTGGGTACGCTCCGCGACATCGGCTACACCATCTCCGACCCGCGCAAGACGCGGGCGTACGAGGAGGAGGAGCAAGATCTCGTTCGCGAGAGCCGGCGCTTCGTTATTGCCGTCGTGCTCAGCATCGCTGCGATCCCGCTCATCGCCGATCCTTTCAACCGCTGGTATGGCTTCCTGCCGGCGCTGATCTGTCTCAGTCTCGGCGCCATGGTTTATCTCGTCCTGAAGCCGCAAGGAGTACGCGTCGCGGCGGCTAGTGCTGGCGGTCTGGCCGTCATGGCGGTGGGTCTGCTCTACCTCAATCTTGCCGGCCACATCACAGCGGCCATCCCGTGGATGGTCGGGGCGCTTGCCCTCGTTCTCGTCTTTGGCGTCGCGCGCCATATCCTGCACATGGCCGTGCAGGCCCTCCGGCGAGGCATCCTCAACCAGCATGTTCTCCTGGAGATCGGCGCCTTTGCGGGCATTGCCGGCGGTATCATCGGGCTGGTCTTCCGACCGGCCGGCTATCCGACCGCCGATTTCTTCGCCGTGTCCGTGATGGTCGCGACCTACCATATTTTCTCTGAGTGGCTGTCGCTGATCGTCAAGACGAGAAGCTCGCAAGCCGTCAAGCGCCTACTGGACCTGCAGCCCGAGACTGCCAACGTCGAGCGCGATGGGCGCGAGAACGCGCTGCCGATGGCCGAGGTCCGGATCGGCGATCGCGTGCGCATCCGGCCGGGAGAGCGAATACCTGTCGACGGAACCGTGGTGAGCGGGCGCTCCTCGGTTGACCAGGCGCTCGTCACCGGCGAGCCGGTGCCCGTCGAGCGCAGAATTGGCGATGCTGTGATCGGCGGCTCGATCAATGGCACCGGCACCTTGCTGGTCGAGGTGACCGCGATCGGCGCTGGGAGCTTCCTGCAGCGTGTCGTCAGCCTCGTCGAGGACGCACGTGCCCTCAAACCAGGACTGCTGCATCTCGTCGATCAAGTGCTCCGCGTTTACACGCCGACCGTCCTCGTGCTCGCCTCTCTTGCGGCTATCGGCTGGCTCGCGGGAACGTGGCTCGCAACCGGCACGGCCGATGTCGAGCGGGCGGTGTTCGCCGGCTTGAGCGTGCTGGTCATGGGATACCCATGCGCCGTCGGCATCTCGGCACCGCTGTCGATTGTACGCGGTGCCGGCGAAGCGGCCGACAACGGCATCCTGATGCGCACCGGCGAGGCTTTCCAGGCGTTTCGACTGGTCAAACAGATCGTCCTCGACAAGACCGGGACGCTGACCGAAGGACGCCCCACTGTGCGCGAGATCGAAGCCGTCGGCGTGCGACAGGAAGAGCTGTTGGCGGTAGCCGCCGCCGCCGAGGCAGCCTCCGAGCACCCGCTTGCCCAAGCTGTGATTGCGGCAGCATTTGCTGCCGGCGCAACGCCACCCCAGGTCGATACGTTCGAGGCCGTGCCCGGAAAGGGCATCGTGGCGCGCATCGATGGCAGAAAAGTGCTGGTCGGCAGCCCTGCCTTCCTTGGCGAGCATGGCACCGACCTAGCCCTGCTGTCGTCGGCCATTGACACGCTCGAACGCAAAGGCCGGACCGTGCTTGTTGTCGCCCGGGACGGGCTTGCACTAGGTCTGCTCGGGATCGGCGACGAACTCAGAGCAGATGCAGCTCAAGCTGTTGCGACACTCAAGGCTCGGGGCCTCAATACAATCCTGGTCACCGGCGACAACGAGCGCGCCGCACGCCGGATCGCTTCGGCGGTCGGCATCGAGGAGGTGCACGCCGGAGTTCTGCCCGATGGCAAGGCAGCCCTCGTGCGCGCGCTGCAGGGGCGCGGCATGGTCGGCGATGGCATCAATGACGCGCCGGCCTTGATGCAGGCCGACGTCGGCATCGCCATGGGTGGTGGGACCGACATCGCCATCGAGTCGGCGGATATCATCATCCTGTCGAACAGACTTGGCGCTTTACCGGTCGCACGCGATGTCAGCGCACGCAGCTATCGCAAGATGGTGCAGAACGTCACGCTCGCCTTCATGTTCAACGGCATCGGTATCCCGATTGCCGCGACCGGCCTGATTGATCCGATCTGGGCCATGATGGCGATGGCAGTGAGCGTGACGGCGATCTTCATCAACTCGCTCGGCGAACGGCCCAGCCTGTTTTTCGAGG
>JANPER010000188.1:0-35572 GCA_031423015.1 Planctomycetota bacterium | reverse complement strand
GATCGGCATCCGTTACGTCCGGTGGCCAGCACCTTCGCCGCCGTCGCCAGGAACCAGAGCCAAGAGCTGCGCAGCAGGAGCAGGAATCAGAACCAGCTCAGACCGCCAGAATCACGCGGGTCTCGGCCGCCGTCGACATGGCCAACAGCAAGGCGCGCGTCGCGGCGTGGCCCGGTCGCTCGGCGGCGCCCTGCCGCACCGCGTCGAGTGCCTGGCGCAGGGCTTCCACGCCGTTTGCGGAGGTTGGGCTGGCCGCGGGCGACTCCTCGCGCAGGTGTCGGGCGATGGCCTGCACCAACCTCGTCTCGGCGCCTGACGTGTGCGCGAGGGTATCCGCGATCAAGGGTTCGAGCGCGGTGAGCGCGGCGCTTTTGGCCATGCATGCGGCATCGACCGGACGTGGCCTCGGACTGGACCGCGCGGCCGAGTGTTACCTGCGCGCAAACAGATAGTGCGCCACGAACCACTCCTCGCCGCGCCGGAAGCCAAAGAGTTCGGCACACGCCATGAAGAAGACGCGCCATAGGTTGGCCATGCGCGCGGCCTGTGCGCCGTAGGTCGCGCGCAGCAGCGGGTCGAGGCTCTTGCGGTGGCGATCGAAGTTGGCGAGCCAGGCCTCGGCGGTCTCTTGGTAATGGGTGCCGGGCACGCGCCAGTGGTTCTCGATGCACAGGTCGCGCTGGAAGTAGAGGAGCAGACGATCCGACGGCATCTGGCCGCCGGTGAAGAAGTGCTTCGCCATCCAGTCGTCGTCGCCGCCGTCGCTGAACGGATACGCCGCCTCGCGATGGCAGAACACGTGCACGAACAGCTTGCCGTTCGCGCTGAGCCACCCCGCGATGCGTTCGAACATCGCCTCGTAGTTGCGCACGTGCTCCAACATCTCGATCGACAGCACGCGGTCGAAGCGCTGGGTCGGCGCGAAGGTGTTCACGTCTTGCGTCACGATCTCGACGTTGCGCAAGCCGCGGTCGCGCGCCCGCTGCTCGATGAACGCGCGCTGCCGCCCCGCATTCGATACGCCGAGGATGTGCGCCTTGGGGAACTGCTGCGCCAAGTACAGCGACAGCGAACCCCACCCGCAGCCGAGGTCGAGGATGCGCATGCCGTCCTCGACTTGCGCCCGCTCGGCGTAGAGCCGCAGCATGGCGGCCTCGGCGCGTTCCAGCGTCGCGTCGTCCTTGGACCACAACCCCGAGCTGTACTTCAGGTGCGGCCCGAGCACGTGTACGAAGAACTCGGCCGGCAGTTCATAGTGCTGCGCGTTGGCCGCGTCGGTGTCGATCGCCAGCGGGCTCTCTTGCAGCGTGCGCACCCAGTCCATCGCGCGGGCTTGCCGCACATCGGCCGCGCCACCGCACTCGCGGAGGCGTCGCCGCAGCAGATGGCGAATGCCGGCGCGGATCGCGAAGTCCGGCAGTGCGCCGCGATCGAGAAGTCGGAGGCCGAGTTGGGTGACGGTCATGCGGTGAACGTGGCGGTGCGTGCCGCGGATGGTTGCTGCCGGCGTGATCGTTGGACGTCGCTGGCCAGACGTGTTAGACAGCCGATCATGATCGGGGTCGCGTGTGTCGTGGCTAATCACTGACAGCAGTATGGGATGAGAGGGCCGGCTGTCTCGGCGCAGTACAGCTCTGTAGCGGGCGCATGGCCCGCGAAGCAGAGCCGACCCAATGATGGAGACCAAGAATGGCGTGTCTTCCTCTCCTCTCCCTTCCGTCTCCTCGACCTACGTGATCGGCATCGAGCTCGGCGGCGCTGACATGGCTGACCGAGCTGGAGTCGGTCGAGTCGGCCGCCGTGTCTGTCGTTGCGGGCGTGGCTCTGCCGTCACTCCTGAAGCGCGCGTGCCGGCCGCACGCCGGTGAAGGTGTTGCGAATCTCGGGCGCGAAGCCCTCCGGTCGAGCTACGCGCGCCAAACTGGCTGCGGAGTTGTAGCCACCGCCACGCACGATGCGGAACCGTGCAGGTTCGGAGACCAACCGCAGGCCATCGCCCGCCCGGAGTGGGTGCTGGTTGGTCGACGCCCAATCACGGCACCACTCGAAGAGGTTGCCATGGGTGTCGTGCAAGCCCCAGGGGTTGGCGCGGAAGCTTCCGACCGCGGCGGGTCCGACGTGACCATCGCTGAAGCCGCCCTCGGCCCGACCCCACTGCGGCACGGCTCGCTCCGCCTCGAGGTCCAGGACGTTGGCCGCACCCTCGAGCGACTCCACTGTCTCTCCCGTCCACCACGGTGTGGCGGTGCCGGCGCGGCTCGCGTACTCCCACTGCGCCTCGGTCGGCAGATCCATGCCGTGGCGCAGCAGCAACTGCGTGGCCATCTCCCAGCTCACCCGCTCCACGGGGTACATCAGATCCGTGAGATCGTCGGCCGGCTCCACCAGCGACGGGTCGTGACGCTTGCCCTTCCGATGAAAACTCGGCATCTCGCCGCCGGACAGGCAGCGCCACTGCCCTTGGGTGAGTTCGTGACGAGCGAGGAAGAACGGAGCCAAAGTGACTGGCACGGGCGGCCCCTCCAGCTTCGAGGCCGTCCGATCGAAGTTGGGCGCCGCCGGATCGTCAGCCTGGGCGCCGAACCAGAATGTGCCGCCGGGCACGAGCACGAAGACGACCCCGGTCGCGGTCTCGACCGCGATCGAACCGTCCGGCGTGTGCGTCGGAATTGGCAGCGCCGCAGGGTCACCCGACAGCGCCGAGTCGAAGCTCGATCGCAGGTCGTAGAACTCCCAAAGCCGAGTGACCGGGTTGCAGCCGATCGGTACGAGCCCCATCTGCGGGCGAAGGTCCACCGGTACCTCGCGGTACCGTGTGCTCGCCGTGGTCCCATCGGCAGCGGCGATCGCCGCGCGCGCTGCCTCCCAGGTGGTCCTCGCCAACGGGTGTGCCCGGGTCAACGTGTCGATCTGTTGCGCCCACCGCAACCGCTCGGCGACGTCGAGCTTCGTGCGCTGCTCGAAGTGTTTCAACCGCGTGGACAGGTCCGCGAGCGTGCGGAGCAGGAAGCCATCCGCCGCATCCGCGGCGTGCTGGTCAGCGTGTCGCGCCGCGTCCGTCGCTGACAACGTGCGTGCACGCAGCTCCGCGACTGCCGCGTCCACCCGCGACGCCGCGGCGACGAGCGGTGTGCCGTGGGTGCCGAGCCACGCCTGCATCGCCTGGATCTGGTCCGGCCACGGCGGGCAGAGAGTTGCTTCTGCGCTGGTGGCCTCGTCGACCTGCACGACGAGGGCCAACAGGTCGAACTCGTCGGTACGCCGACGCAGAGTCGCCGCGGTCGCCGCGAGTTCGGTGGCTCGGGTCTCGGCGATGTGCCGCTGCTGGCTCTCCGCACTTCGCGCGAGGTTCGCGTCGGTCGCCTGGATGCTGGCCTCCTCCCAACCGCGCCAGGCGACCAGCAGACCGACGCCAAGGGAAACCGTCGCGGCAATGCCCGCGACGAACCCGATGCGATGCCGACGCGCGAATCTGCGTGCTCGGTACCAGGCGCTTGGCGGCCCAGCCGCCACGGGGTCGCCCACCAAGAAGCGCACGACGTCGTCGGCGAATGCCGCTGCGGTCTCGTATCGCCGGTTGCGATCCCTCTCCAGCGCCCTCATCACCACCCAATCGAGTTCCCCGCGGATCATCTTTCCCAACGTGTGGGGAGCCACCTGCCGAACCCTCGCCACCTCGAGGAGCTGCTTCGCGTCGAGCGAAGTGACGCGCGTAGAGGGCTTCGGCGGTTCGTCCTCGCGAATCCTGCGCAGCATCTCCCCGATGCCCGCAGCCAGGAGGTCCTTGCTGTCGAACGGCCGGCTGCCAGTCAGAAGCTCATAGAGCAACACGCCGAGCGAGTAGACGTCGGCGCGAGTGTCGACATCCAGTTCCGACCGCTCCGCCTGTTCTGGAGCCATGTACTCTGGCGTGCCCAACAGTTGTTGGAACCCGGTGAACAGCGTGCGCTCCGTGAGCCGCGCGCCGGTCGCCTTGGCGATCCCGAAGTCGATCACCTTGGGGATGGGCCGCCCATCCTGCAGCGCCACCAGCACGTTCGACGGCTTGATGTCGCGGTGGATCACCCCCTTGTGGTGGGCGTGCTGGACGGCTTGGCAGATGGGGACGAAGAGTTCCAGCCGTTGCCGCGGCGTCAGCTGCGCCGTGTCACAGAACTCGGTCACCGGCACGCCGCGCACGAGTTCCATGACGAAGAAGGGCTGGCCGTCCGGCGTCGCACCGCCGTCGAAGACCTTGGCGATGTTGGGATGATCCATGAGCGCCAGTGCTTGACGCTCGGCCTCGAAGCGCGCGAGCACGTGCGCGCTGTCCATTCCGGCCTTGAGCAGCTTCAGCGCGACCTGGCGGCGTACCGGCGCTTGCTGCTCGGCCAGCCAGACCGTGCCGAATCCACCCTCGCCAAGCTTCTCCTGCAACCGGTAGTGGCCGATGCGATCCCCCGACTGCGGCTGCCGACGTGCGACCACGCCTCCGCTCGTCGGTGTGGCCAGGAACTGGCCCGCCGCGGCGGCGGCCGCGAGCAGATCGAGTACCTCGACGCGCAGGGCCTCATCCACGGCGCACGCGGCGGCCACGAACGCGGTACGCGTGCTCTCGGCCTGCTCCAAGGCCGCGACGAAGATGCTCTTGACGTCCTTTGCCTCGGGCATGGCCGCTGCGTCCACGATGAATGGCTGGGCTTCGACGCTACGCCTTCGCCAGCAGCTTGTCGAGCGCGGGCGAGCGCGGCGAACGTGCGAGTGTCACGGCGTCGGCCGCCAGTCCGGGAATGTGCCTCCGCTCAGAGGAGACATCAGGGTTGGACCGTGAACTCGAGCGCGTTCGAAGCCGACAGCCCCTGTGGCGGGCACGGCGGCGGCGAGCTGGGACCGGCCCAGAAGAACTGCGCGAACAGGCGCGTGCCCCGCAGCCATGCGCCGTTGGGGATCGGCAGCGGCACTTCGCTCGCGCCGACGATGTTGCTGTTCGCCGGGAGCTGGATGAACACCAGCGTGGGATCGACCCAGATCTCGGCGCCGAGCACGACGACAGGGCTGACGAACCGGTTGCCCGCGAGCGCGAGCAGGCCCGACGTCGTCGGCGGCGCATTCCCGCAGGTCAGCGCGAAGTTGCCGTTGCCGACGCGCGGCATCGAAGTCACCGAGATCGCGAGTGCCCCGGTGCAACCCGCGCTCGAGCGGCCGAACGCGGCGACTCCAGTGGGCAACAGGTCGAGGCGGGTGATGAACCCGTCGTAGCCGCCGTGGTGGGTCGTGTCGAAGGCGCCGGGAGTGGTCGGGAAGTCGATGGAGCTCGCAGCCCCCGCAACCGTGGCTGCGCCGTGCGCATCGACGGCGACGGCCTGGCCTTGGTCGTGGTTCGACCCCCCGAGGAACGTCGAATAGAGAAGACTCGAGCCCGTCGGCGACAGCCGGGTGACAAAGGCATCTGCGGCACCGTTGAAGCTCGTATCGAAGGCGCCCAGCGTCGTCGGGAAGTTGATGGACTCGGTCGGTCCCACCACGATCGCTGCACCCTGTGCATCGAGGACCAATGCACTGACATAGTCCTGGCCTGCACCCCCGAGAAAGGTCGAGTACACGAGGGTCGACCCCGTGGGCGAGAGGCGGGCGACGAATGCGTCGTTACCACCGTTGTAGCTCGTGTCGAAGGCACCCGGTGTCACCGGGAAGCTGGCCAGGTCGGTGCGACCCGCCACCGTGGCCGCACCGTCTGCGCCCAGCGCCAGGGCAAGTGCATACTCGAGGCCTGGCCCGCCGAGGAACGTCGAATAGACGAGGCTCGAGCCGGTCGGCGAGAGCCTGGTGACGAAGGCGTCTTGACCACCGTTGAAGCTCGTGTCGAAGGCGCCCGGCGTGCTCGGGAAGTCGGTGGACGCGGTCAATCCCGCGACGGTGGCTGCGCCCTGCGCATCGAGGGCGAGCGCAAGCGCATGTTCGTGGCCCGTCCCGCCGAGGAACGTCGAGTAGACGAGGCTCGAGCCCGCTGCCGAGATACGGGAGACGTAGGCTTCGGTCGGGCCGTCAAAGGTCGTGTCGAAGGCACCAGCTGTCGTTGGAAGGTCGGCGGAGTAGGTCCTCCCGACGACGGTGGCCGCTCCCTGCGCGTCGATGGCGACGGCCGAACTCCAATCGCTAGCCGTCCCGCCGAGGAACGTCGAGTAGACGAGGGTCGCCCCGGTGGGTGAAAGGCGGGCGACGAATGCGTCGATGACCCCGTTGTGGCTCGTATCGAAGGCGCCTGACGTCGTTGGGAAATCGGCGGAGGAGGTCGCCCCCAACACGGTGGCCGCGCCCTGAGCGTCGACGGCGACGGCGTCGGCGCCGTCCTCGTGTGTGCCCCCGAGGAACGTCGAGTAGACCAGGCTCGTGCCCGACGTCGAAACCCGGGTGACAAACGCGTCCCGACCAGCGTCGGGACCACCGTTGTGACTCGTATCGAACGCGCCCGGGGTGGTCGGGAAGCTGGCGGATCCCGTGTAGCCAACTACCGTCGCCGCGCCCTGCGCGTCGAGGGCGACGCCCCTGACGGACTCCTCGCTGACGCCCCCCCCGAGGAACGTCGACCACACGAGCCCTGGGTCCACGACGAGCGCCCAGCCTTGCCGGCGACCTGCCACCTCGAAGCCGAATCGGTTCTCGCCGCGCAACACGTAACGACAGCTGACCACGCACTTCTCTCCCGACGGCTCCTCC
Organism: Planctomycetota bacterium; assembly: GCA_031423015.1. Classification (GTDB taxonomy): domain Bacteria; phylum Planctomycetota; class UBA1135; order UBA1135; family UBA2386; genus DATGPD01. The sequence continues at coordinate 28,876 of JANPER010000188.1, read as the reverse complement.
TCCCAACTCAGCGGTGCTGGCATGCGCACGGGCCCGAGCCGGGTCTCCATCACCAGGGCACCCTGTTCGTCGACCTGCATGCGTTCGATGCCCTCGACGGTGATCTCGACGGGTTCGAGTTCGGCATCTGGCTGCAGCAGGAGGTCGTACTCGAAGTGCCCGTCGTGCTCACGTGCGCGCACGTCGACGCCCGGTTGCACGTCGCGGTATCGCACCGACGTGTAGAGCGGCACCTCGGTCCGCCACTTGGATGGGTCGTTCCCCAGGAAGTAGTGATGGCGCCCGGTTCGAGCATCCTCCGCGATGAGCGTTGGTGCGCTCGCAGCGACGAAGGTCATCCGCACCGCCACGCCACGCGCGGGCGCGCTCTCGCTCTTGGAGGCTGCCGCTTGCTCAGCGGCCCGCTCGACCAGGGTGAACGTCCACCCCTTCTCCTCGAGGAACATCGTCATCGGCCCGATCCGCGCCACGAACCGCGCCGGATGCTCCCACTGTCCGAGGTTCGGCACGAACGCGACCGGCAAGCGGCCGAGCATGGCCGTGCCGTCGGCGATCGCCGGCGGCACCGGGTGCGTAGGCGCAGGCCGCGCGACCGCGACGAGCGCCGCGACGGCCGGCAAGACGGCCGCCGCCGCGAGAAGCGTGAACCTGGGCGTGGGGCGCAAACTGACTTGGGACATGGATGCCTCGCGAGGAGTTGTGCACTGAGGCGCCGGGCGCGCCACCGAGCCGACAGACATTCCAGGATTCCGCGCAGCGGCGCCGTGCCGGCCGGCGCCGAGGCTCGGTAGTGTGCCACGATCGATCGCCCACATGCTGGACCCTGAACCACCCGAGACAGACCCCGAGCGCATCACCGCGTTGCTCCAAGCCGGAACTGCAGGCGACGCTCGCGCGCAGACGCTGTTGTTCGAACAGGTCTATGCGCACCTGCACGCGATCGCACAGCGGCAGATGGCCGGCGAGCGGGGGAACTGCACGCTGCAGCCGACGGCGCTGGTGCATGAGGCATGGCTGCGGATGCTGGGAGCGACCGGCCGCGGCCCACAGGACCGTGCCATGTTCTTCGCCACCGCGGCGCGCGCGATGCGGCAGGTCCTGATCGATCATGCTCGCCGAGGCCGACGACAGAAGCGCGGCGGCGGGCAACAACGCCTTCCGGCCAGCCTCATGGAGCTGGCGGCGGAGTGCAGCCTCGACGACGTGTTGGCGGTCGACGAGGCGTTGCAAAGGCTTGCGGAGCACGACGCACGCGCCGCGCGGATCGTGGAACTGCGCTTCTTCACCGGACTGCCGGTCAGCGAAGTGGCCGAGCTGCTCGACACCTCACCCCGCACCATCGAGCGCGAGTGGGCCTACGCGCGCGCATGGCTGTTTCGGGCACTGCAGGGCGAATAGTTCAGCAGCTCAGCCCACGACCCAGTCTGTTCTAGACGCTGGTCATGCGGCCGGGACACGCTCGCGCCCGCCCTTCTTTCTGCACATCGTCGCTCTCGCTTGGCGGCGGGGTTGCGTAAGCAGCTCGGCCCCAACAACCATGACCGACCCACTCTCGCGCCGCACTTTCTTGGGCAGCACCGCGCTCGCCGCGACCGCCCTTTCCCTGCCCCGCAGAACCTCTCGCGCCAAGAAGATCCTGGTGCTCGGGGGCACCGGGTTCCTCGGCCCGCACTTCGTGCGCGCGGCCTTGGCGGGTGGGCACGAGGTCACGCTGTTCAACCGCGGGAAGACGAACCCCGGCCTCTTCGCCGATCTCGAGACGTTGCACGGTGACCGGGAGAAGGGCGAACTCGGCGCGCTCACGGGGCGCAAGTTCGACTGTGTCGTGGACAACTGCGGCTACGTGCCGGCGCACGTGGCGGCCACCGCCAAGCTGTTCGCCGACGTCGCGCAGCACTACACGTTCGTGTCGTCGATCAGCGTGTATCCGGGGTTCGGGGAGAGCGCCGACGAACTCGACGAGACCGCCGCGGTCGGCACCGTGGAGGACGAGAAGGTCGCCGGCGTCGACACCATCCGCGGCTCGATGCCGTACTACGGCCCGCTCAAGGCGCGGTGCGAAGCCGCGGCGGAGGCAGCCATGCCGGGGCGCGTGGCCAACATCCGGCCGGGGCTCATCGTGGGTCCAGGCGACTCGACGGACCGTTTCACCTGGTGGCCCGTCCGCATCGACCGCGGCGGCGACGTGCTGGCGCCCGGCGATCGCGATGGGCGCGTGCAGGTGATCGACGTGCGCGATCTGGCGCAGTGGATGCTGCACTGCCTCGACCAGCAGGTGGTCGGCGTGTTCAACGCGGACGGGTTCGCGGGCCCGGTGACGATGGCCGAGTTCCTCGGCGCGTGCAAAGGCGCCACGCGCAGTGCCGTCACGCTGCACTGGGCGAGCGAAGAGTTCCTCACCGAGCATGACGTGAAGCCGTGGATGGAGATGCCAATGTGGCTGCCGCGCGCCGGGAACACCTATGCCCGCAACGGCAAGGCGATCGCGCAGGGCCTGACCTTCCGGCCGCTGGGTGACACCATCCGCGACACGTTGGAGTGGGCAAAGACCACGCGCGGCGACAAGCCGTTCGCGCGCACGGGCGTGGCCGGGGAGAAGGAACAGCGTCTGGTCGCGCTCATGCGCGCAGGGCGCTAGGCCAGACCAAGCGTGCGAGCGTGCGTCATTCCCGCCGCGGTGGCCAGGGGAAGAACGCGCTCGTGCGGCGTTGGTAGGCGCGGTAGCGGTCGCCGCGCGAGCGTACGGCCTGGGCCTCGGTGTAGGGGATGCCGGTGACTTTGGTGATCAGGAGCAACAGGATCAACGGGGCCGAGACGGCGAAGACGCCGTGCGGCGCGGGCCAGGCCAGGAGGGCGAACGCGACCCACACGAGCCACTCGCAGAAGTAGTTCGGATGGCGCGACCAGCGCCACAGGCCGCGGTCGCATACCAGGCCGCGGTTGGTTGAATCGGCGCGGAAGCGCGCGAGTTGGCGATCGGCGAGCGACTCGCCGGCGAGCGCCAGCGCGAACACTGCGAGGCCGAGGATTTGCGTCGCGTGCAGGTTGGCGTGCGGCGCGTGCGCCAGCAGCCAGAACGGCACCGACAGCAAGGCGGCGAGCCAGGCTTGTGCCAAGAAGAACCACAAGAAGTGCAGGTCGGCGTGGCGGCCGAGCGCGTCGCGCATCGCCGCGTAGCGGCCGTCTTCGGGCTTGCCGATCACGCGGTCGCGCAGCAGATGGAAGGTGAGGCGCAGGCTCCAGGCGCCGCCGACGACGCCAACCACGAGGCGTTGCGTCATGTGGCCGCTGCCGACCAGCGCGTAGTAGATCGCGGCGGCGCCGAGGATCAGCGACCAGCCGGGGTCGACGATCGCTGCCTTGCGCGTGCGCCGCGCGACGCTCCACAGCACGAGCATCAGCGCCGAACCGCCGATGCCGACATGCAGCAAGAGGGTTGCGGGTGGCCACGTCGGGGAGAGGGAGAGTAGAGGCATGGCAACACTCGTGCGGGGATCTTCGTAGCGTGCGGGCGCCCGCTAGCCTGTGACAGGCCAAAGCCGCCCCGTCGCACGTGCCCGTCTCGCCAGCTCTTCGAGCGCCGGTCGAACATGGTTGCATCCCAGGCTGCAAACGCTACGAACTCCGGTCTTTGCATGCGCCTGAAGTCGACGTTGATGGCGTGGTTCGACGCCGAGTCGCTGCCGGCGACGGAGGGCGCCGCGCTCGATCGCATCGATTGGCTGCGCGTCGTGCCCTTCCTCGTGCTGCACGCTGGCTGTCTGCTGGTGTTCGTGGTCGGGGTGAGCGCGCCGGCGCTGCTCGTAGCGGCCGCTCTCTACGTCGCGCGCATGTTTGCGGTGACCGCCTTCTATCACCGATACTTCTCGCATCGCGCCTTCGAGACCTCACGTCCGATGCAGTTGGTGTTTGCCCTCGCCGGCGCCAGCTCGGCGCAGCGCGGACCTCTGTGGTGGGCGGCGCACCATCGTCGGCACCACGTGTTCAGCGACACGGAACGCGACGCGCACACGCCACTCAACGGCTTTTGGTGGAGCCACGTCTTGTGGTTCTTCACCCGTCGGAACCACCGAACTGACTCGGCGCGCATCCGCGACTTCGCCGCCTACCCGGAGCTGCGCCTCGTCGATCGCTTCGACTCCCTGGTGCCGATGACGCTGGCCCTCGGCACGTATGTGCTGGGGGAGCTGCTGCACGCCCACGGCTACGCGACGTCGGGGTGGCAGATGCTCGTGGTCGGGTTCTGTTGGTCGACCGTGCTGCTGTTCCACGCCACCAGCTCGATCAACAGCCTGGCGCACCGTTTTGGCTCGCGGCCCTACCCCAACGTCGACCACAGCCGCAACAACCTGTGGCTGGCGCTGCTCACGCTCGGCGAGGGGTGGCACAACAACCATCACCGCTATCCGGTGTCAGCGCGTCAGGGCTTCGCGTGGTGGGAGGTCGACCTGTGCTACGCGGGGCTGCGCGGGCTCGCGGCCATGGGGGTCATCAAGAACCTGCGGCCGGTGCCTGCGGCGGTGCTGCAGGAACGGTTGGGAGCGTGAGCGCAACCGGCGCCCGCGACCCGCGCGCGCCGGGCTCGCGCTTGGCGGTGGTGGGCAGCGGCATCGCCGGTTTGGTGGCGGCGTACCATCTGCATCGGCGCCACGACGTGACGGTGTTCGAAGCGCAACCCCGCGTCGGTGGGCACACGCACACGGTCGAGGTGGAGGGTCCACACGGCAGCGTCGCGGTCGACACCGGCTTCATCGTCTACAACGAGACCACGTATCCGCACTTCACTGCCTTGCTGCAAGAACTCGACGTGGCGACGCAACCGACGACGATGAGCTTCAGCGTGCACTGCGCGCGCACCGGCTTCGAATACAACGGCACGTCGCTTGGCGGCTTGTTCGCGCAACGGCGCAACCTGCTGCGGCCGCGGTTCTGGTTGATGCTGCGCGCGATCCTGCGCTTTCAGCGCGCGGCGATCACGGCGTTGGCGAGCGGCCCCGTCGACGGCACGCTCGGCGAGTTCTTGGCGCGCGAGGCGTTCGTCGGCGATGTGGTCGAGCGCTACGTGGTGCCGATGGGGGCGGCGATCTGGTCGGCCGAGCCGAGCCGCATCTTGGAGTTCCCCGCCGTCACGTTCCTGCGCTTCCTGCACAACCACGGCATGCTCGCAGTGCACGATCGGCCGGTGTGGCGCGTGGTGTGCGGCGGCTCGAAGAGTTACTTGGAACGTCTGACCGCGCCGTTCCGCGCGCGCATCCGCACCGGCGCCCAGGTCGTCGCCGTGCGACGCGGCGAGCACGGCGTGAAGATACGCACCGCGGCTGGCGAAGACCTCGCCTTCGACGGCGTGGTGCTCGCGGCGCACAGCGACGAAGCGCTGGCGATGCTGACGGACCCGTCGCCGCAAGAGCGTGCGATCCTCGGCGCCATCCCGTATCAGATGAACTCCGTGGTGCTGCACAAGGATGCGTCGCTGCTGCCGCGCCGCCGACGCGCGTGGGCGGCGTGGAACTACCGCATTCCCGTCGAGCCGCAGGCGCGCGTGAGCATGACCTACTGCATGAACATCCTGCAGCGGCTCACCCTGCGCGACACTCTCTGCGTGACCCTCAACGACGACGGCGCGATCGCGGCCGAATCCGTGTTGCAGAAGTTCACCTACGCGCACCCGGTGTTCACCGCCGCGGGCATCGGTGCGCAGGCGCGCAAAGCCGAGATCTCAGGTCAGCGCCGCACCTTCTACTGTGGCGCCTACTGGCGCTATGGCTTCCACGAGGATGGCGTGCTGAGCGCGCTCGACGTGCTGCGCGACTTCGGCTTGCCCGCGCAGGGGGCGGCGTGAACGCCCGCGCAGCCAACGCCGCCACCGCGTGTGGCGTGTACTTCGGTCGCGTGCAGCACCGACGCACGGTGCCGCGCGCCCGCGCGTTCGGCTACCGCCTGTTCTTGCTGTATCTCGACCTCGACCAAGCCGAAGCCGCGTTCGCCGGCCGTTGGGTGTGGGGTTGGGAGAAGGCGCGACCGTTCAGCTTCCGCCGCCGCGACTACCTCGGTCCGATCGACGTGCCGCTCGCCGACGCCGTGCGGGCGCGCGTGCAGAGTCACCTGGGTCGCCGTCCGGCCGGGGCCATTCGCATGCTCACGCAGGTGCGCTGCTTCGGCTACGTGTTCAACCCGGTGACCCTCTACTACTGCTTCACGCCCGACGCACGCCTCGACGCGGTGGTGGCCGAGATCACCAACACGCCGTGGAACGAGCGCCACACGTACGTGGTCGACGCGCTCGAGGGCGCGGCGGTGGGCGCGCGCTTTGCCAAGGCGTTTCACGTGTCGCCGTTCCAGCCGATGCAGCAGGAATACGACTGGACGTTCGCGCCGCCGGGCGAGCAGCTCGCCGTGCACATGCGCTCGTGGCAAGGGGGAGCGGTCGTGCACGAGGCGGGGCTGGCGATGACGCGCGTGCCGTGGAGTGCGCGCGCCCTGCGCCGCGCGCTGTTGCGGCATCCGGCGATGGCGGTGAAGGTGATCCTCGGCATTCACTGGCAGGCCCTGTGCCTGTGGTTGCGCCGCACGCCGTTCTTCGTGCATCCGAGGAAGCAGCAGGTCAAGCGTGAACGGGTTGAGGCCATGCGATGAGATCGATCGACACGCTGCCTTGGCGCGCGCGTCGCCAGGGTGAGTGGCTGAATGGCTGGTGCCGGCGCCTCGTGTGCGCGCGGCTGCGTCAGCTCACCCGCGGCACGCTCCTGGTTGAAGAAGCCGGCGGGGAGGACCAGACCTTCGCAGGTACCCTGCCGGGCGTGCAGGTTGTGTTGCGCGTGCACGCGTCCACGTTCTGGCGCGCGCTCGCGTTCGGCGGCAGCGTCGGCGCGGGCGAGGCCTACATCGACGGCCACTGGAGCAGCGACGACCTGCCCAGTCTCGTGCGGCTGTTCGTGCAGAACCGCGCCGTGCTCGATGGTCTGGAGGGTGGCTGGGCCAGGCTCGCGACGCCGCTGCGCTGGTGGGCGCACCGCCGCAAGCGCAACACCAAGTCGGGCAGCAAGCGCAACATCGCCGCGCACTACGACCTCGGTGACGACCTGTTCGCGTTGTTCCTCGACGACAGCATGACGTACTCGTCGGCCTTCTTCGGCCGGCCCGAGATGACGCTCTTGCAGGCGCAGACCGCCAAGATCGATCGGCTCTGTCAGAAGCTCCGGCTCGGCGCCGACGACCACTTGGTGGAGATTGGCACCGGCTGGGGCGCGTTCGCCGTGCACGCGGCGCGCAGCTCGGGTTGTCGCGTGACCACCACGACCATCTCGCCGACGCAGGCCAAGGCGGCGCGCGACCGCGTGACCCGCGCCGGCCTGCTGGGTCGCGTCGACGTGCAAACCCACGACTACCGCGAGTTGCAGGGACGGTTCGACAAGCTGGTTTCGGTCGAGATGATCGAGGCGGTCGGGCATGAGTTCTTGGCGACGTTCTTCGCGCGTTGCGGCGCGCTCTTGCAGCCGCACGGCTGCATGGCGCTGCAGGCGATCACGATCCAGGATCAGCACTACGCGCGCGCCTTGCGCGACGTCGACTTCATCAAGCGCTACGTCTTCCCCGGCAGTTTCATCCCGTCGACGACGGCGTTGATCGACGCGGCCACCGCGGCGAGTGACCTGCGTTTGGTGTCCTGCGAAGACATGGGTTCGCACTACGCGCAGACGCTGCGCCTGTGGCGCGCGCGCTTCCTCGAACGTCGCGCCGAGGTGTTAGCGCTCGGCTACGACGAGCGCTTCGTGCGGCTGTGGGACTTCTACTTGGCGTACTGCGAGGGCGGCTTTGCGGAGCGCTTCTTGTCGGTGGTGCAGCTGGTGTTTGCCAAGCCGCAGTGGCGCGACGACGTTGCGGTGGAGTTGACGCGGGGTGCTTCGGGGCAGCGCGCGCTGGCGTGAGCGAACCGGCCAGTCGCATTACATTGAACGCCCCACCGGCGCCGTTGACTCGCTATGAATGGCGTCACCGGATCCAAGTCTCTCCGAGCTGCCTCGTCATGCACACACTCCGCTCGATCCTTCTCTTGGTGTCTGCGGCCTCGGCCGCCTTCGCGCAAGACGCGCCGCCGTCGCCCTTCCTAGCCGCCGACTTCTTGGTGCCGATCCACACCGCGCCCGCTGGTGCCGACCCCGCCGAGTACGGCGTGTGGGCGATGGGGCGCGCGTGGAAGGCGTCGTTCCACGACGGCTTCGTGTTCTACCCGCGCCCCGGCGTCGAGCACGGCGACCGGCTGTTGCCGCTGCGCTATCGGCTGACGGGTGTGAGCGTCGGCGGTGCGCCGACCACCAGCGTGCTGTCAGCACCTGTGTCGCAGTGGACTGCCACGCGCTTTTCGCGGCACTGGCCGGGCCTCAGCGAGGTGTACGACGTGCGCGCCGAAGGCGTCGAGCAGAGCTTCGTGCTGGCTACCCGGCCGGCGTCGCCCGGCGACCTGCGCATCGTCGGCGCGTTCGACACCGAGCTGAGTGCGCTGCCGGTTGACGATGCCCACGCCGCACTTCTCTTCCGTGATCCGATGGGCCAAGCGCTCGTGCGCTACGGGGAAGCCACCGCGATCGACGCGCTCGGCCAGCGCCGCGCGGCCACCACCAGCTTCGACGGTCGGCAAGTCACGCTCCGCGTCGACGGCGCCTGGCTACAGCAGGCCACCTACCCAGTCGTCGTCGACCCGCTCACCACGCGCGTCGTGCTCAACCGCTCGATGACGTTCTTCGACCGCTACTACGAGGCGCGCGTGGTGCGCAACACGACCACGGGCCAGATGATGCTGGTGTACGGCCAGTCGTTCGGGAACAGCGATGTCGATACGCTGGCCTATGTCACCACGGCGGCGTTCGGCAGCCTGACGCTGGTGTTCAGCAACATCGGCGTCGGCAAGACGGCGGTGCCCGGCAACGTGTCCTACGTCGGTGGCAGCGCCAAGTACGCGCTCGCGTTTTCGCGTACGACTGGCACCACGCCGGTCACGTCGGTGCTCGTCTACCTGCACGCGAGCGGCAACACGACGTTGAACAGCGGCACCACGCTGACGCTGACGCCGCCCGCGGGCGAGTTCTTCAGCACGCCCGACATCGGTGGCTCGGCCGGCACCAGCGCACTCGTGGTCTACGGCCACAGGATCGGCAACACCACGCAAGAAGTGGTCGGCCGGCTGGTCAACGCCACCGCCGGCACGATCGGTGCCGCGTTCGCGCTCAGCCCTGTGCCGGCGGGCACGACGTTTCGGCGCGAGCAACCCACCGTGAGCGCGCTGGCCAACGGCAGCGGCGGCTCGTGGATCGCCGCTTGGCAGGAAGAGGACAAGACGATCTCGGGCGACGACTTCGACCTCAAGGGGTCGCGCGTCACCGCGACCGGCATCGTCGCTGGGGTCGGGACGCTCGGCCCGGACACCGGCGGCCCGGTGCACAAGCTGCGGCCCAAGGTCGATGGCGCCAACGGTCGCTACCTCGTGGCCTGGCAGCAACAGAACACGACGCTGTCGCTAGGCAACGGGCTCGAGATCGGCGCGCAGCGCTTTGATTGGAGCGAAAGCAGCGCGAGCCCAGTGCTGAAGGAGATTCGCGTCGTCGACAGCAACGCGGCGGGCGTGTTCGCCGTCGGCGACGTCGCCGCGGACTCGCTGACCACCTCGCACTGGGGCCTCATCTATCGCCAGTCTTCCGGCACGATGCACGTCAAGCGCTTGGGCTACACGGCGTCGACGGTGGAAGCGCAGAGCTACCCGGCCTTGCCGACGACCGGCGGTTTCGGTGCCACGTTTGGCGGGCCGGGCATCGCCTTCGACACCGCGGCGCGCCGCTTCGCGTTCGCGCACCCGCACGAAGAGGTGTTCTTTCCGTCGGGCAACACCGCGGCATCGATCTACGCCCAGCACCTGACCTATCCCGCCGACGCGCTGAACGTGGCGTACGGCACCGGCTGCGGCGGCACGATCGCCGCGCCCGAGCCGCCCTACGCCGGCCACGAGTTCCACAGCATCGACCTCGTGGGAGCGGTGCCGAACACGGCGGCCGTGCTCGAGATCGCGCTGACACCGTCGGCGATCCCGCTCGATTTCCTCGGCATGCTAGGCTGCGTGCAGAACGTCGATCCGGCGACACTGCTCGTCGTGCTGTCGGGCTCGACGTCCGCCGCCGGCAGCATGCGCGTGACGATCCCCGTGCTCGATGCGCCGCCCTTCATTTTCGACCTGTACTACATGGTTGCGTACTTCGCCCCAGGGGCCAACCCGGCGGGCTTGCTCGCGACGCGCGGCCTCCGCGTGCAGTATCGGTGAGTGAACGCCGCCGCGCAGGCGCGCTCAGTCGCGGTCGCGCGGCGTCGTCTCTCGACTCGGCTCCTCGATCGGCCGATGCACCACGCCCAGGCCGGGTCGGTAGCCGACGACGCGGAAGAACATGGCGATGCGCCTTCGGAACAGGCCGGGGCGGCTGGCGAGGATCGTCACCATGGTGAGGCCGACGCCGACGCGCAAGATGGTGCCCAGCGCAAACACTTGCACGTACGAGTCGACGCCAAGGCGCGCCCCGCCGATGAGGCTGCCAGCGCACTGGCCCAGCGAGTTGCCGAAGGTCTGCGCCGCGAACAGGTGCGGCCGCGCGCTGCGCCGTGAGCAGTGCAGCATCACCGTGAACAACGCCACTTCGTAGCCACCCCAGGCGAACCCGGAGAACGCTTGGGCCATCAGCACGCCGGGTACGCTGTCGATCCACTGCCACGCAAGCGGCGACAGCCCAGCCATGAGAATCCCCAGCCCGAACGCCAAGCGCGGGCCGCGCTGGTCGACGACGCGACCCCACCAGGGCATGCAGGCGAACTTGAAGGCGGTGAGCGTGCCGATGGCGGCCGTGTACTCGAAGTAGCTCAGCTTCAGCTCGCTCAGCATGTAGGGCGCGAAGAACGGGCTCGAGTAGTACACCGCCGCCTGGAACACGGCGCTCCCGAGCAGCAGCACGCGCGCGGTGCGGCCGCGCTCAGTTTGGAAGAACACGCCGAACGCCCGCGTGCGCACCATGCTGCCGAGCGGCGGCTCGGGCGACGCCCAGAGCAGGGCGGCGCTGATCAGGCGGCCGACGCCGGCGATGCCGAACGCGAGCGCGAAGCCGCGGCCGAGCGTCTCGGGTTCGAGACCCTGTAGCGTGGCGCCGCCGCCCAACAGGCCGAGGAACGTGGCCAGGTGAATGAGGCGCGAACGGCCGGCGAAGTAGGCGCCGCGGCGTGCGCTGGGCACGAGATCGCCATACCAAGACGACCACGCCGTGCCGCTGCCCTGACCGCACACTTGGTAGATGGTGAAGAGTGCGATGAGCCGCCCCACGTCCATCGTCTGCGTCAGGTTGGTGTAGGCCATCAGCAGCACGGTGATCGCCTGGCCCAGCGCGCCCAGCGCGCAGACCACCCGGCGAGCCGCCCCGCGCCGCATCGCCCACAACACGATGGCCGGACCCACGCCTCCACCGAGTAGGGGCACCGCGATGAGCAGCGCCAGCTGACTGGCGGTGGCGCCGAGCGCGATGCCGTTGGCCGTGACGTAGGTCTCGCCAAAGCCGACCATCAACGCGAACAGGCAGCCCTCGATGACCGACAGGCGCAGCGAGCGAGCCACCGCGTGGTGGTCGAGTTCGACCCGCGTCATGACCCCGCGACCCCTCGCGGCGGCTGGTTGCCCGGCTGGCCGTCCGGTTCGGGCGAGGAGGCGCCGAGCTGGTCGGCGATCGGCGGGTCGGAGAGCAGAGACATCGGCGCCGACTATGGTGGCAGGAGGCAAGGCTCGACGCGAGGTCGCAGCACCGCGCGTCGCAGAGCGGCCAGTTTGGCCGCGGTCGGCGACCAGCCCTGACCTCGGCCAACCGTCGTCGACCGGGTCTCGGTTGCGCTGGACGTGCGACCCGCTTCTTGACCCACCTTGGTCGCTGCGGCAACCTTGCGCCGCGTGCAAACGGCGATCGCTCCCCCCGGCGGTCTCGTTGCGCGTGCGAGCGCGTCCCGTTCGCTGACCTCACGCCGGTGCGGCGACGGGTCGGCGGCCTGCGGGTCGTGTTTTCTTCGACGACCCAGGCTGCCGAAAAGACCAACGGATGCATACCGCCGCACCTCAGGATCCCGAGATGACCCACTCTGTGCCCAAGACCGCGCGCCTCGTGTACGGCGACACTGAGATCGACCTGCCCATCATCGTGGGCAGCGAAGGCGAAGCCGCGATCGACATCCGCCAGCTACGCGCGCAGACCGGGCTCATCACCTACGACCCGGGGTTGGGGAACTCGGGGTCGTGCATGAGCAAGATCACGTTCCTCGACGGCGAGAAGGGCGTGCTGCGCTACGCCGGCTACACGATCGAGGAGCTGGCCGAGAAGAGCAACTTCTTGGAAGTCGCGTGGCTCCTCATCCGCGGCGAGCTGCCCAACAAGGCGGAAACCGACGAGTTCCAGCATGAGATCACCTACCACACGATGATCCATGAGGACATGAAGCGCTTCTTCTCGGCGCTGCCCAAGGCTGGGCACCCGATGGCGGTGTGCGCGGCGATGGTGGGGGCCTTGTCGACCTTCTACCAAGACCTCAAGTACGACGATCCATCGCAGGCGCGGCGCGCCACGGCGGTGCGTTTGATCGCCAAGATGCCGACCATCGCGGCGTACTCCTACAAGCACAGCATCGGTCAGCCGTCGATGTACCCGCGCAACTCGCTCGACTACGCGTCGAACCTGTTGCACATGATGTTCGCGACGCCCTGCGAGAACTATCAGCCAGACCCGGTGATGGCGAAGGCCATCGACCTCTTGCTCATTCTGCACGCCGATCACGAGCAGAACTGCTCGACCAGCACGGTGCGCACCGTCGGCAGCTCGCAGGCCAATCTGTTCGCCAGCGTGTCGGCTGGTATCTCCGCGCTGTGGGGGCCGCTGCACGGCGGCGCCAACCAGCAGGTGATCGAGATGCTCATGTCGATCCGCGACGGCAAGCGCTCGGCCAAGGAGTTCATGGAGCTGGCCAAGAAGAAGGAGAGCGGCGTGCGCCTGATGGGGTTTGGCCATCGGGTCTACAAGAACTACGACCCGCGCGCGCGCATCCTCAAGAAGGCGTGCCACGACGTGCTCGGTCGCATGGGCACCAAGAGTCCGCTCTTGGAGATCGCCATGGAGTTGGAGGAGATCGCGCTGAAGGACGCCTACTTCATCGAGCGCAAGCTGTACCCGAACGTCGACTTCTACTCCGGCATCATCTATCAGGCGCTGGGCATCCCGATCGACATGTTCACCGTGTTCTTCGCGCTCGGCCGGCTGCCCGGCTGGATCGCGCAGTGGTTGGAGTACCACCGCGATCCCGACGCGAGGATCCTGCGGCCGCGCCAGATCTACATGGGCGCGACCACGCGCAGCTACGTGCCGCTCGAGAAGCGGGGCTGAGTCCCAAGCCTAGGGAACGGCGCGGAAATGCAAGCGGGCAATCGTGGTCCGTGAGACACGGCAAGGGGTGACTTTTCCCCTTGGGCTGGCCCGCGACATCACCGCAGAGTGCGTGCCAGGTCCTCGATCGTCCTGTTTGGCAAGTCGCGTCCGACCACCGTGGCATCAGGAGCCACCACGACGACGGTCGGCAGCTTGGTCACCCGGTAGGCGAGCAAGGCTGGGTGTACGAACTCGTCGACGCAGAGCACGATCGGTGGGGTGAGCAGGTACGCCTTGCGGGCTTGTTCGACCTGAGTGCTCGATGCGGCAACGGCCAGCGCTAGCACCGCCTGGACATTGCCGCCCCCGCGTTGCCATGCCTCCACGGCCGCCTGCAGACGCGTGATCGACGCAGGCACGTCGGGCGACCAGAACACCAACATGATCGCGTGCCCCGAGCCGACCTGTAGACGGTGTGGATGACCGTCGAGGTCCACCATCAGATCCTTGCCGAGTTCGGGTGCTGACTCTCCGGCGCCCGCTTTCGTGACACCTTCTTGGAGGCGCGCAAGCGCGGTCTTGGCGTAGCGCGCATATCGCAGGCCAGCATGAACCTCGATGATCTCCTTCAGTACGCTGCGCGCCTCTTCCGGTTTGTCGAGCAGCTCGAGTGCCTGTGCCTGGCCGTAACGGGCTCGTCCAACGAAGTCGTGCTGCGCCGGCAGTGCCTTGGCCAACACTGTTTCGAACTGAGTTTGGGCGCGTTCGAATTCGCAGGCGTGCAGAAGGGCGGTGCCGAGGCGGTTTCGCACCTTCAGAACCCGATCGTGCGTGCCCTCGCTTTCGTGCCGGTGCAGAAAGGCGTGCATCGCTTCGATCTGCTGCAGGCGCCCGGGTAGCGGGTCAGCGGAGGGCTCGAGGCCAGCCATGAGATGCTCGTAGTCGCGTTCGACGCGTTCCGCGCTCGGGCTCTCTTGCTGTGCGGGGAGGTACGACAGGAAGCCCCACAGGACGCCCAGAATCGCTCGCATCACCGGGCTACCCCGAGGCGTGCGCGTGCGCGCTTTACATCATCGAGGAGTCGAGGCCAAGACGCGTCCGCGTCCAGGTCAAGAGCCTCAGCGCCTGCGGCGGCCTGCAATGCTTCGATCGCGACGTTACGTTCCAATGCCCAGCGCGGTCGATCGACGGGCAACTGCAAAGCCTGACCCCGGGCGCGCCCCTGCGGTGACCCGGCCAGGATCAAGTCACACAAGAACTCGGTGGCTTCAGGATCAGGCTGTTGGGCGGTGATCGCCGCCGCGGCAGCCGTGCGCAAGAGTGGCGTGCGAGTCCAGTCTCGCATGGTGGCTCGTAGGTCAGGGATGGAGTCCTCGGCCCGCAGACGACCGAGCGCGAGCGCGGCTTCGGTGGCGACGACCTCGTTGGCGTCGCGCAGACTGGCACGAAGCAACGCCACACAGTCCGGCTTTCCGACCTTGCCGAGCGCGGCGACCACCGCGGGCGCTCCCGGCGCATGCGGCGACTCGCGAAGTGCATGCTCGAGGCCTGGCGAAGCAGCGCTGCCATATCGCAAGACGGCGGGCAGGGTCGTTGGCCACAGGTGAGGCGGACTTTGGATCAGGCGGAAACACGCTTCGGTCGGCTCGCCGGTGTCCGATGCTTGGGATGCCACTGCGTGATCCCCGGCCGCACCAGCGCAGCTCGCCAGCAGGGCTGCGAACGCGCCTGTGATCTGCCCGGCGGCTCGGCGATTCACCATGTCCGCAGCTTAGGGCCTGACCAAACTGCGTGCTCATTCTTGGTGTGGCCCTGGCCCGAATCGGTCCGCCTCGAAGCCGGATGCCCCGATGCCGGCGATCCAAGCGTCATGGAGTTGCGACCTGATCAGGCGTCGCTGGCGGGCTTGCGCCGGCGCCGCGAGAAGGCGGCGGCCGCTAGGCCGGTGCCGACGAGGAGAATCGTCGTTGGCTCGGGGACCGGGGCACCCTTCCCGCCGCCGCCGTTCCCGCCATTGCCAATGCCAACGCCAGGCCGGGGACTGCCATTGCCCACACTCCCGCCGCCGCTGGCAGAGTCGTCGGGCGCTGGTGGCGGCGCTCCTTCGAAGACCTCGCGGTCGGATCGCACCAAGGGCGGGCCTGGGAGGCGGGCTGGCGTTGTCGGCGTGCTCTGCGAGTGGTGATTGGAGCAGCCTGCCAAGAGAGTCAGGGCCAAAATGGTGGTCAGAGAGGGGCGAGACATTCGAAGTGACTGCGAGTTGTGATCAGGCGGGGCAACCGACGAAAGTGTTTTGACGCAATTGTCGGGCCAGCGCTGTGGAGGAGCTTTGCCGGCTGCTCGTCTCACATCGCGGTCCACTCGTTGGACCGTTGCTCGGTCGCTTGGGCCGCTGCTACCGCCCGTTCGGCGACGACCGATGTGGTTGGCGTAAGCCGGCCGGCTCCGCCTCGACCGTCGACTTTGTGCGACGGATCGTCCAACGACCGTGGGCTACGCGCGACGGTTGGTAGAAACCTCACGGCAGGTTCTGGTAGGCGTGCAGCGCCTTGCCCTCAAACGGCACCACCAGCCAGTCGCCGACGCAGAGCGGCGGCGCACTGACACGACCCGGCCCGTGCATGCGAACCAGTTCTCGGCCGTCCTGACTATCGAAGGCGATCACCGTGCCCTTGGCTGTGCCCACGATCACGCGGTGCTCGTGCTGGCCCAGTGAAGAGATGCTGTCGTTGACGGCGATCCGACGCTCGACCGCGCCGGATCGGCTGTTTAGCGCGATGACTTCGTGATCGCTGGCGACCAACACGAGGCTACGGTGACTCACCGCTGACACCGCGACAAGGGAGCCGAGCGTTTGTTGCCACCGCAATTGCCCGGTGGCGGCGTCGAACGCGCCGACGTGTCCCTCTTCCCCGACGACATAGAACACGCCGGCGTCGCTGGTGGGGGGTGCGGCCACGACCTGGTCGATGGTCTGCCGCCAGCGCACGCTGCCATCGTGTGCGTCCAGGCCGAGGACCACTCCATTGTTCAGCGTGCAGCCAACCGTCCGATCGTCGATGGCAAGCCCGGAAGGAACGTGCGGCAGGGGCACATCAAAGCGCACATTGCCGGTGGCAGCCTCCACGGCCACGAGCCGGCGATCGTTCGTCACGCCGAACCACGTGTCGTCGCGTCCGATCGGACTGACTTCCACCGGGAGCCCCGGGCGGTGCCAAACCACAGTGCCGTCGTCGACGCGCACGCCGCGCAGCATCCCGTCGACCGAGGCAATGAGAACGATTCGGCCAAAGACGACCGGGCGCGGTAGTAGGCCGGAGAGTTCGCTGCTGTCCAGGTTCCACAGGCGGCGCCCGTCGCGGAGCCCGATGCCGCTCGCGTGACCAGCCCGATCGACCGCGAACACGACTTGCTTGCCGTCGGTGGCCGGCGTCTGCGTGATTGCGCCATCCAGCGTCACTGACCAGGCCGGAGTCTTGACGAGCGTGATCCGGATCTGGCCATATTCACGCGCAGCTACGGTAGGGCTCTCGACTTCGTAACCATCCAACTGAACGCGGATCGCGCTGTCACCGGCTGGCGCAAACGTCGTGCGCAGCGGCGTGGCGCCGACGCGCTGCTGGCCGATCCACACGCCTGCGCCACTTGGGCTACTGTCGATGGTCAGTGGCAGCCGCACGAGCTGGTCGATAGGCACGTCCGGATACTCGGCCTGCAGCGTGGTCATTGCCTTCCAGGCGACCTCGGCCTCGCCGGCGGCCGTTGCCGTACGGATTGCGTCGAGGCCATCTGCGATCTTGCCCGAGCGGGCGCCGCGGCTGCGGAACTCAGCCTTGAGGTCGTCTTCGTGTGGGTGTTCGATGACCAGCGTGCGATAGACCTCAGCCGCCTGTCTGTAGCGTTGCTCTGCCTCGTGTTCGGCAGCTTGCATCACCAGCGGGTGCAGCCGGCGGCCGACCTCGGCGTTGGCTTCCAGGCTTTGGTAGGCAGTCCGCCGCACGTCGGCCAATCCGAATGTCCGGACAATGCTGGTGCACGCCCTGGTGAGACGTGTGCTGGTGTCTTGATCGATCGCGGCGCGACACACCTCGTGTTCGATGGCGCGCAAGCAGGCGCGGGCGCGCAGGAGGTCGGCATCCTGGAAGTGCGTCTGCAGGTCTTCGATCGCCTGACGGCGAGCCCTCGAGTCGATCGTCGGTCCCGGCGCTGGCGGCAGGGCGTAGGGCAGTTCCTGAGCGAGCCGCTCGACCGTGGGGAGCAGGCTCTGGAAGCGCGCGCGCACGACCCCGCGCAGATCGTTCTGCTGCGCCTCGGGGCCGTCTCGCAGCACGACGGCGTAGGTCTCCAGTGCTTTTTCCAGATCACCGCGCTCGAAGTTGCTGGCGGCGTCTGCCAGGAGCGTCCGGCGCTGGACCGACTGCGCGCGCGCAGCATTCTCGCGTTGCGTGTCGTGGTAGGCATCGATCAGCGCTGTCAGCTCAGCGAGGTGTTCTGACGCCATCGATCGCGCTTGGCTGTCTCTTACGACCTGCAGCGCGCCGGCGATATCGTCGTCCGCGAGCAGATTCGCCACCTTGGTGACTGTCTTCTGCGCAATCGAGGCCTGTCGGTAGTTGCGCCACGTGGTGACTCCGGCTGTGCCAGCAGCGATGGTCACTGCCGCGATCGCTGCAATTCGCAGCTGACGTACGAGGCGCGTGGCCTGCAGCGACCTGAGAGCGCGGGTGACATCGCGCCGCCGTGGGTCGATCTTGAGTACCTGCTCGTAGACAACGACGAGCTGGTCGCGCTGCTTGTGCGCCTTGAACTCCTCAGCCAGCGCCATGAGGCCCGCCACCGCTTCGTCGCGCTGGCCGAGCTTGTGCAGGATGATCGCGCGCCGAAACGCCAGTCGAGGATCGCCGGGCTGGTCGGCCTCGAGCTGCTCCAGGATGGTGAGGCTGTCGGCGAGACGGCCGTCCTCGATGAGCGCGTTGCAGTAATCGTCAGTGATCTGGCGCAGTTCTTGTTCGCGCTCAGGATCGGCCAGCTTGATCAGGCACTCGCGCAGCTGCTCCAACACCTCGCAGGCGCGCGGGGCCAGCGCGCGGGCGTCGCGCAGCATCTCCAACGCCGAGGCGGGATCCTCGGCTTCGCGCGCGGCGCTGAGCAGAGTCGCCGCTGCGCGGCGTTGCTCGCCGGCCTCTTGGAACAACGTGGCGATGGCGTGCAGGTCGGCATAGCTGTGCCCTTCGGAGCGGGCGGCCAGCGCCTCCAGCAGGGCGTTTGCCAGCTTCTTGCGCCCGTGCCCCAGGAACTGCCGCACCGCATCGGTGGCCTCCGGCACCGTGGCGAAGCGCGCGTGACCGTCGCGGAGCAGGTCGCGCACGATGCGGCTCAGTTCGAACAAGCCGAACAGCGTGGACGGCGCCAGCATGCGAATGGTGCGCCGTCCATCCAGCGCCCGCACCATGTCCAGGTGGTCGCCTTGGACCTGATCTTCGCTGCCCTCGATGGCGATCACCAGCTCGTCGATCGAGCGGATGGCGTCGAGAATCACCTCCCACTCATCCGAGCGCCGCGCCACCTCCATCAGCACGACGTTGGTGTCGTAGGCCTTCAGCTCATCGAAGCGCGCCTGTACGACCGGATCGCTGGGCGGCCCCTTGTAGAACTCGAAGCTGCCCTGCGTCCAAGTGAAGAGCCCATACAGCTCCTCGGCCGCGCGATGCTCGAACAGGCCGTCGACTTCGGCCTCGGGCAGGACCCGGTGCTCGACCAGCAGTTCGCGCAGGTGGCGGCGCGACTTTTTCTGCTCGAACAGGATGGCGCGGAGCGACTCGGGCGTGATCAACCCGCCCTGCACGAGCTGCACGCCGATGCGGCGCAGCTCGACCCGGGTGGGGATGTAGGTTCGAACCAACCCGTCGCGGAAGTAGATCTCGCGCTGCTCCACCACGTTGCGGACGCGCAGGATGCCTTCCATCTTCGACATGCCCAGCGACTGGAACACGTCGGCGAGTGGCATCTGCTGCAGATCGCCGCGCATCGTGACCTCGCGGCCCGCCGCGTCGGTGATGCATGATTCTTCGTCGGTCGCGAACGTGTCGCCGAGGATCAGGGCCTCGACGTCGTTGTCAGCGGCGGGTATGCCGGTTTCGGTCATGACGCGGTCGACGGGTGCGCAGACGATTTCGCAGATGCCCAGGACGAGCGCCTTGGGGCGCCTTCTTCTCTGCGTCTGTATCGGAGGAACGTCCCTTCAGGCTCAACAGGCAGCCGGTTCAGTCGACGCGGCCGACCTCTCGTGCGTGATGCGAGCGACGCGTTTCTCGGCAGCCGTGCACCGCCTGCTGCACCAGGAGTCGGTGGAACGCTGGGCGGATGGTTGGGCCTTGGCTGAGCGGATCGGGCCGCCCGTGGCGGCAGCGCTGCGCGCTGCCTGGCGAAGCGAGACCAACCGAGCGAATCGCTGGGTCTTGATCGGGGCGGTGGCCGCCGCCAGTCGGGATGCCGACGCGGACGCTTGGTTGTCGGAGATTGCGACAGCCAAGGCGCGGAGTGTCGATGACGCCGCCTTGGCTTTGCTGTGCTTGGCGGTCCGGCCCATGCGATCGGTGCCGGCGCCGGCGATCGAGCAGCTCGCCCTCGAAGAACGGGCAGGCAGCATCCTCGCCGTGGCGGCGGCGCTAGCGAGCGCTCGCTTCGTGATCCCGGCGGTTGGCGGCCGAGGCGAAGGCAGCAACACGCGCGGTTCGTCGGCGATCGGTGAACAGGTTGCCAGTGCTGTCCGCGGGACGCTGTCGGTGGAGGCCTTGCACCGCGCCCTCGATACGGTGCGCGGCGAGCGCGCATCGATGCAGGAGGGCTTGATCCTGCGCGCCGCTTTCCTGGGTCGCGACGGCAAGATCGCTGACGATTTGCTGAACGCGGCGCGCGACCTCGTGCAGCACCCCGCGACGCCGAGGGACGTGCGCGTGGCGGCGGCCCTGCATCTTGGCCGAGCTGGAGTTCGGCTGGATGACCTGGTCGTGCGAGACCCGCATGCACGCGCGGCGCTGGCCGCGTTCCCAAGGGCGCTGCAAGAGTTGCGGGCCAAGGGGCTGCTCGGGCCGACGCCCGAAGTCTTGATCGACGAGCGCACGCGGTTGCCGTTGGTGGCGGGCTACGCGCTGGCGACTCCGTGGCCGACGATCGTGGCCGAGTGGGAGCTGTGGTCGCGTGAGCCGGTGCTGGTGGACGCAGTGGCCCTGGCACTCGCGTGGCGCGCAATGGTCGATCAGCCACCCGCGGCCGCGGTGTCGCGCTTGGCCGCCGCCTTGCAGGCGCGACCCGCGGGACTGTGGTTCGATTGGGCTACCGGCGGCGTCGTCGATCGCACGCGGCTGGGATCGCTGGATGCGCGTGGCGCTCGCATCGCTGCGCTCGCGCTCGACAAACACATCGATCAAGCCTCGGTAGCACGCGAGATCGAGGATGCGCTGTGGCGTGGTGGTGCGCATCCGTCGCTGGTGTGGCACGCGGCGTGGAACGATCTGTTGCTGGACGCGTTGCTCGCCGGCAGCAATCACGTGCATGCACGGCTGCAACGCGACGAGCGGTTGCCGTTGCCGCGCGGGATCGAGAGCAGCAGCGACAAGTTCTTCCTCATCGCCGACCGGCTGTTTCGCTTCCTCACGGAGCGAGTGCCTGCACCACCGCCAGAGCTTCGTTTGTCGCGATGAACGGCCCGGGGCTGACGCGGATGCAGCCGCCCTGCGTGGTGCCGATGTCTTTGTGGATCCATGGCGCACAGTGGAAGCCCGTGCGCACATGGATATCAGCAGCGTCGAGCACGAGCCCAGCCTCGGCGGGATCCAGGTCTTGCAGCGTAAAGCTGACCACCGCGACGCGGGCGCCGGCGGCGCGGCCAAGTAGGCGGACGCGAGCGCCAAGTCGGTCGACCAACGCGGTGCGGAGGGCATCTACCACCGCGAGTTCGTCGCGCAGCAGGGCATGCGCGCCGCGCGCTTCGATGAAGGCCAGCGCGGCGCCGAGGCCAGCGATCGCCGGGCCGTTCGGTGTGCCTGGCTCGAAGCCTTCCGGCCAGGTGACTGGTTGCGTGTCGAGCGCCACTGAGGATCCGGTGCCGCCCTGTTTGCCAGGCGTCAACTGGAGGCCATCGCCCACGGCCAGAAACCCCAGGCCAGGTGGTGCAAGCAGGCTCTTGTGTGCCGAGGCGAAGCAGGCGTCGGCGCCCAGCGTCGACAGCGGCAGGACGCCGGCTGTCTGGCTGGCGTCAAGGGCCGACCAGCAGCCTTGGGCGCGCGCCAGCGCGCACAGCGTCGCTGCGTCCTGCACGACCCCGGTGACGTTGCTGCCGTGGTTCAGCACCAACAAGTGCGTGCGTCGTGCGCGTAGCGCGCGCTCAACGGCGGCTGGGTCGACCTCGCCGTGGCGATCGACGGGTACGATCTCGAGCTGCAAGCCACGCTCGCGTTCGAGTGCGCGCAGCGGTCGCGCCACCGCGCTGTGCTCGGCTGCGGTGGTGACGACACGGTCGCCCGCGCGCAGGAGGCCGCGCAGCAACAGATTGGCCGACTCGGTGGCGCCCGACGTGAACGCGACGCGCTCGCGCCGCACGCCGCACAGCTTCGCCAGGGCTGCGCGCACGCTCTCGGTCAGAGTGCTCGCGGCGCGGCAGCGCGCGCCGTCGCCGCGCGCCGCGCTCACACCGATGTCACGAAACCAGTGCTCGACTGCGGCCAGCACCGCGGGGGGCTTGGGGAAGCTGGTTGCGGCGTGGTCGAGGTAGATCATGGCGCGGCGCGGCTCGCGCGATCAACGGCCGCCAACCCAGCGATCGTAGAGTGACAGGGCGCGCTTTGGATCGGCGACGCCGAACAAGAGCGCGCGGCCGTCAGGGAAGACGCTGAAGCGACTGCCGTCGGCCACGAAGCGTACCAAGTGCGGCGTCTGCTCGACGCTGGTGCCAGCGCTCAGCAAGCGCGCGAGCCACGCGGCATGATCGAAGGCCTGGCCCTTGCCAGGTCGCACTTGCACGGCGTCGCGCCCGCAGAGGCTGACCGTGACGTCGTCCTGGCTGCTCAACGCCGGGAACGTGCGTGTCTGGCAACTCGGGCAGTCACTGGCGACGGTCGCGTTCTGCAGCTGCATCCCGTAGTGATCCCGCCAGACGTCGGCCACGAACACGCCACGGGCGACGCTGTCCAGCTGCCCACTCAGGATCTTGAGCGCCTGCGCCGACTGGAACGCGGTGACCATGCCGATGGTGGGGGCCAAGATGCCCTCGGTCTCGCAGGTGCCCGCCTCGCTGTTGGTGGGTGGCTCGTGCAGGATGCAGCGTAGGCACGGCGTGCGCCCCGGCAGGATGGCCATCGCCATCCCCTCGCTGCCTAGGGCTGCACCGTAGATCCACGGGATCTCGCGCTGCAGGGCGAGGTCGTTGATCAGGTAGCGCGTGGCGAAGTTGTCGGTGCCGTCGAGGATCAGGTCCGGGGCGGCGCGCAGGTCGTCCAGAGTCGAGGCTCTGAATTCGTCAACCACGGCGATCAGCTGGCACTGGCTGTCGACGCGCTTGAGGTGGTGGAGCGCCGCGACCGCCTTGGGTGTGCCGCGCGTCACGTCTTCTTCGTCGAACAGAACCTGCCGCGGCAGGTTGTGCAATTCGACGACGTCACGGTCGATGAGCCAGACCGTGCCAACTCCGGCGCGCACCATCGTGCTGGCCAAATTCGTGCCCAGCGCGCCAATACCGACGATCGCAACTCCGGCGCGGCTCAGGCGCTGCTGCCCGGCCTCGCCCAAGGGCGCAAAGCGTGCTTGACGACTGAAGCGGCGGCGCCGCGCGTCCTCGCCGCTCAGCTCTTCTTGAAGTAGTCGGCGTTGCTCTTGGTGTAGTTCTTCCACTCGCTGGG
Source organism: Planctomycetota bacterium (assembly GCA_031423015.1). Lineage (GTDB taxonomy): Bacteria > Planctomycetota > UBA1135 > UBA1135 > UBA2386 > DATGPD01. The sequence goes on along the minus strand of JANPER010000188.1, from coordinate 5,559 downwards.
CAGATCCTCTTCGGCGAAGATTGCGCTCACGGGGCAGGCGTCGACGCACAAGGTGCAGTCGATGCAGTCGTTGGGGTTGATGAAGAGCTGCTTGTCTTCGTCTTTGCCGTGGATGCAATCGACCGGACAGACGTTGACGCAGGCCTTGTCCTTAACGTCGATGCAGGGTTGCGCGATCACATGCGTCATGGGACCAGTGGTTTAGAGTTCGCGGCGGCCGCGGCAAGTCTCAGCCGACCAATTTCGGCAGCGAACTTGCCACCGCGCCGCCGGCAGCCGCGTGCGCGCGCCGCCGATGGTGCAAATGGTGCGAGAGAAGGGACTCGAACCCTTACGGGTCACCCCACAGGATCCTAAGTCCTGCGCGTCTACCAGTTCCGCCACTCTCGCGATGAGATCGATCGGGTGCCGCAGTCTAGCGGCTTGTCGGACAAGTCCAAGGCAGGAATGAGACGGCAGAGCGTCTCAGTCGGCTTCCTCGCTCGGGGCGTCTTCCATCTCGCGCACCGCAATCACGCTCAGCAGATCCTTGATCCGGTACTCGATGCGGTTCACGTTGATCACGTTGTCGATCACGATCGCGTTGCGCGAGGATGCGGGGTAGAAGATCAATCGACCGCTCCTGAGCAGCAAGAACTCGAGCACGTCGTAGATCTCCTTGTTGTGGTGCAGGCCCGCTGTTGGCACGCGGGTGATGTCGCCCAGGTAGCCCTGGTGGTGCAGGATCTCGCGATGGTTCACCTCGTAGTAGTTGAACCGGGTGTTGATCAACACCAGCAAGAAGATGAGGGCGAAGAAGCCGGCGACGAAGCCGAAGAACTGAGTGTTCATCCGGACGTCGATCTGCTCCCACAGGTTGGCGAGTCCCGCCCAGACTCCCCACGCGGTGTTCGCCCAAGCCAACCCCAACCCGACCGCGATCACGCCGAGCACGATGGTGATCGTCTTGATGCGCGAGAAGTCGAAACTGAAGACCAGCAGGTTGACGAAGAACACGATGAGGAACGCGTCGCCAAGCCCGGAGACCCCGGTCGTCGATCCCTCGGCCTTGAGCATCGAGTAGAACCACAGCAGCAGCGCGGCCACGGCGCTGGGGTAGAAGAAGATGACCTTCGGCCAGGGGCGGATCAGCACGCTGTTTGGGCGGTGCTTGTGGGGCGGGGCCGGTTTGGTTGGGGCCGGCGCCGGTGCCGGGGTGGGACTCTGAACGGGGGTATCGGTCATCGCCTGATTTCGGGCTTACTCGGCCGCCGGGGTGGTGTTGCCGTCGCGCAGTGCATCGCGCAGTGCATCGCACATGCGAACCGGCCGCGAAGCAAGGGGGAGGATTGTGGAAGCGTGCGCTGGAGCGTCAACACAATTCGACGCGGTCAGGTTTTTCGTTGTCGTCTCGCGTGTGCCCGTGGATTTCCCGCTGGCTGTGCTAATGCTGTAGTCGTGCGTCGATTGAGAAAAAGCGCGTGTTGATGCTTCCTCAACTCCTGATCGGCCGAGCTGCGCTCTGTGTGGCCGTCGTCGTTCAAGCACTTCTGACAACGGGCGGTCTGCCAGCGCAGTCAGCCAACACGACGCCCGCCGAGGTGCAGACGGTGGTCATCCCGATACACGGCGTCGTCGGCGTGACCACGGCTGCCATCGTCCGGCGCGGCTACGCCGAGGCGCGGGCTCACAGCGCGGCCCGCGTGATTCTCGACATCGACACGCCTGGCGGCCTCGTCACCGAGATGCGCGAGGTCGAGAGTGTGCTGGCGCAGATCCGTGCGGAGGGCATGCACACCGCAGCGTTCGTGCGTCGGCAGGCCTTGTCGGCCGGGGCCTACCTCGCGCTCGCGTGCCGTGATGTCTTCGTCGCGCCAGGCGCATCGATTGGCGCGATTACCCCGGTACTTGGCGACGGGATGGGGGGGATCATTGAGATCCCCGACGACGACGCGCGCCGCAAGGCCTACGCCGCCATGCGTGCTGACGTACGCGCATTGGTTGAAGCACGCGGTGGGGCGAATCGCGATTCGCTGAAGGCGGTCGAGGCGATGGTCGACCCGACGCTGCGGCTGTTCTCGGTGAAGTACGTCGACCGCAGCGGCCTCCTCGTCAGTGAACTGTTGTCCATCGACGACGTGCGTGGTCTCGAGTCGCAAAGCATCAAGATCCAGGAGCAGCGCGAATTGGGGTCGCGGCCCTTGGTCCTCACCGCCGACGAGGCGCTCAAGCTCGGCATGGCCAAGGGCGGCGCCGCCAGCCTCGAGGAGCTGATGCGTGACGAGTACCTCACCAGCATGGCGACGACGCTGGTGATGGAGGAGAACTGGTCGGAGTCGGCGGTGGTGTGGCTCGACGCGATGAAGCCAGTGCTCATCGTCCTCGGGATCCTGTTGCTCTTGGTGGAGATGAAGACGCCTGGCTTCATCGTGCCCGGAGTGCTTGGCGTGGCGTTGCTGGGCTTGGCGATGTTCGGCAGCTTTCTCGTAGGCCTGGCCGATCTCACCGAGATCGTGCTGTTGGTGTTGGGCCTGGTCGCGCTCGCCGTCGAGATCTTCTTTCTGCCGGGCACCATCGTGTTCGGCGCTGTCGGGCTCGTGTCGGTGGTGGCGGCGATGATCTTGTCGCAACAGACCTTCGTGCTTCCAGGCAACCAGGCCGAGTCCGAGTTGTTGTCGCGCAACCTGCTGAACCTGCTGGTGATTACCGTCGGGGTCATCGTGGCGTTCTGGGGCTACGTGCGCATGCTGCCGCGGATTCCGTTCATGAACCGCGTGCTGCTCATTCCACCGGCTCCCGCAACCGGCGCGGCGTTCGCGCTCGGCAAGTCGTCGGATCTGGTTGGCCGCGTCGGTGTCGCCGCCACCGATCTGCGGCCCTCGGGCATCGTGGAATTCCCCGATGGCGCTCGCTTCGACGCGTTGACGCGGGGCGACTTCGTCGCTGCGGGGACGCCGGTGCGCGTGCTGCACCTGGCCTACCAGCAGGTGGTGGTCGAACCGGCCGTCGAGGTCGGCAGGAAGCCTGGTGAACGCGGCCAAGTGTCGCTCGGCTTTTTGTTCTTGCTGACCGTGATTGGGCTGGCGCTCATCGTCGCCGAGATCTTCTTCGTCAGCCTCGGCGCCTTCGGCGGCATGGCGGCGCTGTCGCTGCTGAGCGCCATTGTGCTGGCGTTCACCCATCACGGCAACTTGGCGGGCTTTGCGTTCCTGAGCCTTGCTGCCATCGGGTCACCCCTGGTCGCGTACCTGGCGCTCAAGGCGTTGCCAAAGACCAAGCTCGGACAGCAGCTCATCTTGCGCGAGCCGAGCCGCGCCGAGATCGGCATGGCGGCACCGCCCGAACTGCAAGCCCTGGTGCGCCAGTTTGGCGTAGCCGACACCACGCTGCGCCCGGCCGGCATCGCGCGCGTCGGCGGCCGTCGGGTCGACGTGGTGACGCGCGGTGAACTCATCGAGGCTGGTACGCCGGTCACTGTTCTCGCGGTCGAGGGCAGTCGCGTGATCGTCGCCGTCAGCCGTGACCCATTGCATTCTTCACAGTCCCCAACCAACTGAGCCGACCATCGTGATCGCCCTTGCTACCGTGCTGGCCCAGACCCAGCTGACCTACTGGATCATCGGGATCCTCCTTTTCCTGTTTCTGTTCCTGGTGATCTTCCTCCTCAAGTTCGTGAACTTGTGGATCCAGGCGATGCTGTCGAAGGCTCCCGTGGGCCTCCTCAACCTGGTGGGCATGCAGTTGCGGAAGGTCAACCCGACGGTGATCGTGCGAGCCTTGATCACGGCGACGCAGGCGGGCCTCTCCATCACGGTGCGCGAACTCGAAGCGCACTACCTCGCTGGGGGTAACGTCATGCGCGTGGTCACCGCGTTGATCGCGGCGGACCGGGCGCAGATCGGGCTCGATTTCCGGCGCGCAACGGCCATCGACCTGGCCGGCCGCGACGTGCTGTTGGCGGTGCAGACGTCGGTGAGTCCCAAGGTCATCGACGCGCCGGCCGAGCCGGGCCGGAAGATCGCGGCGATGGCCAAGAACGGCATCCAGGTGCTGGCGCGCGCGCGGGTGACGGTGCGCACCAACATCGATCGCCTGGTGGGCGGCGCCACCGAAGAGACCATCATCGCGCGCGTCGGCGAGGGCATCGTGTCGACGATCGGTCGGGCCAACACGCACAAGGACGTGCTCGAGAACCCAGACAACATCAGCAAGACGGTGCTGAGCAAGGGGCTCGACGCGGGCACCGCGTTCGAGATCTTGTCGATCGACATCGCCGACGTCGACGTGGGCGCCAACATCGGCGCGCGTCTGCAAGCCGACCAGGCTGAAGCTGACAAGAACATCGCGCAGGCCAAGGCGGAGGAACGCCGCGCCATGGCGGTGGCCGCGGAGCAGGAGTTCGCGGCGGAAGTGCTGGCCAACCGGGCCAAGGTGGTGCTCGCCGAGGCCGAGATTCCACGGGCGATTGCCGAGGCGCTGCGCAGCGGCAACCTCGGCCTGATGGACTACTACCGCCTCAAGAACATCGAGGCTGACACCAAGATGCGCGGCCAGATCGCTGGCACGCCGCCGGGCGGTGGCCCGGAGGGCAGGTCGGGCGCTTAGGGCCCGACAAACAATAACTTCACAGTTTGGGCTGGCCCATGACGTCCGTGGCGGCGTTGCCCGTCCTCGGCGTAGTCCCTGGAATACGACTGCGGCGGGCGCCTTGCCACAAACGCCGTGCACTCACCCCAAACTGCGTACTTATTGTTTGTCGAGCCCTTAGTTCGGCCAAACGCGAAGCTGCGATGAACCAACTCATCTCCTTCTTGATGCAGAACCCGATCCTGCTGGTGGTGATCGTGATCTGGTTGTTCTCTGGTCTCGCTTCGACGGTTGCCAAGGCGGCCAAGCGGGCGCAGCAGCAGCAGCAGCAGCAGCAGCGACGGCGCCCAGACATGGAGGCTCTTGCCGAGCGCCGACACGCGTCGGAGACTCAGCACCAGCAAGCGCCGGTGCAAGGGCGGACCCCTGTGCCGCAGAATGCGGACGAGATTGCGCGGCAGTTGCGGGAGATGCTCGGCCTGGAGACCGTCGCGCCACCACCGAGATCGATGGAGAGGTCACGTCGCGCGTCGGCGACGTCGGATGACGACGATGACCGCGTGTACCCCTCGGAGGACGCGGACGCCGAGCCTGATGCCGGTGACGAAGAGTTTGTGCGCGGCCAAGGGGCTCACGTGGGCGCGTTGCATCAGGAAGTCGAGCACCGTCGCGTGGTACCGACCGCGGTGAGCCAGTCGGTTGCACAGCATCTAGGGCACACGCCGACCAAGGCGGCGGTCGTGCGGCATGCTCCGACCCGTAGGTCTTTCTTCGATGCGCGCGCCGCGGCGCAGGCGGTGGTCGCGTTGGAAGTGCTCGGCCCGCCACGCGCTGAGCGTCCCTACGGCACCCCCTAGGAGTCTGCGTCACGGGAAGGCAATCAGACAAAACGGCAGCCACCAAGTGTCGCATCTCGTGTTTCAGGCCGGCCTCGCGCGATGAGATTCGGTGTTCGGTGATGCACGTTTCGTCCCGTGGCGCGGACTCCTAGCT
>JANPER010000187.1:0-3346 GCA_031423015.1 Planctomycetota bacterium | reverse complement strand
CTCCGCATGCCCCGGCCAGACCTCCACCGATGCAGCCGCTTCCGTTCGCGTGATGCGCGCGCCGGAGTCGACAGCCCTGCCTCCAGTCGAGATCCAGGTCGTCGCCACACCGACCCGTGCCCAGACTCTGCCCGCCATCAGGGACTCGAGCAACTTCGCCTCGCTCCATCACCACTCTGGGTCGTGGTCTCACCTCCTCCACCCGCGCTTACCCGCGCTGACGACTCGGGGCGCTGCCGCGCCGCACGAACACGCAGCTTGAGCTACCTATCGCTCAAGATCGGCACCGACGCGAACTACCGCGCTGCGGTCGAGACGCTCACCAACCAGAGCTCGGGCATCCTCGACATCTTGTGAGGGACACCCGCGCGCGGCCGCCGCTCGCCAGCTATCGCCCGCGCACTTTGACCCGCCACGCCAGCTCGTAGGCAGTGAGCTCGGCATCGCTGAGCGGGGGCGAGCGTGGCGTGACCACCCAGCGCCCCGACTCGCGGTGCACGTTGGCGCGGAAGCCCTCCAGGTAGCCGGGCGGCGCGCTGCGCTCGTGCGCCATCTTGCGGCTCTCGCGGTCGATCTTCAGGCGCAGCGCGTCGCGCCGCGTGAGCTCGCCATCGCCATCGCAATCGAGGTCTTTGCGCAACTGCTGCACTGCCACGTCGCGGCTCGAACCCGCTGGCAAGGGCAACACTCCATCGAATGCCGATTGCAGTTCGGCCTCCGCCAGCTTGCCATCGCCGTCGCGGTCGAGTCGATCGAACAGGGCCAGCAGCGCGTCACCGCCACCGGGCGGAGGTTGCACCGGCGTGCGTGCGATCACCCAGTCATTGAGACCCAGCGAGTCGATCACGGCGACGTGCGGCAGGACCCAGCCGAGCACGCCCATCGCTGCACCGATCACCACCGGGCGGTCGTCGAACGAGATCCTCTCGCCCTCGGCACGAGTGCCATATTGCTGAACGAACAGCTCGACCGAGCGCACCATGGTCTGGCGACGCCAGCCAATGAAGTGCTCGCCCAGCCACTTCTGCTGCGCGTCGAACTCGGCGCCGAGCGGCTGCAGGATGGTCGGAAGCCGTGGTGCTATCGGGCCGGGATCGTGCCATTGCAGCAGCGCGATGGGTTGAGGCGCCAACACGACGAAGGCGAGCAGGAGCGCTGCCGCGACCGGCCGCGTGCACAATCGCGCCGCGATCGGCACCGCCGCGAACAACGTGACGGGGACCAGATGGGCGTAGACCCGGTACTCGAAATGGTCGCCGCCGATCCGAAATGTGTAGTAGGCCCAATGGCCGACGACCACGCTCACGGCGGCAAGACAACCACGCGCCTGCCAAAGCCGGCTGCGGGCCGCGCTCGCTCCCGCCACCGGCCCGCTCAGGGCCAAGGCGACCGAGACCAAGGAGATGGCGCAGAACGTCAGTGCCACCAGGAGCCATGCCCAAGTGCCGTTCTCGAAGGCGAAGCAGAACCCGTAGCGCAGCCCCGCTTCAGGCCACGGCGCGGCAGCTTTGGCATAGAAGGGATTGGGCAACCACTCGCCGTAAGTCACGCGTCGCCAGACGAAGAGCGCGACGACGCCCGACATCGGCCAAAGCCCGAGCCAACGCCTCCGGCCTGTGCCGCTAGCGATCAGGACCACAGTGGCAGCCAGCGCCAGGATTCCGTCCGGGCGCGTCAGCGTCATGGCGGTCGCGGCCGCCGCGAGCATCGCGTTGGGGAAGCGTCTGCCGAGCAGTCCCACCGCCGTGAGTACCCACCAGCAGACGGTGAACATGAAGACGGCGGTGTCCAGTCCGGAGCTCAGCCAGGTCGCAAACACCCGATTGCCGGCAATGCCGAGCAGCGCCACGGCGCGCAGCAGCTGGCGAGCCGACTCGAGCTTGACCGGCAGCCAGACCCGACCGAGCGCAATCCACAGCAGCCCGAGCGTGCCGAGGCCGAACGCCAGGCCTGCCCAATGACATGACACCGGCGGCTCGACGCCGGTGACTTCCCATACGCACCACAGCAGGATGGTCCACGCGAAGCTCGTGCACCCCTCGACCGGCTGGAACGGGGCGGGGTTCCATGTCAGGCCGCGCCCATGAAGAGCATTGCTGGCATAGCGGAAGTAGATGAACGCGTCGTCGGTGAGGAACCGCAACGACCACCACATGGCCACGACGGTGATCAACACCAAAGCCGCCACGGCGATCTGCCAGCCGAGGCGAGTCTCTCTGCCGGAGGTGATTGTCGATCGATCCGTCATCGCGCCCTGCACAGAGCCCTCGGTCCATCAATCCGGTCGCTGCCGGTGTCGGAGCATAGCACACGCCGGCCGCCGGGGGAGTCGCGCGCGGCCGTCGGACGTGGCCAGACTCGGCGCGGCGACAGCACCTCGGTGACAGGCGCCGACAATGAGGCGCTCGAGGCAAAGCGAGGGAGTACTGAACCGGCAAGCGAAGCGCCACGACACGATCGCGGGCGCCAGTCAGCAAGCGGGTGTCAACGGCGCGCCCGCCAGCGCCAGATCCCGAACAAGACTCCGGCGAGCGCGAGCCCGAGGGCCGGCAACCACGCGCGCCCCCACCGGGTCGACGTCTCGACCGGCGCCGCGCCGAACGCCGCGAACCCGGCCCAGTAATGCGGGTGCGCGTAGTTCTCGGCGTTGGCGAGCGCGCGCCGCGCCTCGCGCAAGGCCGCCGGCTCGCTGGCGCCGCGGGCGAGTGCGTAGTGCACCTGCCCCATCAGGTCGCAGGTCGCCTGCTGATTCACCGGCCAGAGGCTCGCGACGACGCAACGCGCCCCGGCGCCGAGCGGGCCCCACAGCAGCGCGGCGTCGCCCTCGCCGCCGCGGGCCTCGCCGGTCGCCGTGCTGCACGCGCTAAGCAACACCGTGGCGCCATCGAGCGGCAGTTCGGTGAGCGAACTGAGCGGCAAAGCGCCGTCGGCCAGGAGCAGCAACGACGCCGAGGGCACCACGCCGCGGCGGATCGCGTGCGTGCTCAAGTGCAGGACCCGCGCGGGCGTCGCCTGCAGTTGCGCGCGCAGGGCCGGCAGCGTGGCCAAGGCCTCGCGCAAGCGCACGGCGCTCGGCCAGGCGCGCGCGACGAGGTCGCCCTCCTGCGCCGAGAAGCGCAGCTCGTCGACGCCGAGGCGCGCGCGGTCGTCGGCGCTGAACGGCACCGAGTCGACCACCACCACGCCGCTCGCGGGCGCCAGCCGTGCTCCTCGCGCAAACGCTACTCCTGGGCCGACCTTTTGCGCCGCGTGTTCCACTTCGACGTCTTCCTCTGCGAGTGCGGCGGGCTTCGTCGTCTCCTTGCCTTCATCACCGACAGAGACTCGATCCGCAGAATCCTCACAC
>JANPER010000186.1:0-34479 GCA_031423015.1 Planctomycetota bacterium | reverse complement strand
CTTATCCCGCGGCTCCCTTCGGCGAATGGCGTCGTTGCGCCACCTCAACAGATCCACCAATCTGCCAGCGGCGGCGCGCCTAGCCCTCGCCAAAGGGCTTCCACGGGATAAACGTCAATCTGGATGAATCACACCACTAGCCTCCGAGTTGACGCTGTTCAAGAACACGAGCCCGTCGAGTCTCGCGACTGAGAGCGCTGCCGCGCTGAGCTGCGCGCGTCAGTCCCCGAGTCGTACCCGCAGCCCGGCAGTGAACGCCAGCCCGGCGTGGGCCGCCGCATCGGCAATGGCCGCCTGCGCGTACACGTCGAACCCGCGCAGCGCCGGCACGAGCGCCAGCGGCAACGGGAGGGATGCGAAGCCCGAGTTGCGGTCGCGAGCGGCACCGCCAGCAGGAGGTCCGTCAGGTACAGCGTGCAGCCACCGCCGAACTGGCGCGCCCCGGTGCCGAACGCGAGGCCGACGACGCAGGGCGCGCCCGGCGCGCCGCCGATCACGTCGAGGTGAAAGCCCACGTTGCCCAAGGAAGGCCGATTGCCGACCAGCACGGGGGTGCCGGCGACGCCGGTGCAACCGGCGCCGAACGGCGTCGCCGCCGCCGGTACGAGGGCGCCATAAAGCCACGTCCGACTGTCGGGCTCGCTGGTCGAGCTGACCCGCACGGTCCGGTCCTGCACCGGGTCGTAGGCGAGCGCGTGGTCGGCGCGGCCGCGCGGTGGCGGCACCATCCGCTGCGTCCAGTCGTTGCCGTCCCACTCCCAGGTGTCGTCGAAGTAGGGGCGCGGATTGCTCGTGGTGATTTCCGGGCTGCCGCCGAAGATCACGAGGCGTTGCCGAGCGACGTCATACGCGCCGGCGAGGGTTGACCGCTCGGCAGGCTGATCGACAACGAGCCATGTGGTTTGTGCCGGCGCGGGCAGGAGGGCTGCGACTCCGAGACAGGCACCCCATAGCGAACGAGACGGAAGCGGAACGCGCGCAGATATGGTCATGACCTAAGCGAGTTGGTACTGCTGACGCGCGGTCATCCCAGCGGGTGTCACGCAGGGGGGGGCGGGCTCGCTTGCCCATTGCCTGCTCGCGCGGATCGAGGCCGCGTTCGACGAGTTGCCGCCGGACTATCGCGAGGTGATCACGCTCGCGCAGATCTGCGGGTTGTCGCACGAGGAGAATCGTTCGACACCTGGCGGCCACCGCGGCATCAGACCGCCGATGCTCGGATCGCTGCGTCGCTACTCGCATTGGCTGCACACCCGTTGGCCGGCCGGTACCGTCGAGAAGCTGCCCGAGGTCCAGCCCGACGGCTCGACCGCGGTGCATGGGCTCTACGTCGTCGGTGACTTGACCGGGATTCCCCTACTCAAGTTCTCCGCCGACACCGGCGCCAAGGCGGTGCGCACCATCCACGCCGATGTCGAATTCCAGCAGCAGCGCGCGGCGAAGGCGTCGGGCGTGCGCGACCTGGTGATCATCGGCGGCGGCGTGTCCGGCATGGCGGCCGCGCTCGAGGCCAAGAAGCTGCGCTACGACTTCGTGCTGCTCGAAGCGGCGGAGCCGTTCTCGACGATCGCCAACTTCCCCAAGCACAAGCCCATCTACACCTACCCGCAGGCGATGGTGCCAGCGGGGGAGATTCAGTTCCTGGCGCAGGTGAAGGAGCCGCTGCTCGACGAACTGCGGGCGCAGACGCTCGCCAAGGGCATCGAGCCCGTGCGCGCGCGCGCCGACCGCGTCGAGCGCCGCGGCGGGCCGCTTGCTGTGGTCATCCCCGACGGCAACGACATCATCGCCTGTCGGGTCATCGTGGCGATCGGGCGCTCGGGCAACTTCCGCAAGCTCGGCGTGCCCGGCGAAGACCGCGGCAAGGTGAGCAATCGCTTGCACGACCCCTCTGACTACGTCGGCAAAGACGTGCTCGTCGTCGGCGGCGGCGACAGCGCCATCGAGGCGGCCATCGCGCTCGCCAAGTGCGGCACGCGGGTCACGCTGTCGTATCGCAAGAAGGAGCTGTCGCGGCCCAAGCCCGACAACGTGACGCAGCTCGAGGCCTTGCGGCGCGATCCGATGGCCGACGTCAGCGTCGAGTGTCCGACGTCGGAACGCGTCGGCACGCCGGTGGGTGCGTTCATGGAAGGGCGGCTGTGCGCCGGTCAGATCGACGTGCAGCTCGGGTCGGCGGTGAAGGACATCGCCGACGACACGGTGACGCTCGCGCTCGCTGACGGCAAGACGGAGCGCATCAAGAACGACGCCGTGTTCACGATGATCGGCCGCGAAGCGCCACTCGACTTCTTTCGCAAGAGCGGGGTGCCGATTCGCGGCGAGATGCGGTTGAAGCACTGGCTGTCGATGGCTGCGTTCGTGCTGTTCTGCGTGTTCGTCTACAACTGGAAGGCGGGCGGCGCGCTCTACCACGCGTTCGAGCAGCGCGGCTGGTTCCCGTTCGGACTCAGCCTGGGCGCGGCGTCCAAGGATCCCGGCACGTTGCTCGGGACCTTGGCGATCACCGTGCGTCAGCCGAGCTTCTACTACTCGCTGGCCTACTGCGCGTGCGTCGTGCTGTTTGGCTTTGCGCGCATTCGCCGGCGTCAGACGCCGTACGTGAAGGTGCAGACGCTGACGCTGATGGCGGTGCAGGTCGTGCCGCTGTTCCTGCTGCCGTACCTCGTGCTGCCGTATCTCGGCCACGCGGGAGCATTCGATCACGGCGCCGGTAAGTCGTTCGCTGACGCGCTGTTTCCGCTCAGCGAGTGGGACAAGCACGGCCGCGAGTACTGGCGTTCGTTCGGCTTCATCTTGGCCTGGCCGCTGTTCGTCTGGAACTTCTTCACCCCGGCCCCCATGACCGCGTGGCTCGTGATCGGCCTGGTGCAGACGTTCGTGATCATCCCGTTGATCGTGTTCAAGTGGGGCAAGGGCGCCTACTGCGGCTGGATCTGCTCGTGCGGCGCGCTCGCCGAGACGCTGGGCGACACGCACCGCAGCAAGATGCCGCATGGCCCGAAGTGGAACCGACTCAACCTGCTGGGCCAGGTGATCCTGGCGACCGCGATGCTGCTCTTCGTGCTGCGGATCGTGAGTTGGTCGCTGCCGGGCACCGCGATCGGCGGCGCGGTCGGTCAGCTGTTCGACAGCATGCTGTCGCGCTTCCAAATCCTGGGGGTCCAGGTCAACTACTACTGGATCGTCGACGTGATGCTGGCCGGCATCTTCGGCGTCGGCCTCTACTTCTGGTTCTCCGGCCGGGTCTGGTGCCGCTTCGCCTGTCCGCTCGCGGCGCTCATGCACATCTACGCGCGCTTCTCGCGCTTCCGCATCCTGACCGAGAAGAAGAAGTGCATCTCGTGCAACGTGTGCACGTCGGTGTGCCACCAGGGGATCGACATCATGAGCTTCGCCAACAAGGGCTTGCCGATGTCGGATCCGGAGTGCGTGCGCTGCAGTGCGTGCGTGCAGTCATGCCCGACCGGTGTGCTCGACTTTGGCGAAATCGACTTGGTGACGGGCGCCACGCTGCGCCGGAGCTGGCTGCCGGCGTCGCCGGTGCGCATGCGCGAGCACGCGCCCGGCGCGGGAAGTACCGCGCCGTGACCATCTGGTGCAACCGCTTCGGGGTCAACTTCGGTACCGCGCCACTCACGACGCCGCAGTCGTAGGGCCCGCACCACGCCAGTCGCCCTGGATTCGCATGCAGCGCTGCCACTTCGCCAGCTTCGCCGACTTCTGGACCTTCTACGCCTGCGAGCACCAGCACGCCGGCAGCCGGGTGCTGCACTACATCGGCGCGCTCGGCGCGCTCGCGTGCGTAGTTCACGCCACGCTGACGCGCACGCTTCTGCCGCTCGCCTGCGCGCCGCTCGTGGGCTATGCCTTCGCCTGGCTCGGTCATGCGTGCTTGGAACGTAATCGTCCGGCGACTTGGGGCTGGCCTTGGTGGTCGCTGCGCGCCGAGTTGCGCATGGTGCGCCTGGCATGCATGGGCCGCATGCGCGCCGAGGTTGCGCGGGCGGTGGTCGCTCGGGCGGCGAGCGCGTCATCACGCGCCGACTGAGGGTCAGGCCGGGGCGCGAATGACCGCGTCGGGGTCAGCGGCGGCGAGGTCCAGGTTCAGTCGGCGGCGCCACTCGAGCACCGTCACGCCGAAGCCCTGTTCCCAGCGCTGCGCCAGCAAGGGCTCGGCGGCGAGGCCCAGGCGATAACCCATCGAGATGCCGTGCAACACGGCGGCGAGTTGGTCGGGATCCTTGAACAGGTAGCGCATCACGCCGCCCGCGGCGATCACCGCCGCCATGGGGCGACGCAGCTGCGCCAGCTCGAAGGCTTTCAGCGCGATCTCGTCGATGCGATTTGGCAAGAAGCCGGTGACCACGTGCCAGATGTCGTGGGTTTGCCGTACGCGCATGAGGACGTAGTCGAGGTCGGTCTTCACCTCGATCTTGCGGAAGTAGTCGGCGTCGAAGCCGTGGTCGACGATGTGGCGCGCGTAGGTGTGGCCGAGGGAGCCGACGGGCAGCTTGCCCAGAGCGTCGACGTCCGCGGGCGGCGCCAGGTAGCGCGCGTCGATGAGGCGCTTGGTCGCCGGGTGCTTGACGATGTGTTGGATCGCGAGCGCGTACGCCTCGGTGTCGCGCAGTCCGTCCTCGATGTCGAACACTGACTCGGTGTGTTCGGGATCGCGCAGCATGCCGGTGATCCCCTTGAGGGTAGTGAAGTAGTGGATTTGGTGACGATGGCCTTCGGCGTGCTTGGGATTCTTGCGTGGCATGACCGCTCGTGGATACGGAGGAGAACGCGGATGCTCCGTTCAATGCGGCGTTGACGGCCGGGTTTCGGGGCAAAGGTGCGAAACAGGAACGCGGCAACGGCATCGAACCGCCGAGCGCACATACCCCAGCTCGGGTATTGGCCGCGCCGTCGCGCTGGCGCTCGCCCGTGACCGAGACCTGGTCGCAGATCGCAACGGATCCGCCACCTCGGCAGTCAGCTGACGTCGCCGCGCGCGTTCACCGCGCCTTCGCGCGCGTCGCCTTCAGCGCCGCGCGCGCTTGCTTGATCACCGCGTCGGCGCCCTGCGGATCCTGCTTGCACTCGAGCAACGCCGACAACATCAGCGGCGCCACGATCGTCGCGTCGGACTCGATCACGAACATCGGCGTCTGCTCGGTGAGCTTGTCCCAGGTGATCTTCTCGTTCGGCGTCGCGCCCGAGTAGGAGCCGAAGGAGGTTGTCGAGTCGGAGATCTGGCAGAAGTACGCCCAGGGCTTCACCTGCTCTTCGAGGTCGTACTTGATCGACGGCACGACGCAGATGGGGAAGTCGCCGGCGATGCCGCCGCCGATCTGGAAGAAGCCGACGCCCTTGCCCTTCGACAGCGCGCGGTAGTCGTCGTAGAGCTGGGTCATGTATTCGATGCCCGACTTCACGATGCTGGCGCTGCACTCGCCCCGCTTGACGTGCGACGCAAAAATGTTGCCGAACGTCGAGTCCTCGTGCCCGGGCACCACGATCGGCAGATTGGCCTTCGCCGCCGCCAACAGCCAGCAGGCATCGGGGTCGCCTTCGTAGAGCCTGGAGCCCATCGTCAGCACCAGCTCGTAGAAGTACTCGTGCCAGAAGCGACGCTGGCCCGAAGCAGTCGCCTTCTTCCACATCGGCACCAGGATCTTCTCGACCGCGCGGAACGCCTCGTCCTCGGGGATGCTGGTGTCGGTCACGCGTCGCATGCGTTGTTCGAGAATGCGCGTGTCGTCCTGCTTGGTGAAGTAGCGATAGTCCGGGAAGTCTTTGTAGCTCTTGTGGGCGACCAAGCGGAACAACGACTCTTCGAGGTTGGCACCGGTCACCGACAGCCCGTGGATCAAGCCAGCGCGAATCGCCGGCGCCAGCGTGATGCCGAGCTGCGCCGATGACATCGCACCCGCCACGGCCCAATACATCCGCCCGCCGCCGCGCACGTGGTCCCAGTAGGCGAACAACGCGTCGCGCGTCGCGCGCGAGTTGAAGTTCTTGTAGTTGCGGGCGACGAACTCGAGGATCGGAAGGCCGGACATGCGGGCGCACTCAATAGCACACGCCTCGCCGCGAGTCGCGGGTGACGACGCGTTCGCGCTCACGCACCTGGCCGGGGCCGAATGTGACCGGCCGCGGAAGGTCAGCCCCGCATCTTCTTGAGCTTGGCGATGGCGCCGAGCACGTTGGTACCCTTGGTCGCGCGTTCTCCCGCGATCGTGCTCGCGAGCCCGCTGGGCGGCGGCTCGTCCCCTGAGGACGCTGGGGCAGCAGAGGCGGGCGCAGGTGCACTCGACATGGGCGCAGGCGCGGGGGTCGTCGTCGCGGTCGTCGTCGACCGACTCAGCCCCTGGTTGAGGTTGGCGATATCGCGCCGCAGCTCGGCGATCGCGTTCTGCACCGGCGTCAGGTTGACCGTCGCTTCTCTGCCGCTCTTCGCCAACTCGGCAAGCCGGCCGCCGAGGTCCTTGCTGACCCCTTCGAGGCTCTCGCGCAGCTTCTGCGCGTGCGTTGCCAGGCTGCCCTCGAGCTTGCCCTGGAGGGCGTTGCGCATCTCGTCGAGACCGCCGCGCAGCTCCTGCGTCTGGGTCGCCGAACCTGAGCCACCCTGCTGGCGCAGCGTCTCCTCGACGCGATTGAGGCCGTTCTCGCTGGCCACGCGCAGCGCTTGAATCATGACTTGGCTCTGCGCCACCTGCGCGGCCGCGTCGGCAATCTGCGTGTTCATCTCGACCAGCGGCTTGCCGAACGTCTTGGTCGCCTTGGTCAGGTTGACCAGCTTCTCCTCGTTGCGTTGCAGGGCGAACAGCACCTGACCGAACTCATCGCCGGACATTGCCGTGGCTGCGCGCGCGGCGTCGGCCGTGTGCAGCGCCTGTGTGGTGACTTCGACTTGGTCGACGACTCCGAGCAGTTCGTGCACAGCCGATTGGAGGCGCATCACGTTCTCTGTCTGGCGCAGTTGGCGCCCGAGCAGCGTGCCTACTCCAAGGGTCAGCAAGCCGAAGCCGAGCAGCAGCGTCGGTGACAAGCCGATGCGCGTGAGCGCTGCCAACAGGTTGACGAGCTGGACTGGCTGCATCGCAGCCAGCACCGCCATGGCGATGCCGGTGACGCACAGCACGATGCCCAGGCCGTTCCACAGGCCGTGCAAGGCGCTTGGCGCCACGGCCGGGTCGGATCGGCGACGCATGCGCGGCGCGGCGGTTGTGGGCTGAGGTGCAGTCGAGTCCTCGAGCGACTGCAGCGCCGCGTCGAGTTCGCCCATCTCCGAATCCGTCGACCCGGAGGATGTCTGAGCGTCGACACCAGGCGAGTCGTCGGCCTCGGCCGCGGCATCCCTCGCATGCACGGTCGTGGCCGTGTCATTCGCGTCGTTGGTGGTGTCGCGGAACAGCGCCAGCTCGTCGAGCCCGCGCACGTCGTTCTTTACAAGCTTCCGGCTCATGGGTCGGTGCGATAGCCTTTGGTGGCGTGTCGGATTTATCGGCATTCCCGGCTCACGGCCTGAGCTACCCGCAGCGTCTTCTCCCGCAGCGCGGGCAGCGCCTACCTTCTAGCTCGACTCATCCGTGACGCCTTCGATCAACCAGGGCCTCTAGCCGATCATGAGTCAAGAGCTGAAGGGGGTGGCCGTGGCGCCGGGCATCGCGATCGCGCCCATCGTCCATTTCCACACCGACTTCGACTTCATCCCGACCCGCAAACTCGAGCGCGATGAGGACGTCGGGCTCGAGATCCTGCGGTTGGAAGAGGCCATCGACACGGCGTCGCGGTCGATCATGTTCCTGCGGCATGAGCTGTCGACGACGCTGTCCGACCACGACGCCAAGATCTACGACGCCGAGCTGGCGCTGCTGCACGACAAGACCTTCAAGGCCGACCTGGTGCGCGAGATCGAAACCTCGCGTATCAACGCCGAGGTCGCCCTGCAGCGGGTGATCGCGCGCTACGAGCAGGTGTTCGAGCGCATGGAGGACGCGGTCATGCGCGAACGCGCCGCCGACATCCGGGACGTCGGCCGACAGGTGCTCACGTCGCTGCTTTTGCGCGAGCGCTCGGTGTTTACGTCGGCCGGGCAGGACTTCATCTTCGCCGCCGACGAGTTCTTGCCCAGCGACGCGGGCATTGTCGACCGTCGCCACATGCGCGGCATCGTCACCGCGCGCGGTGGCAAGTACTCGCATGGCGCCATCCTGGCCCGCTCGCTGGGCATTCCGTCGGTGGCCAACGTCGAGGCGGTGTTGGTCAAGGCCAAGAGTGGCGACGTCGTCGTCGTCGACGGCGATTCCGGCAGCGTGCTGGTCCGACCGAGTGCCGAGGAACTCGTGCGCTCACAGCAGCTGGTGGACGAGCGCCAAGCCGTCGAGCGCCGACTCGACGAGCTGCGTCAGGCCGAGGCGGTCACCACCGACGGCGCTGCGGTGCAGCTCTACGTCAACGTCGAGGGTGTGCGCGATCTGCAGCACTTGGAGCAGAACGTGGTCGCCGGTATCGGGCTGTTCCGCACCGAGTTTGCGTTCATGGAGCGGCTGAACTTCCCCAACGAGGAGGAGCAGTACCGCATGTACCGAACCGCGGTCGAGGCCACCGGGCCGTCGCGCACGGTGACGTTCCGTACCCTCGACATCGGCGGCGACAAGCCGCTGCGCTACTTCCGCACGCCCGAGGAACGCAACCCCGTCCTCGGCTGGCGCGGCCTGCGCATCAGCCTCGACTGGCCGGACATTTTCTTCACGCAGGTGCGCGCCGTGCTGCGGGCCGGCGCGGGCGCGAAGCCTCGCATCTTGTTTCCCATGGTGACCACGGTGGAGGAAGTGCGCCGTGCCGTGGCCACCGTGCGCCAAGTGCAGAAGGACTTGGCCGACGCCAACGAGCCGCACGCCACCGAGGTCGAAATCGGCGTGATGGTGGAGATCCCCGCGTTCGTCGAGATCCTGCCGATGGTCCTGCCCTTGGTGGACTTCGTGTCCGTCGGCAGCAACGACCTGGTGCAGTACCTGCTCGCCGTGGACCGTGACAACACCCGCGTCGCCGGGATGTACGACCCTTGCCACCCCGCGGTGATGCGCGTGCTCGGCCGCATCGCCGACGCCGCAAGCGCGGCCGGCAAGCCGGTGTCGATCTGCGGCGAGCTGGCCGGCGACCACTCGTTCACCCCCCTGCTCCTGGGGTTGGGCTTCCGCGACCTGTCGATGGCACCGGTGTTCTTGCCGCGTGTCAAGCTGATGGTGCGCACGTTCTCGATCGCCGAGTGCGGTGCGCTGGTGCAGCAAGCGCTGGAGCTGCACACGGCGACGGAAGTGCGCAAGCTGGTGCGCGACGAGTGCCGGCGTCGCTTTGCTCGCTTCTTGGCGACTGATCGTGAAGCCTCGCGGTGAGTGACGCGCCGCGGCGAAGGGGTGCGTGGTCGGCCCCGGAGCTGGACTACGTGCGCCGTACGTTTGGCCAACGACCGAGCGCCGACATCGCGCGTGCGCTGCAACGATCGGAGGCTAGCGTGCGTGCCCGCGCGAAGGTGGTGTTCGCCGGTCGTCGCCGCAAGGAGCCATGGCAAGCGGCTGAGGATCTCATCCTGCGGCGCGGCTTGGGCGCGGTGCCAGACGGTGATCTGGCGCTCGCGCTGCGTCGCACGATCAAGGAAGTGCGCGTGCGCGCCGCGTTGCTGCGTGGCCAGGTCGACTCGGCACCCTGGAGCCCGGCCGATCAGGCGTTGCTGCGGCGGCTGTATGGCACGCGCCCGATCGGCGCCCTGGAGGTTTGTCTCGGCCGACCTGCCGCTGACATCGAAGCGGCCTCGGCGCGGCTCTGTTTGCGCAAGGACCGTCGCTTCGTCGCCATGGGCCGGGGCAGCAGTAGCGTGCCCCGCTGGACGCCCGGCGACGTCAAGCGTCTGCGCACGCTCTACCCGACGAACGACAACCTCACGATTGCCGCGGCGCTCGGTCGCTCGGTTCTGAGCGTGGCCAACAAGGCGAATCAGCTGGGCCTGAAGAAACGCAAGCGCTGGTTGCGGCAGACCGGGCGGGTCAGTGCCGGACGCCGGTGGGGCGGGGGCGACGATCGGCAATCCGGCACCTGACGGCGGGGCGCCCGCAGCGGGTCGGCCAGGAACGGGACGCTCCCCGCGCCACCCTGCTCAACTTCGATCGACAGGTTGCCGATGGTTGGTGCGGCGCGGGTCGCGCGCACTCGCACCAGACCATCGGAAGGGAACACACATGGAGATCGTCGGCAAGAAGAGCCAAGGCCTGTCCGTCACGGTCCTCAACGAGGACAAGACGGTCATCATTTCTTTCAACGACCGCAGTCTGAACTTCTATGTGACAGACTCGCTGAAGGAATCGTTGAAGGAGACCATCAACACCAAGATTGACGAGGGAATCACGCACTTCGTGCTGAACCTCGACAACGTCAAGATCATCGACTCGTGTGGTGTTGGGCTCGTCATCGTGGCCAACAACGTAGTGACTTCGCGCAACGCGAAGCTCTACCTGTGCCACATCAAGCCGTTCATCATCAAGATCTTCGAGATCATGCGAATCTCGAAGCACCTTGCCATCTTCCCCACGGAAGACGCGGCGCTCGAGACGATCAAGCAGAAGGCGTAGGCGACCCGATGACGGGGGTCAGCGACGTCATGGACGGCGTGATCTTCGCCGATGGCCACGGCAACCTGGCGTTGCTGAATCCGGCGGCGGCTCAGCTGTCCGGCCTTGGTGCAGTCGCGACCCTGGGGCGCCCCCTCGAACAGCTGCGTGGACGCAGCGAGCTGATCGACGCGGTCATCGACGATCAGATGGTCGTGGAATCACGCGGGGCGGCGTGCCGGGTGGTGGAGATCCACCACAGCGAGCGCGACCTGCTCTACATCAAGCTCACCAGTCGCTCGGTGCGCGACCATCAGGGTCGCCCGGGCGGCGTGATGTCTGTCCTGGAAGACGTCACTGCCAACTACAAGACCGACCAGCTCCGCAACCAGTATCTGTCGATCGTCGCGCACGAGTTGCGCACGCCGCTTACCGGAATCAAGACGTTCTCGACCATGCTGGCCAAGGGCCGCCTGGGCCCGCTGGAAGCGCGCCAGCAAGAGGTCGTCGAGTCGATCCGCGAACAGTCAGTGCGGCTGGAGCATCAGATCGACAAGCTGGTGAACCTTGGGTTCCTGGAGACTCAGGAGTATGGGCGCGACCTGCAGACCTTCGACGTGGTCGAGATGGTGCGCACGGCGGTGACGCCGCTGTTGCAGCCGGCGCGCGAAAAGGCGCTCGAGCTGAGTCTCGACCTGCCCGAGCAAGCGGTGGTGGTGCAGGCCGACCGGAGCGATCTACGGCGTGCCCTCCAGGGGCTGCTGGAGAACGCTGTCAAATTCACGCCGCAGGGCGGCCGCGTGCGGGTGTTCGCCACGATCGATGGTCTCGAAGTGGCGATCGGTGTCGAAGACAGCGGCATTGGCATCGAGCCGCGCTACCACCGCCGGATCTTCGAGAAGTTCTTCCAGATCGAGGATCCATTGACCCGGCACCATGGCGGCGCTGGCCTCGGCCTGTTCGTGGCCCAGGGCATCATCGGCGCGCACAGCAGTCGTATCGAAGTGGCCAGCGCGCTCGGCAGGGGCGCGAAGTTCGCTTTCCGACTGAGGATCAAAGGGGCAGAAAGCCGATCACCAACAGACAGCTAGTCCAACACCAATAAAGTAGGACCATGGAGCGCACGATTCTGATCATCGAAGACGAGAAACTCATCATCGTCTCCACCCAAATGGTGTTGGAGGCGGCTGGGTTCCGCGTCGAGTCGGCGACGAACGGCGAGGCAGGTATCTCCAAAGCGCGCGAGCTGCGCCCTGACCTCATCCTGCTGGACATCATGATGCCTGGCATCGACGGCTGGGAGGCCTTGACGCGGTTGAAGCGCGACCCGGAGACCGCGCCGATCCCGGTGATCATCTTCACGGCGCGCGAGCACACGCGCGGCCACCAGAAGAGCACCGAGATGGGCGCGGCGGACTACTTCCGTAAGCCGTTCGAACCCGACGAGCTGATCGAGCTAGTCGAGAAACACATCGCTTCGCAGGTCTGAGCCGAAGACTCGCGGTCGCGTCGGTGATCGCTGAGCACGCACGTGACGGGTCGCCTGATGGACGCGGCGAGCAAGGCGGTCGATCTCTTGGCGATTCCGAGCTGACCGGGCTCGTCATGCCTGGCCCTTCGGCGCTGCGCTGTTGCAGCAGGAGACGGTCTCGCCGGCCCGGCGGCGCGTCATGCGCGCATGTCAGCTTGCCGCAAGGCACAACTCGGCGGGCACGTTGAGTCGTGCGACTCGTGTGGCTGCGAGCGCATCTCCTACAACAGTTGCCGCAACCGGCACTGCCCGAAGTGCCAGGGCTCGCGGTAGGCGCAGTGGCTGGAAGCTCGCGCCGCGGATCTCCTGCCCGTCGAGTACTTCCACGTCGTGTTCACGATGCCCGAGGAGATCGCGGGCATCGCGTTGCAGAACAAGCGCGTGGTGTACGGGATCCTGTTCGCCGCGTCGTCAGCGACACTGCGCACGGTCGCCGCCGACGAGAAGCGCCTTGGCGCCGAGATCGGCTTCGTGTCGGTCTTGCACATCTGGAGCCAGGATCTCCGCCACCATCCGCACGTGCACTGCGTCGTGCCCGGCGGCGGACTCGCGAGCGATGGTCGCTGGGTCCCGTGCCGCTCGGGCTTCTTCCGGTTCTCCTAAAGCAGCTGTAACCAGCGCTGCGTGCCGATTTGCCGCCAGAGCCTTGAGAACGAGCTCCAGGGCCTGAATCGGGCGATCCGTACTCGCTCGGTTGCTCGTACGCGTTGCACGTCGCGATCTCGGAGGCCGGGTCGCCATCGTGCACAGTTGCGCCCCGCGCTCAAGCGAACCAACACCTGGGAGATGCTCCTTTGCGCATGCCTGCCAAGTCGTTGTTGATGCCCCTGCCGTGACGTGGTCCGATCATCTGCCGCGATGACGGTTGTTCCAGAGGCAGTCTTGATCGCCGGTGCCAACGGAGCCGGCAAGACGACGCTCGCGCGTGAGTTCCTGCACGTACGCTATCCTGGAGCCAGCTTCCTCAACGCCGATGAGATCCAGCGCGAGGGAGGAGAACTTGCTCATCCGGTGGCGGCCGGCAGGGAGCTGATTCGGCGACTTGGTGAGATCG
Source organism: Planctomycetota bacterium (assembly GCA_031423015.1). Classification (GTDB taxonomy): domain Bacteria; phylum Planctomycetota; class UBA1135; order UBA1135; family UBA2386; genus DATGPD01. The sequence goes on along the minus strand of JANPER010000186.1, from coordinate 21,296 downwards.
TGGACCGGCGGCTGACTTTCGCAGTGGAGACCACGTTGTCGAGTCGCAACTACGTGCCCCGGTTGCAGGCTTGGTCGGCAGCCGGCTACTCCACGACTCTCCACTTCATTGAGCTGCCTTCTGCGGACTACGCCGTAAGCCGCGTGGCAAGCGGGTTGCAGCAGGCGGTCATGCGTGCTTGAGGCTGACATCCGTCGCCGCTTCGAGCGAGGGCTGAAGATGTTCGCCTCGGTCTACAAGCCGCTTGTGGACCGGTGGTATCATTGGCGCAGCGACGATCGAGGACTTCGACTTGACGACTACTCCAGCAAGTGACCAGCGAGATTCTGAGCTTGAGCTGCTGCTTGAGGCTGCTCGGCGAGCGACTTGGGACGCCTTGCATGGACCGCGCCATCTAAGATCGGGTCGATTCCATTTGTTAGACGATGACTCGCGCGAGTCCGGTGGGGCCGCCCAACAAGGCGTAGCAGCGGACGATCGCCCCCAAGCGGGCGCTCGCGGCTGAGCGCCACAGACGTCCGTGCGGCCGATTGGCCGAGGTCATGAAGAGAACCTGGTCATTGCTGCTGCGAGTCGCCAGGGTCTTTGTACTGAGCGCCGTTGCATGCTTGGTGTTTCTGGTTTGGCGCTTCAACCAAACGCCTTTCGATCTGGCCATGTTAGACAAGCTGGTGCCGGGGATGACCCAGGATCAAGTGCGGCAGCAGTTGGGTCGCCCCTCGAGCGTGTTCAAAGCGAGTTGGGCATACTCGGCGTTCATGGCCTGGCCAATTGTCTACATCTATTTCGATGATTCGGGTAACTACGAGAGGCATGAGTATGATCACTGATATCGAAGCTACGGCCCAACCAGCCGCAGCAGCGGACGGGCCGCAGACGGCCCGCCGCTCAGCGGCACAGACGTTGAACGAAACCGCTGCGCGGTAGATGCTACGGCCTGCGGCCTCCGCATGCGGCTGAGCTCCAACGTTAGACCAAAGCCCGCAGGGGATTCCGCGGTTGGGCATCACCGACGCCGCGGGGAAACTCGCGGCCAGGCTCGTGGAATGTGGAGCCGTCCCACGATCCCACGAAAGGCGGCGGAAGTTGCCCTTCACATCGTCGTCGCCCCGGGAGCGCGGCCTACGCGCCGCGCCGCGTGCGCACGATCTTCTTGAACGCCGCGTCGATCGCGGCGGTGTCCGGCGCGAGCGCCGTATAGAGCGCCTCGTACACCTGCGTGGCCTCGGCGCCGAAGTGCAGCGCGCCGCGACCGTGCGCCACGAGTTGTGGCACCTGATCCATCACCGAGAGCACGGCGATCGCAGCCAACTCGCGCTCGGCTGGCGACAGGCCGGGCCGGCTGAGGATGCGGCCGTAGGCCACCTCCAGCACGAAGTCATGCAGCTCGCCGTGAAAGCTCGCGAGCATGCCATCGACGGCGTCGGCGTTGTGCGCGTAGATGGCGTCAAACAGCGCCTTGCCCGCGGCTCGCTGAGCGTCTTGTGGTAAGCCACCGCCGCTTGGCGGTGTCGAGGCGGGCCACTCCTTGGCGAGCGTCTCGAACGCGGTGACGGTGCGCGGGAACCCATAGAACAGGACGCCTTGCAGCAGGCCTTCCTCGAGGGCCTGGCGCGGGCAACCGAACTGGTGGGCGTCGCGTGCGGTTTGCGCCAGTCGCGGCCACTCGCCCTGCCACACGGCGACTTGCGCGCAGGCGATCGCGCGCACCCGTAGGTCGAGGCCAGGGCGGGCCAGGAGTTGCTCGACGGGAAGGGTCGACACGCCATCACCCCTAACATGCGAGGCGGTCGAAAGCGCGGTCGAAAGCGATCGAGGCTGGATCAGAGTTGGCGCGGCGCGATGCACGCCCGCGGCCCGACGCGCTCCACGTCGGCGGTGACCGTCGCGACGTCGCCCATGATCGTCTGCCAGTCGGTGTCGGACAGCCCGGTGGTGGTTCCGCGCCGCCCGCTCATCGTCCGCGCAGCGACGGCGGCTCGAAGCTCGCCGCAGCCTGTTCTGCGGCCAGGACCTCTTCGGGCTCGGCGACAGCTGCCAACGGCCGCAGGCCGAGCGCGCCGCTGATCTCATCGATCAGCGTGCGCCGCAGCATGGGTGCGGCCAGAACCGGATCGACGACGTCGGCGACCGCGCCGCAGAATGGCGTCGCCGCGGGCGCGCGCAGCACGATCGAGCCGTGGTGCAGGATCCGCGCGCGCGGCTGCCGCAAGCGTCTTTGGGCCGAGCCCACGATCTTGCGGCCCGTCTTGGCGACGACCAGGTCGTTGGGGCCCGGGATCGCGAAGCACCACGGTTGCGCCGGCCGCGCGCGCGCGGCGCACCCGCCCTCGCCCGCGACCAGCTCGACCTCGACGCCGATGCGACCGAGCGCGCGCTGCACGGCGCGATGCAGCAGGGCGTAGCCCGCGGCGATCTCGGCTGGCAGAACGGCGGCGTCGAGGGCCAGCGAGAACGTGAGCTCGTCGTCGTGGTAGATCGCGCCACCGCCGGTGCGGCGTCGCACGAGGCGGTGCCGACCAGGCACTGCCAGGAACGGCTCGGACGACTGGAACCAACCGAGCGATAGTCCGGGCGGCGACCAGCCATACAGGCGCAGCGTCGCCGGTCCATCGCCGTGCAGCAGCACGTCGTCGAGCGCCATGTTGAAGGCTGGGTCGGTGGCGCCGGTGTCGAGCACCCGCAGCTCACCGTCTGACTGACGCAGTGTCCTTTCGCGCGGCTCGGTCAGTGGGCTTCTTCCGTCAGTGACTTCTCGTACGCCGCTGCGTCCATCATCCCCTGACCCTGCGCGGTGAACTTCACCTTCACCATCCAGCCCGCCTTCCACGGATCCTCCTTCAAGGTGTCGAGCTGATCTGGCAGTTCATCGTTCACCTCGATCACCTCGCCGGTGACCGGCGCGTAGATGTCGCTGACGGCCTTGACCGACTCGATCTCGGCGAACGACTTGCCAGCCGTCACCTTGGCGCCGACCTCTGGCAGGTCGAGGAACACCAGGTCGGACAGATGGGAAACGGCATAGTCGGTAATGCCGATCGTGGCGACGGAGCCCTCGATCTTGCACCACTCGTGGCTCTTCTGATAATTGCGGTCGTTGGGACGCATTGGGTTTAGGTAGCGTTCGTGAGTTGATCGAAGGTGAGCTGGCTAGCGTGCACGCTTGTAGAAGGGCAGCGCGACGACCCTGGCGGGCTCGCGCTTGTCACGAATTCCGAAGGTCAGCTCAGTGCCCGGCTTGCTCAGCGCGACGGGAACGTAGGCGGTGGCGATGTTGGTGTCGAGTGTGGGCGACAGGGCACCCGAGCGGACCTTGCCGAGTTCGCGATCCCCGTCGAACAACGGGTAGCCCTGGCGCGGGACGCGCTTGCTGGTGCTGGTGAGGCCCACGAGCGTGCGCGCGTTCGGGCCGGGGTCCTTCTGCCAGCGCTCGAGAGCGCCGCGGCCGACGAAGTCGTGGGTGAACTTGACCGCGAACGACAGGCCGGCTTCGAGCGGGTTCGACTCGGCGTCGATCTCGTGCCCGTAGAGCGGCATGCCGGCTTCCAACCGCAGCGTGTCGCGTGAGCCCAGGCCGCACGGCAGCACACCATGGCTCTTGCCGGCCGCCAGCACCGCGTTCCACAGCGCCTCGGTCTTGGCTGCCGGCACGTAGAACTCGAAGCCGTCTTCGCCGGTGTAGCCGGTGCGCGAGAGGTGCAAGTCGATGCCAGCGACCTCGGCTCGCATCCACTTGTAGTACTTGAGCGGCGACAAGTCGGTCTTGGTGAGCCCTTGCGTCACCTGGTTGGCCACTGGCCCTTGGATCGCGAACATGCCAAGGCGCGGCGTCGCATCCTCGATGGTGACGTTCTTCCACTTCTTGGCCGCCTCGCGCAGCAGCGCCACGTCTTGGTCGCAGTTGCTGGCGTTCACCACCAAGAAGAAGCCGTCACTCTGGGGGTCGCGGTAGACCAGGATGTCGTCGAGGATGCAGCCGTCAGCTTTGAGGAACATGCTGTAGCGGATGGCGCCCGGCTGGATCTGGCTGGCGTCGTTGCACTGCACCGACTGCAACAGCGCCTCGGCGTCGGTTCCCTTGACGAACACGCGCCCCATGTGACCGAGGTCGAACAGGCCGGCCCGCTGCCGCACCGTGGCGATCTCATCGAGGATGCCGGCGTACTGGACTGGCATGTCCCAACCGGCGAACGGAACCATGCGCGCACCCAACTTGACGTGCGCAGAGTGCAAGACGGTCGACTTCATGGACGGATCGGAGGGGCGGTGAGACCAGCCGGTGCGAGGCACCAAAGGGCCGGCGCACGGTAGGCAGGGCTGGCTTGGCGAGCAAGCGTCTCAACCACCGACGTCCAAGATGCCGATAGCCGAGTTGAGTGAGGCCGGGCACCACGCCCGCGCCTAACCGTCGTCCGCGGCCACCACCCCTCGAAAGCAAGTCATGGCGCTGAAAGGAGATCTTGCGAGCGTAGACCTGGCTCAGGTCTTCCAGATGCTCGCAATGAACCAGAAGGTCGGGCTGCTCATGATCCAGGCGCCGCGCGCCTGGCGAGCGCTCTTCTTCGATCAGCGTGGCGTCACGCTCTACTACAACGAACACACCCTGCTCGATCGGGTGTTGTCGTCGATGGTGATAACCGGCGCGCTGGCCGACGAGGCCGTGCGCGACGCGCGCGACCATGCGTCGCGTTCGGAAGGCACGGTGGTTGATAGCCTGCTGGCTGGCGGCTACCTGACCGAGGAGCAGCTGGTCTCGGCGTTCCGCGCCAGCATGGAAGAAGAGGTCTACGACCTGTTCTTCTGGCGCGACGCCCGCTTCGAGTTCTTCGAGGGCGCCGCGTCGTTCGAGGGCTACGAGGGCGTCGTCAACGATCAGTTCTTCTTCTCGACCGACGGCCTCATCATGGAGGCGGCGCGCCGCATCGACGAGTGGGGCTACATCCGCGAGCGGGTGTCTGGCCCGCTCGAGGTGTTCCGCGCCACCGGTTCGGTAGCCTTCGACCTCAAAGACGACGTGATCGCCGTGCTCGACCTGGTCGACAGCAAGCGCAACGTCGCGCGCCTGATCGAAATCACCGGCTTGCCGGGCTTCCACGTCTACAAGACCTTGGCCGTCCTGCTCGACGCCGGTCATGTCGAGGCGATGCCGCCGCGCGATCTGCTCACGAGCGCGCAGGAGTGCATGTCGGAGGGTCGGCTGCAAGACGCGGTCAACCTCTATGAGAAGTCGATCGCGTCGGGCGAAGGGCTCCCAAGTGCGCATTCGATGGTGGCGCAGGCCTACCAGGCGATGCAGGAGTTCGAGCTTGCTGCCTATCACCTGAACTGCGAGGCCGAACAGCACGCCGCATCAGGCAACGTCAAGCAGGCCGTGTCCTTGCTGGTGCACGCGACCAAGACTCTGCCGACGCATCTGTCGGCGCGGGCGCGTCTCGTGAGCTTGACCGTCGGCCGCACCGATCTGCGCACCGCCGACTTCGATCCGGTGGTCGAAGGCAAGAACCTCGTCGAGTTGTTCCTCGAGATGGGCGAGGTCGACCGAGTCCGCACGCTGCTGGAAGACCTGCTGCGCACCAACGGCAACGACCTCGAGCTCAAGAAGGGCCTGGTCAACGTCTACACCAAAGCCGGCGACATCCGGCGCGTCATCGAAATCTACGAATCGATCGCCGCCGACCTGGTGCGTCAGCACGACCCGATCGAAGCCGTCAAGTTCTTGCAGAAGATCTTGATGCTCGATCGCTCGCGCAAGGACATTTCCGAGCGCATCAAGTCGCTGTATCAGATCGACGAACGCGTGCGGTCACGCAAGCGCAGCTTGGTCGCGCTGGGCGTGACCCTGACGATGATGGTGGCGCTGGGCGCGCTGTGGTACCTGTACGAGCAGCACGCGCGCCAGCACTACGAACGCATCGACGTTGCCGAGCACGTGGCGGCGAAAAACTACGTCGCCGCTGCGACCGTCTACAAGGGCTTCATCGACTCCTATCCGCTGACCATCGTCGGCAAGGACGCGGAGGCTGAGCTGGTCCGGATCCAAGGCTTGCAAGCCGCCTACGAGGCCGAGATCGACGCCAAGAACCAGGAGAAGCAACGCGAGTTGGGTCGTCGGCGCACCAAGTACCGACTCGAGTTCGAGCGCTATCGCTCGGAGTCGACCGCGCAGAACCTCGACGGCGCTCTCGAAGCCGTCGAGTCCGTGCGCAAAGCGGTCGCCGAGTGTGGTGACGCAGACGACCTCGCGTGGGCCGAGCAGAACAAGCTGGAGAAGAGCTACATCGAGCTGCGCGACTACCTTGCCAACGCGGCTGCGCTCGAGCGCTCGGCGCGCGACAAGATGCGCGACGGCAAGTGGCAACTGGCGCGCAAGGACCTGATCGATCTCGTGCGCTCCTACAATCTGGCGCGTGCCGCGCGCGGCGTGAAGCTACCGGTGCTGATCGAGTCGCGCCCGGCGGGAGCAGAGCTGTTGCTGGCCGGTGCGCCGGTGATGGTCGAGCGCGAGGGGAAGAGCGTGGCCGCGACCACGCCGGTCATCCTGCAGGTGCCGCCCAACGTGGCCGAGGACTACGAACTGCGCCTGTCAGGCTTCGAGACCCGGCTCGTGCGCGTCGAGCCGCAGGGCGCGGATACGGTCGCCGTGGCGCTCACGCCGTCGCCCGATCGCCGCTTCCGATTCGAGGAGGTGGCCACGGGTGGTCCGTCGGTGGGCGCCGGCTACGTCGGCGTCGGCTTGCGCAGCGGCAAGATCGCGCTCAGCGATACGCAGGGCACGCAGCGCGTGACTCTGGTGCTGAACCTGCCCGGTCTGTCCGAACTCAGCGGCAATGTGGCGTTCTCGACCAGCCGCGTCGTGTTCCGCACCAACGAAGGCCACCTCGCTTGCCACAATCTCGCCGACGGCGAGCGCATGTGGATTGCCGAGCTTGCGCGCGGCAAGGCGCCCGAGCATGACCCGTTGATTCAGGACGGCCGCGTGTTCTTCGGCGATGCCAGCGGCAACATGACGTGCCTCAGCCTGGAGACTGGCCGCCCGCTCTGGACCAGGGGCTTGGATGGTCCGGTGGCCGGCGCGCCACGCATCGCCAACCGCATGCTGCGCACGGCGACCAAGACCGGGACGCTCTATCGCTTGGATGCCAGCGACGGGCGGGTCGACCAGCAGACTCGCTTCGACAACGGCGTCAGCACCGGCGTCGAAACCGCAGGTGGAGTCTTGGTGGTTGGTACCGGCGATGGCCGCCTTCGCGCGGCGTTCGAGGATGGCGGCAAGAGCAAATGGGTGCTGCCCCTGGGGCGCGCGGTACGGGTCGACGAGTTGGCCATGGCCGCCGACGAGACCGTCTTTGCGGTGGGTGGCGATGACACCCTGCTTCGCATTCGCGACGGCCGCATCGAGCACCGGCATCAGTTCCAAGGCGAGCGGCGCTCGGGCCCGGTCATCGCGGGCGAACGCGTGTTCATGATTCTGCGCCGTCGGGTCGGCACGTCGCAGTCCGAGGACGTGCTGCTCGCGTTGAGCGCCAACACGCTGGAACCACTGTGGGAGTATCGAGACGAGAAGGGTTTCGTTGGCGCGCCAGCATCCGATGGCGCAGCCGTTTTCGTCACCGGATCCTCGGGTGAAGTCCTCCGCTTCAAGTGAAGAGTTGAACTCGCCCGTGCACCTTTCCGATACAGCACAAACCGTGGTCGCGCGCTGCCAACTCGTACGGTCGTCGATGGGTGCCTGGCAGCCACCGGCCACCACTTGGACGGCAGCACCGGGCGTTCGCATTGACGAGGGTTGTCCGTGAAACTCCTCAACCGCCTACGCATCTGGAAGGAGCTCCGCACCCTGGAGGCCAAGGTGCGTGAAACGCCGTCGCCATCGACCTTCGTGGACCTTGGCCAGGTCTACATCAACCTCGGCATGCTCAACGAGACGTTGGCTGCCGCGGACGAGGGGCTGCGTCTGTTCCCGAACTCTGCCGAGCTGCGCAAGCTGCTCAAGTTCGCCAAGCGCAAACAGCTGGATGGCCGCATCAAGGACTTGCGCCAACGGTTGAACAAGGCCGCTTCGCCCAAGCTGTACCGCGAGCTGTCCCAGCTCTACGTCGACCTGGGCGACTCAGGCGCGGTGCAAGGTACTTGCGAGGAGTGCATCCGCCGCTTCCCGCAGGATGCGGCGGCCTACCTGATGTTGGCTCGCACGCGGCTGTCGAACTTCTACCGCGACCTGACGCCTCGCGATGGTCTCGAAGCGGTGCGCAACCTGCAGAAGGCGATTGAATTCGAGCCCGGCAATGTCACCGCGTTGCGCTTGCTCACCGAAGTGCTCTACCGCACCGGCGCCGCGCGCTCGTCGCTGACCAGCCTCCAGCGCTTGCGGCAGCTCGAACCGCAGGACAACGAGATCGCGTTGGCGCTGGATAGCCTGCGTACCCAGCCGTCGCAAAGCTACGAAGACCTCGACGTGTTGTTCCACGCGGTCGAGGCTGCCGGTCGCCTGGCCCACGGTCCGCTGATCCGCGAGGTCAGTCGCGCCACGAACGAAGAGGGAGCCGTCGGCCACATCCGCGAGGCGCTGGCTCACATTGCCGAGCTGACCGGCGTGCGCAAGGCGACCTACATCCGAGGGGCCAAGGCCTTGGTGAAGGGCGACATCAAGGATGGGCGCGACTCGTTTCTGCGCGTCGTCCGCGTCGTCGCCAAGGCCGCGCAGCGCGCCGCTCGACGCATGGACATTGGCAATTTCAGCAAGGGCGTGATGGATGGCGCCTTCGGCCACATCTGCGTGTGTTGCTTCGGCGACGTCGTGGCAGCTGTGCTGTGCGAAGCCGGCGCGCCGACCGATCAGATTCTGACCGACCTCCAGGAGCTGGTGGCCAGTTCGCTCTGCGAGCGAGAGACCTAGGTGGGGGCGCCGATGCGAGCCGACCGATGAGCAACATTCAAGACACCCTCGATTCGCTGCGTGAGGTTCCCGGCATCAAGGGCGCGGCCCTGGTCACGCCAGACGGCATCATCATCGCGAGTTCGTTGTCGGCGAGCCTCGACAGCGAAGTGGTGGCGGGATTAGCGTCGTTTCTCATCACCACCACGCGGCGGTCGCTGAACGAGGGCGGTCTCGGCGCCTTCAGTCGCTTCGTTTTGCAAGCGACCAACGGCAAGATCCTGCTGATGGACCTGGGCGAGTCCTTCCTCGTCGTGCATACCGACCAGTTTGCTCGGCTCGAATCGAGTCGCGTGGAAGTCGAAGAAGCCGCGCGCGAGATTCAGCGCGCCAGCCGCGTCAACGTCTGATCCGCGGCGCGCGCAGCGCGACGCAGATCAGGCGAGCCAGCGGAGCTGGCTCGACGCTGATGGGGGCTCGGTGGGTCCGGATCCGGCCTTCGGCAGACGTCCATCGGCCAATCGGGTGCGGCTCCGGTTGTTGTCTTTGCCCCCGTTGCCGTTCCTCTCCCTTTCTGACCGCGGCGGGCACAAGCCGGAGCGGATCTTCGGCGAGGAACTCAAGAGTTACACGCTCGGGATCCGATGAGCGGTGCGTGGCGGCAGGAGACCCTGTCGCGCCGTGTCCGGAGCACCCGCCGATGGTTCAGATCAACTTCGCTCTAAAAGAAGTCAACTGCAAGATCGTCTACTACGGTCCTGGGATGAGTGGCAAGACCACCAACCTCGAGGTCGTTCACCAAAAGGCGCCGGAGGAGAACAAGGGCGAGCTGACGTCGATCTCGACGGACGGCGATCGCACCCTGTTCTTCGACTTCATGCCGCTTGACCTTGGCAACGTGGCGGGCATGCGGACGAAGTTCCAGCTCTACACGGTGCCAGGCCAGGTTTACTACAACTCGACTCGCAAGTTGGTGCTGCAAGGCGTCGACGGCGTGATCTTCATCGCCGACTCCGATCCGGAGAAGGTGCAGGAGAACATCGAGAGCTACGACAACCTGGTCGAGAACCTGCGCGAGTACGGGAAAGACATCCGCGAGACGCCGCATGTCATTCAGTACAACAAGCGCGACCTGCCCAACGCGCTGTCGGTCGAGGCGCTCGACAAGGCGATGAACAAGTTCGGCGTGCCGACGTTCGAGGCGGTCGCTGCCACCGGCGAGGGAGTGTTCCCCACGCTGAAGGTGCTGGCCGGCATGGTGCTCGAGAGCATCGATCGGGGCAGCCCTTCCGACCGGCGCCAGGAGCAGAAGCGCCCGGCGGGTGCCTCCGCTCGCGCGCCAGGTGCCACGCCCGGTGCGCAGAAAGTGCCAGCGGCCGCAACCACCGCGACCGCGCCTCGCGGTGGACAACAGAAGCGGCCGGCGACAGCCACCGGCAAGGCCGCGCCGCCGCCGCCGTCGGCTGGTGGTCGCGCTCCGGCTCGCCCGGCAGCTGCGCTGTCCGCTACGCGGCGTGCGTCGCCGATTCGGGTCGCCAACAAGAACACCAGCCGCCAGGCAGCCAATCAAGGCCCGCCGGTGCGGCGTGGTGGTTCGGGATTGGTGGTGGTGCTGGTGGTGACGCTGCTCGCAGCGATCGCCGGCGCTGTCTTCTTCGTCATGCAAAACCCGCAGTGAGGTGAAGTCATGGGCAAGATGTCCGCCAACGAAAAGCTCCGCCACGACCGCCTGACCTTCTACCAGGAGGATGTCGACCGCATCGAGAAGGTGCTCATCGAGTTCCTGCGCTTGTCGGGCGCCAAGTGCGCGCTCCTGATCGACAAGGAAGGCCACCTCGTCACCAAGTGTGGCGAAGTGCGCAGCATCGACATGGACACCATCTCGGCGCTGGTGGCCGGCTCGTTCGCCGCCACCAAAGAGATGGCACGTCTGCTCGGTGAAGAAGAGTTCACCGCGCTCTTCCACCAGGGACAGCGCGACAACATCCAGTTGTCGCTCGTTGGCGACCGCACGTTGCTGACCATCCTGTTCGACGACCGCACCACGGTCGGGATGGTCCGCCTCTACGCGACCGAGACAGCCAAGAAGTTGGCCGAGGTCTACGTGCAGGTCAGCTCGCGCCCGCAAGTCGATCAGCCGCTCGGCGACCAATACGGTGACTCGGCGAAGAAGCGACTCGAGAATCTGTTCAACTGATCGCGGGCGACCGACGCCTGCTGCATCGTGCGGCGACTCTGCGGTAACGCAGGTCGCCGTTCGTCGTTTCTAGCGACGCTCACGCGACGTCCGAGCGCCGGGTATCGTTCACCTTCGCGCGTGCGCTGCAAAAAAAGTCGACTCTCGCATCGACTGCCGCGCTTTGACTCATGTTCAGATAAAGTTCTTTGCGGCGCCAAAAAACATAAGAGTCATGGGTTTTCGCAAAAGTGTCGAACCATCGGCCTCGCGGTATCTCCCTTGCCGCGCGAGATTTCGGTGAATCGATCGGTGGGTTGCGTCGATCTTCTTGTGACGTGAATGCGAGTACAAATCTCGCGCGCGTCAAGGCGCCTTGTGCGCCTCCCAGCAACCCAAAAGGACACGTTATGGCTGCGAAGAAGAAGGCTAAGAAGGCTGGTAAGAAGAAGGCTGGCAAGAAGAAGGCCCGTAAGGCCGCATCGCGCCGCTGAGGCTTTGAACCCCGTGCAGTCCACTGGACTGCACAACACCGTTCTTGCGGTGGGGTGGTTCTCCGATGAATCATCCAGCTAAGGGGGGCGGACTCGTCCGCCCCCCTGGCATGTACCGAGTTATCCGTCGCTGCGCTGCGTCGAGCGACGCGCGTGATGGTCTGGCGCGGCCGCGGCTACTTCACCTTGGTGCCGTTGGGCGTGCCAGGGTCAGGGGACACAAACCTCGGCTTGCCGTCGGGGCCATCGGCCGCGAGCAGCATGCCGCGGCTCTCGATCCCGCGCAGCGCGCGCGGCTGCAGGTTGGCGACCACGATCACTTTCTTGTCGACCAGGTCCTGCGGCGCGTAGCTCTCGGCCACACCGGCCACCACCGTGCGCGTTTCGCCGCCGAGGTCGACCTCGAGCACCAGCAGCTTGTCCGCCTTGGGATGCTTGATGGCCTTGCGTACCTGGCCCACGCGGAGGTCGATGGCCGCAAAGGTGTCGAACTCGATCGTCGCCGTCTGCGCCACGGAAGCGACGGCACCTGGCGTCGGCGCGGGTGTAGTGGCTGGCGTGGCTGCCGTCGGGTCCAGCTGCGTGGCGAGTTCCTTCAGTTTGGCCTGTTGCGCCGCGACGATCTCGTCGTGCAGCTTGGGGAAGAGCACCGGCAGGATGGGGAGGCCGATTTCACCGGTTGGCAGGCGCTCGCCGCCGGCATCGGCCCAGTGCGCGCGCCCAACCGAGAGCGCGCTGAGCAGCGTGTGTGACGTGGTCGGCCAGATCGGCTGGCCGATGACCGCCAGCGAGCGAATCAGCTCCACGCAGGTGCGCAGCGTGCGCGCACAGCGCGCCGGATCGCTGGTGCGGGTCACCCACGGCTGCTGGTCGTCGAAGTATTTGTTGCCCTCGGCCGAGAGCTGCATCACGCGCGCGGCGGCGCGCCTGAACTGGAAGGTCGCGAACAGGTCGGCTGCCTGGCCGGCGGCCGTGGTCGCGGCGGTCAGCAACGCGGTGTCGGCAGCAGCGGGCGCCGTGCGCGCTGGCACCTTGTTGGCGAAGAAGCGCTCCAGGAAGCGCAGGGTGCGCGATACGAAGTTGCCCAGATTGTCGGCCAACTCATCGTTCACCCGCGCCTGGAAGTCGCGCCAGGTGAAGTCGGAGTCGGCGGTCTCCGGCATCATGGTCGTGAGCGCGTAGCGCACGGCATCCACCGGCAGCCCCGCGACGGCCTCGGGATCGACATACCAACCGGCGCTGGTGTTGAACTTGCGCCCCTCCAGGTTGAAGAACTCGTTCGCCGGCACGTTCGTCGGCACGATCCAGCCGCGCTTGGTGCCCCAGAGCATCGCCGGGAACGTGAGCACGTGGAAGGTGATGTTGTCCTTGCCGATGAAGTGGTGCAGCTCGGTCTCGGGGTTCTTCCACCAGCGCTCGAAAGCCGCTGGGTCGCCCTTGGCAGCGAAGTGTTGCTTGCTGATCGACAGGTAGCCGATCGGTGCGTCGAACCACACGTACAGCACCTTGCCCGTCGCGTCTGGCAATGGCACCGGCACGCCCCACGGCAGGTCGCGCGTGATCGCGCGCGACGGCATGTCCTCGAGCGCCTTGACCACGAAGTTGCGCACGTTGACCTTCCACTGCTCGCCCTTGCCCTCGAACCACTTCTGCAGCCATTGGTCGCGGATCTGGGGGAGGTCGAGGTACCAGTGCTTGCTGGGCCGCAGCACGGGGGTGCTGGCGTCGAGCGTGCAGATCGGTTGGCGCAGGCGCTTGGCGTCGAGCCAGGTGCCGCACTTTGGGCACTCGTCGCCGCGGGCTTGGCCATAGCCGCAGACGTAGCACTCGCCCTGCACGTACCGGTCCGGCAGGAAGCGCTGCAGCTTCTCGTTGAAGAACTGATCCTCGGTGCGCGTCTGCAAGTAGCCGTTGTCCAGCAAGTCCTTGAAGAACTGCTGCGACAGCTCACGGTGGAATGGGTTCCTGTGATGTGCGGTGCCGGAGAAGATGTCGAACTCGATGCCGATCCCGCGCAGGATGCGATGGATCTCGCCGTGCCAGTGGTCGACGTAGGCCTCGTAGGGCTTGCCCTCACGTTCGGCCTTCAGCGTGATCGCCACGCCGTGCTCGTCGGTGCCGCTCACGAAATGCACGTCGTCGCCGCGTAGGCGTCGATAGCGAACGTAGATGTCGGCCGGCAGGTAGGCCCCCACGACGTGGCCGAAGTGAATCGGTCCGTTTGCGTAGGGCAGTGCGCTGGTGACGATGACCTGCTTGGGCATCGCCGCATGGTAGAGCCGTGCGTGTAACCGTTCACGGGTCGTCATTGTCTTCCGCTCCCGCTCCCGCTCCCGATCTCGCGCCTGCGTCGTAGCACGTGCACACCATCTCGTGCTGCGATCAGCGAGAGGCGTAGGAACCTGCTGGACGCTGTCGGGAACGGGAGCGGGAGTGGGAGCGGGAGCGGGCCGACCCCGACCCGTGAACGGTTAGCCGTGCGTCGGTGGAAGCCGCAGGCAACCTCATCGCAGGCGGTGCTGAGCTTGTGAGTGGGCTGCAAGTGCAGCGGATCATCGCGTGGCGCGCGATGGGCCACCTACTCCGTCCCGGAGCGAGACACGCTCGCCCGGCGCTGAGGGCCGCGTGCCAGCGGGGGATCTGCGTCACGCTGACTTCTGTCGTGCCGCTCCGTCGATACAGGAACGTCCCATGTCCAATCGCGTGAGGTATCCTGGCGTTCGGGAACACCTCGCGCAGGGGTAAGAAGAATGAGCACGATCCACAATGCCGCGTTCTCGCGGCGACACCCTCGCCGCGACCTGCGTTCGTTGTTCGGTGGCCTTGTATGTCTCGTAGCGACCGCTTGCAGCAGCGGCAGCAAGGGGGGAGCCAGCGTACCGGCGCCTGGCCCCGCACCGCTCACCGTGGGTGGCAACCTGAGCGGACTCGCGACCGGCACCGTCGTCGTGGAAATCACCGGCGGCGAGCGGCTCACGCTGGCGCAGGACGGTCCTTTCGTGTTCCAGACGCCCTTCCAGCTTGGCAACAGCTACGCGGTCACCGTGGTGACCGCGCCGACGAAAGCGTTCACCGAGCTGGCGCGCGCCAGTGGCCTGGTGGCCGGCGACGTGCGCGATATCGGCGTGGTGATCACGTCGGCGTTTCAGGTCAGCGGCGCCGTCACCGGGTTGACGGGTCGCCTCGTGCTGGAGCTGAACGCCAGTGAACGGGTGACGCTGACCGGCTCGGGCTCGTTCACCTTCAATACCCTGCTGCGCGACGGCGCCAGCTACTCGATCGCCGTGGTCGAAGCGCCCCCCGGCGAACGCTGGCTCGTCAGCAGCGGGAATGGCCAGATCACCGGCGGTGACGTCACCACGGTGGCGGTGTATGCCGACCGGTTGCGCACGATTGGCGGAACCGTGGCCGGCCTGCGCGGCGGCCTGGTGCTGCGCAACAACGGCGGCGACGACCTGATCGTCAGCGCTGACGGTGCGTTCACCTTTGGCACCAGCGTGGCGACGAGCGGCGCCTACGACGTGCAGGTCCGGTTCAAGCCACCGAGCCAGCGCGTCACCGTGCGCAACGGCGCCGGCACGGTCGGAGTCGGCAACGTCACCACCGTGGATGTGATCTGCGAGAACAAGGCGTGGACGCACCCGGCCACGCTCAGCGACACCATCAGCCCAGACGGCAACGACGCCGACGGCGTGGTGCTGGCGAGCGGCTTGCGCGGCGACGCGATCGTCGCCTGGGAGTACGGCTCGCGGGTCTACGCCAGCGAGCGACGCAACGGTGTTTGGCGCCACCCGGTGCGCGACGTGACGCCACCCCACAATCCCGCCGGCGGCAGCACGTTCGACTTGCGCGCGGCGATCGACCCGCAGAACAACACGCTGCTGGCGTGGTCGCAGCATGACGCTGGTGTCGAACGCATCTACGCCAGCCTGTACCGCAATGGCACGTGGCGCGATCCGAGCAGTCACGCTGACCACCTCAGCCCGACCGCCGGTGACGCGTTGCAACCGCAGTTGGTGTTCGATGTCGCCGGCGACGGCTACTTGGTGTGGCAGCAGTACGTGAGTGGCAATGGTCGCATCTTCTTGGCGACCTACCACGATGGCGTTTGGACCAAGCCGGCATCGGCTACCGATGGGATCAGTCCAGACACCACGCACGCGCAAGACGTGCGGGTCGCCGTGTCGTCGGGCGGGCACGTGGTCGTCGTCTGGGCGCAGGCCGACAACCACAACTACCGCATCTACAAGAGCGAGATGCGCAACAACACGTGGACGCATCCGTCCAGCTTGACCGACTGCATCAGTCCAGCAGGCTCGGACGCGTACGCGCCCGACGTGGCGTTCGATGGCTCCGGCAACGCGGTGATCACCTGGGTGCAAAGCGATGGCGCCAACCAACAGGTGTTCAAGAGCGAGTTCCGCGCTGGATCGTGGCGCTACCCGACGAGCGTGACCGACAACATCAGCCCGGACGGCCAGGCAGTGCACTCTGCGTCGGTGGCGATGGCGCGCAGCGGCCAGGCCGTGATCGTCTGGCGACAAGACGTCAGCGCGACCGACAACCGCTTGTTCAAGAGCGAGTACCGCGCCGGCACTTGGACGCACCCGGCAAGTCTGACGAGCGGGTTCTCGATCGGCACGAACGTGACCGGCTTTGCCGTCGCGATGGACACCGAGGGCAACATCGTGTTGCCGTATACGGCGACTGAGTCGGGCGGCACGGCCGTCCTGCTCGAGAGCGAGTATCGCGGCGGTGTCTGGGTGCACCCCACCGCGCTGACGGATCGCATCAGTCCGCCCGGTGGCGACGTCACGCAACCTCATGTCACGGTCGACGGCAACGACGACGTGATCATCATGTGGCGCCAACACAATGGCACCAATCAGCACGCGTTCATCAGCGAGTACCGCTGACGGAGCGTCAAACGCAAGACAAGCAACCTATGGCGCGAACACCAGTGACGTTGGGAATCGTGGTGCTGGCTGGAGCCGGCATCACCATGCTGTGGCCGACCGCTACTTTGGCGGCGGCGGCGGATAGCGAGCGCGCCGAGCTGCGCGACACCACCGGTGAGGCGAGTGCTGGCCTCGAGGCCGCGACTTCGGTGGCAAGCACCGCCCTTTTGCGCGCCGTGGCCGAGCCCGAGGTTCGCGACCGACCCGATGTGGTGATCACCGGCCCAGCCGAGTGCATTCGCCAAGTGTCCGAGCCGTTGCGCGCCGGCTACACAGGCGCGCTGACCTTCACCTGCACGTCTGACATCGCTGCCTTGCAGAGCGTTGCAGACGGGCGCGTCGACGCGGCAATCGTCACGGTGGCGTTCGAGCGCGCGCTGCCCGACGCGAGCCTGCGCGAGTTCAACCTCGGCGACTTCGTGACCGTGCTGGTTCGGCACGACGAGAACCAGGTGCGGGACTTGACTCGGACGCAGCTCGACGAGCTATGCCGCGGCCGTACGCGCGGCTGGCAGGATCTCGGCGGTCGCGGCAGCGAGCTGCGCGCCTTGAGCACCTTCTCGGGTCCCGTCGACGAAGCGCGCGCCCTCGGTGTGGCGCAGGGCTTGGCCGCGGTTCGCGAGCGTGGCCTGTCGGTTGCCCAGGTGATCGCGCGCGTGCAGCGTGATCGCGCGGGCCTCGGCGTGATCGCGGTGCGCCAGGTGCCCGACACGCTGCCCTGCATCGCGATCGATGGCGTGCTGCCGAGCGCGACCTCGTTTGCCGCCGGCAGCTACCCGTTCGGCTACCGGCTGCGTCTGGTCTACCGCGCGGAGCACCGCTCCGCCGTGGCCAAGCTGCTGACGTTCCTCGGCAGCGCCGAGGGGCAAGGCGTGCTGGGCGCGCGCTAGCGATCAGGCGCGGTCGCGAATCCGCCGCTGCCGTTGCCGGGCGGCGGCGGCGATGGGCAGCAACTCCGCGCACAGCATCCCCAGCAGGATCAACCCGCAACCGACCTGCATGCGCGCCGTGAGCTGCTCGTTGAGCAGCCACCACGAGGCGAGCGCCGCGAAGACTGGCTCCATGGCGTAGATCAACGCCACGTGCGTCGCGGTGGTCACGCGTTGTGCCAGCGTCTGCACCAAGAAGGCCACCGTCGAGCCAACCACGCCGCAGAACAGCGCCGTCCCCAGGATGTGCTGGGTGACCGTCGGCCAGCCGGCGCCGCGGATCTCGAACGCGAAGGCATAGAG
This sequence comes from Planctomycetota bacterium, assembly GCA_031423015.1. Taxonomy (GTDB): domain Bacteria; phylum Planctomycetota; class UBA1135; order UBA1135; family UBA2386; genus DATGPD01. Next base: position 3,561 of record JANPER010000186.1, on the reverse strand, counting down.
GCTGGCGCCGATCGCGGTGACAAGGCACTGCATCCCAGTGAAGCGCACCGGATCGACCGCGGCCGCAAACCGATCGGTCAGCAGGATCTGCGCCGCGAACGACACGGCGCAACCGAGCACGAGCAGTTCGCCCTTGCCAAAGGCGAACGCGGTCTCTGGCTGCAGGCACAGGAGTCCTAGGCCCGCCGTCGCGATGCCGATGCCGAGGACCGCGCCCGCCGGAATGCGTCGGCCGAGGAGGCGCGCGCCAATCGGGATCATCACCACGCTCAGGCCGGTGATGAAGCCGGCGATCGAGGGCGTGGTGTAGACGAGCCCGGCCGTTTGAAAGCCGTAGCCGAGCAGCATCGTCGAGCCGGTGAGCGCACCAGGCCAAAGCGCACTGCGCTGCGCCGCCGCGCGCCGCGGCAGGGCCAGCAGGGGCAAGAAGGCGAACGTCGCGATCCAGAAGCGGAGCGCGACGAACGTCATCCAGAACTGCGGCCAAGCGCCGGTGACCCCCTTGATCGGCACGAAGGTGTAACCCCACGCGGCGACGATGAGGAGCAAGGCGAGGTCGGCGACGAGGCGCGTGCGTTGATGCGACATCAAGACCGTGCACGACACTATTCAGGGCCGCTTCTGGTTCGAGGTCTTGGCCGACAAATCGCGCGGACGGGTGGTCGGTTCGCATCAGGCGCTTGGCCCGCGGCGCGGGGAGCAAGGCCGCCAAGGGTCCTGCCAGGATGGTGGCACCTTCACGACATGTGCACACAACGCTCATCGGGTCTGAATCGACGCCGGCAAAGTGCTGAGCCTCCGAGGGCGGCGCGGCGCTCGCGCGGCCATGGCTCCAACGCTCAGTCGATGCGAAACTCTTCTTCTCTCTTCGTTCCTCTCGTCGTGGCGTCCGCGTCGGCCGCCCTCGTTTCTTCCTCCGCGGTATTGGCCCAAGGCCAGGTCCGCTTCTTCCGTCAGGTGTCTTCGTTCAACGTCGCCACGGGCAATGCCGAGATCGTCGCCGCCAGCGCCGACGGGCGCACCCTCGCTTACAGTGATGCGACCACGGGCAAGGTGGGGCTGGTCGATGTCACTGACCCGGCCCGCCCTGTCGCCCTGCCCGATGTCGTGACCGGTGGCGAGCCGACCAGCGTCAGCTTTGCCGGGCGCTACCTGGTCGCTGCGGTCATCACAACGCCTTGGCCGGTTGGGCAGCCAGCCCCCGATCCCGCGTTGCCCAGCAATGCCGGCCGTCTGTTCGTGATCGACGCCGGCAACCCCGCGGCGCCGGTCACGCTCGGTTCGATCCCGATCGGTTTCCAGCCCGATAGCGTCAAGGCCTCGCTGCGCAACGGCCAGATCGTCGCGGTGGTGTGCATCGAGAACCAACCGATCGTCGTCGGCAGCAACGGCCTGGTGATCGCTGACGATCGTCCCGGCTTTCCGACCGGGGGCGGCACGTTCCCGCAGGACCGCTCGCTGCCCGGCGCCGTGCAGGTGGTGAGCTTCGCGCCAAACAACCTGGGTGCAGCCAACGTGGCGACCGTGGCGTTCCCGGCTTCCCGCATGAGCTCGGCCAGCCTGCTGTTCCCGAACGATCCACAGCCGGAGTTCGTCGACGTGTACGGCAACACGGCCGCGGTCACCTTGCAGGAGAACAACGGCATCGCGCTGCTGGACATCCGGAACCCGCGCGCGCCCGCGATCACCCGCCTGTTCTCGACCGGCAACGCGGCTGAGCGCGCAGCCGATCTGCTCGACGACGACGCCATCGCGTTCGCGCATGGCTATCCGAGTTCCATCGGCGGCGCGATTCCTGCACCGGTCGACGGCAGCGGTCAACCGGTGGCCGGCGGCCCGCGGCAGCCTGATGGGATCGCGTTCAGTCCCGACGGCAGCGTCCTGTTCACGGCCGACGAAGGCGAACTCGCATACACCGGTGGTCGCGGCTTCAGCGCGTTCTCGCTTGCCGGTCACCGCGTGTTCACCGACCCGGGCAGCCTGGAGCAGATCGCGTCGATCTTCGGTCAATATCCGGACTCGCGCAGCGACGCCCGCGGCATCGAGGTGGAAGGTGTGACCACTGCGCGCATTGGCCGCACGGACTTCGCGTTCGTGCTCAGCGAGCGTGGCTCGTTCATGGCGGTGTACGACATCAGTGATCCGCGCCAGCCTAGCTTCGTGCAACTGCTGCCGACGGGGTTGTCGCCCGAGGGCGTCGTCGCGATCGCGAGCCGTAGCCTCGTAGTCACCGCCGACGAGGTGTCCGGCACGCTGTCGATCTTCGCCGGCCAAAGCACCTTCCCGAGCGACAGCGACCAGCCAATACCGTTCTCGCTCAATGGTCCATGGGGCGCGCTGTCTGGTCTCGACGCCAATCCGCTCGGGGCCTTCGCGGTGCCCGACAACGCGTTGCCCACCGCGATCTACCATGTCGGTCTCGGTTTGCCGTTCGCTCCGGTTCTACCTCTAGTGCCGGTGACCAAGGATGGTGCGCAAGCGCGCTACGACGCCGAGGGCATCGTGCGCGATGTCTCGATCCTGGCGTCGAGCAGATTGTTCGGCGGCTTCTTCCTGGCGAGCGAGGGCAACGGTACCACCAGTCCCAACCTCATCGTGCAGACCGACCTGTTGGGGCGTGTCTTGCGCGAGATCCAGTTGCCGAACAACATCGACGCTGGCGCCGATCCGGCGATCGGCGGCAGCGCCGTGGGGTCCGTAGGTGGTGGGCGCATCCGCAGCAACGGCTACGAAGGGCTCACGCTGTCGGCGGATGGCCGCTACCTGCTGGTGTGCATCCAGCGCAGCTTCAACGGCGAGGCGGCGACACACACCCGCATCGCGCGCTACGACCTGGAGCAGATTCGCAGCGGGCGCGCGCCGTCGAACGGTCTGCGCTTTGGCGGCGACTGGCAGTTCTTCTACTACCCGCTGCAGGCAGCGACTCCCGGCGCCGGCTTCGTCGGTCTGAGTGAGATCGTGAATATCGGCGATGACACGTATCTGGTGATCGAGCGCGACCAAGGCATCGGCGCCGCAGCGCGGCTCAAGGCGGTATACGCCTTCCGCCTCGCCGGGCTGGTGGCCGATAGCGATGGCCGACCTGGCGAAGCCGCCGGCAGCGACACGCTGACCAAAGCACTGGTCGTCGACGTCTTGCCGGCCTTCGCACCGTACGAGAAGGTGGAAGGGCTCGCTCTCGTGCGCGGCGACTTGTGGGTCAACCTCGATAGCGACGGCGGCGAGCTGGCGAATCGGATCGTCAACACCGGGCGTTTCCGCAATCCGTTCTCGCGCTGAACGCTCGTTGACGGGCGGGCGAAAGCGCGCCCGCCTTGAGCGCGGGATGATGCACGGTGCCTGGCGTCAATGGAAGCCGTTTGCGGCTCTCGACAGAAGTTTGTGCGAGTCAGGTTCGGCCCGCTCCCGCTCCCGACCACGGTGTCCTTCCGGTGAGCGTGTGCAGCGGCGAGATTCTGCATCGAAACGCCACCGTGGTGATCGCGGTTGAGGTCCGCAGGGCAGTCGCCAGCCGATCAGCCTGACGTGATCTCGGCAGGGGCAGGAGCGCGCGCACCCGCC
>JANPER010000185.1:0-128221 GCA_031423015.1 Planctomycetota bacterium | reverse complement strand
GATCGGCATCCGTTACGTCCGGTGGCCAGCACCTTCGCCGCCGTCGCCAGGAACCAGAGCCAAGAGCTGCGCAGCAGGAGCAGGAATCAGAACCAGCTCAGACCGCCAGAATCACGCGGGTCTCGGCCGCCGTCGACATGGGGCTTCCAGTGCCGCTCGGGCGTGGCGAATTTGAAGGGCGTGGCGAATTACACGAGCCGCAAATTTCGCGCGCCACGCGAGGATTCGCGGCACTTGCAGTCCAGGAAGGCCTCTCCTCCAGAATCCCATGCTCATTGCCACCCTCACAACATCCATCGAGTTGACCACGCTCACCGCGGCTACGGCCGCGGACCTGCGCTTCTGGGCGTATGCCGGATTCCTCGGTCTGGTTCTCCTGTTCCTGGCCCTCGACCTCGGCGTGTTCCATCGCGAAGCCCACGTCGTCAGCATGCGGGAGGCAGTGACCTGGTCGATCATCTGGCTCGCCTGCGGCCTCTCCTTCACCGCGTTCGTCTACTTTGCCTATGAGGGGCACTGGCTCGGGCTTGGGGTCGAGACAGCGATCTACAACACCCGGGAGGCGATCCGGGGCGGTTGGCCTTTGATCGTCAGCGGCACCGTTGCTGGCGCCGAGGCCGCCGAGCAGTACCTGGCCGGGTACGTTGTCGAGAAGACGCTGGCGATGGACAACATCTTCGTCATCGCACTGATCTTCGCCTACTTCGCCGTGCCGGCGAAGTACCAGCATCGCGTGCTGTTCTGGGGCATTCTCGGCGCCTTGGTGATGCGCGGCATGCTGATCTTCCTCGGCGCCGAGTTGGTCTTGCAGTACCAGTGGATCCTGATCGTGTTCGGCGGCTTCCTGGTGCTGACGGCGATCAAGATGGCGTTCATGCGTAGCAACGACGACCCGTCGAAGAGCCTCGCCGTCAAGCTGGCGAAACGGCTGCTGCCGGTAGCCGACTTCTATGATGGCGAGCGGTTCTTCACACGGCGCACGCGGCCGCCGACCTACTCCCGCGACCCGGTGACGGGACGCGAGGTCATGGACCCGCCGCCGCCCGCATCGCTGGCGGCGAAGTGGGCGATCACGCCTCTGTTCCTCGCACTGCTGCTGGTCGAGGTCGCCGACTTGGTGTTCGCCGTCGACAGCATCCCGGCGATCTTCGCAATCACGCCCGACCCCTTCCTGGTCTTCACGTCGAACATCTTCGCGATCCTCGGCCTGCGCGCTCTCTACTTCTGCTTGTCAGACTTGATCCTGCGCTTCCGCTTCCTGAAGCCGGCGTTGATCCTGATCCTCTTCTTCGTCGGGGTGAAGCTGCTGCTGCTCAGCGTGCCCCCCTACCTGTCGGTGTTCGGCCTGGAGAACGGCGACCCGATCAAGATCGACACCAGCACGTCGTTGCTGGCCGTGCTGGGCATCTTGACTGTCGCGACCGTGCTGTCGGTGGTCTGGCCGGGCCAGCGCAGCCTGCCGCCGTCACGCACGTGAACGGCAACTGCAAGGAAGAGCCCGAGACGAACCTCAAAGAACCCCTTTCTTTCCGCCCGCTCACCATGCCTGGCCGCTACACGCAGAACCTGCTCGACGAATTGATCACGCAACTCGTGGACGTGCGCAACGCCTTGCAAGGCCAAATGCTCGCCGACGCCCTGAGCGCTCAGTTCATGCTGCGCCGCGTCGAGGTCGACGGATTCACCGGCTGGCGCATCGATTGACCAGAAGGTGCCGGGCTAGTCGCGGCGCGACAGCAGCAGCAGGATGTGCTTGAACAGCAAGATCACGTCGACGAACAGCACGCACGCGGCCGACACGTGCGCCGTGACCGGGTAGTGGTGCAGGATCTGGCCGGTGTCGTAGAGGATGTAGCCGGTGAACAGGATCACGATCCCCACCGAGTACAGGATGCCCAGGTTGAAGCCGAACAGCATGCTGGCGATTCCGACGGCGAATAGCGAACCCATGCCGATCGACAACGCGCCGCCGAGAAACGAGAAGGACTTGCCGCTGAAGAACACGTACGCGGTCAGGCCCGAGAAGGTGAGCGCGGTGATCAGCGCCGCCTGGTTCAGCATCGTCACGCCCGCGGCGCCGCGGCCGAGCACGCCGTAGATCAGCGGTGCGAGCAGCAGGCCCATCAGGAAGGCGAAGCCGAAGAACAGCACCAAATTGAGGGGCTTGCGCTCGGCGAACGCGTGCACTGCCCAGCTGCCGCCCATGAACAGGCCGATGTAGAGCAGCCAGCCAAACCTGGAGCCGTGGATGGCTTGGTACAAGCTGGTGGCGAGGTTGCGCACCGGATCGACGCTGCCGGCGGCCCACAGCGTGACGACCAGGGTCGCGATCGCGGCCAGCAACAGGGAGTACGTCTTGCGCAGGAAGCCGGCGCGCTCCTCGGCGGCGGCCATCGCCGCGGACGAGAGCGAGTGGTGGGCGTAGGGATTGGCGTCGTTCATGGTGGTTGATGACCTCTTCGGACCGAACCGGGAGTCTAGTGTTGTGAACCCTGGCCGCCTGCGCCGGGCGGGATAAATCGAGTCAACTTCGGCGGCGCTTGCCGCGGCGACTTTGCCCCAGCACCGGCGCCGGGTCGGCCGTCGAAGGTCGCCGCACGCCATGATTCGCCGCCTCGCTCGCGTCGTTCCCGTCCTCCTGCTGGCGCCGCTCCGGTGAAGGCGCGGTTCGCTAACGACCGTACAGCGCCGCCATCGCCGCCGCGCAGTCGGTGTGCTCGAACGTGAAGCCCTCGTCGAGCGCGCGTTGGGGTTCGACGCGTTGACTCTCCACCAAGTGCTTCGCCACCTCACCGACCATGACGCGCACGACGAACGGCGGTAGCGGGAACAGGCACGGCCGGCGCAGCGCGCGCGCCAGGGCGCGGCTCAGCTCCAGGTTGGTGCACGGAGTCGGCGCCGTCGCGTTGTAGGTGCCACGCACCGAATCGCCGTCGATCGCCCACAGCACGAGGCGCACCAGGTCGTCGCGGTGGATCCACGGCACGAAGTGTCGGCCGCGGCCGATGGGGCCGCCGACGAACAGCCGGAACGGCAGCTCCATCTTCGCGAGCGCGCCGCCGTCGCGCGCCAGCACGATGCCGATGCGCAACACCACGACGCGGGCGTCGAGCGCGTTGGCGGTCGCCGCGGCGGCTTCCCACGCGCGGCACAGATCCGGCAAGAACCCGGGCGCGAGCGCGCTGTCTTCGTGTAGGCGTTCGCTGCCCCGGTCACCGTAGATGCCGATCGCCGACGCGTTCACCCACACCTTGGGCTTGGCGCCGACTGCCCGCACTCGCGCGATGAGGTCGTGCGTGAACTCGACGCGGCTGGTGGTCAGCTCACGTTTGTACGCCGCAGTCCAGCGTTTGCCCACGACGTTGGCGCCGGCCAGGTTGACCACCGCGCTCAGGTCGCGCGGCAGGTTGTCGTAGGCGCAGGCGAGCGCGCCGGTCGGCGGCTTGGCGCGCGCCGGGTCGCGGCTGGCGATGGTGACGCGATCGCCGCGCGCCAGCAGCGCGCGCGTCAGCGCGCTGCCGACGAAGCCCGAACCGCCGGCGACGAGGACGTGGTGTGTCACGCCGCACAGCTTGCGCGATCGCGCCTCGGTTCACAAACGCAACGGGTGCACGTTCGACAGCGAGCGCACGCCGGTCGGGCTGCGGAAGCTCACGGTCATCGCTTGCAGGTAGAACGTGAGCGGCGGCAGCGGGATGTTCGGCAGCGCCAGCTGGGCGATCGCGGTGCCGGTGGGGGAGAGCACGCCGGCCCAGCCGATGAACACCGGGTTGTTTGCGCCGATCGAGGCGAAGAACAAGCTGTCGGGATTCGTGGCGATGCCGCGCACGTCGGGTGGCGGCAACGTCAGGCCCGGCCCCGTCGACAAGCTGGCCCACAGCAAGAACGTGCCGCTGCCCTCACCGCCGAACTCCAGGTCGAACGTGCTGGTCTGGCCGGCGCCGCTCTGCGTTGGGCCCGTCAAGCGCGGCGCGCGCGCGATCGCTTCGAGGTTCGAGAACGGCGCGGGGTTGAGGATCGGCGTCGCGGTGCCAAGGCGGTCGATGTGGTCGATGCGCCGGCCCGACGCCAGCTCCTGCGCGAGCATCACGCCGCCCTCGAAGTCGCTGCACAGCGAGTCGGGGTTGATGATGCTCGGCGCGCCCACCATCAGCGTCGGTGCGCCGCCGCTGCGTGGGATGCGGAACACCACGTCGACGATGCCGTCGATCACCGCGAAGTCGCCGTCGTGCAGGAGTGCGACGCCGTGCGGCAAGCGCAGCGGCGCGCCCTGCCAGATCGGCGTCACCACGCCGGCGCGCGTGACGCGAAACAGCCCGGGCTGCGTGTTGGTGTTGCCTTCCTCGATCACTAGGTACGTGCCGTCGTGGTCGACGGCGACGTCGAACACACGGTTGAGCGGCGCGCCCTGCGCCACGACCGACACTTGTCCCGTGGGGGTCACGCGCAGCAAGGCTTGCCGCGTGAGCGACGCCACCAAGATGCTGCGGTCGTGGTCGAGCGCGATGCGGGTCGGCGTCTGCACCTGGTTGGTCACCAGCGTGACGACCCCGACGCGCGGGATGCGGTAGATCGCGTTCTGACTGTAGTCGCTGACATACACGTCGCCGTTGTGGTCGACCGCCACACCGGCGGGCGAGGTCAGCGGCGGCCCCACGTGCAAGTTGCTCACCACGCCACCGGCCGTCATGCGATGCACGGTGTTGGTGCCGTAGTCGACGACGACGTAGTCGCCACCTTCGAGAGCTTGGGCCGAGAGCGCCGAGAGAAACGACGAGACGAGCGCGAACGCGCTGGCGAAGCGAGACAGCATGGGGCCGCGATTATGCCGCGACGCGCCTACTTCTTGGGGCGCGCAAAATGCTGCGACGCGAACTCCTTGCCCAGCTCGATGGCGCGGATGTGCACCGTCATCAGGATCTCGCGGCCCGGGCCGGCCAGGCGATACATGGTGAGCTTGGTTGGCAACCACGGCCCGGCCTTCTCGCTGTAGTCACCCAGCAGCACCAGCTCGGCGAGTTCCGCAGGCTTGTCGTTCTCGTCGAATGGCAGGGCATGCACCGCCAGCAGCCGCTTGGTGTCGGGGTGGAGGTACAGCGTCACCCGCGTGCGTTGGTCGGTGCCCAGCGCGTAGGTGGGGAAGCGCTCGACGGTGCCCTCGATCACCGTGCAGCCGACGAAGATCAGGCGCTCGGTGATCTTCAGGTCCTCGCGGCGCACCGGCGCGGGGTCGAGCAGCGAGGTCACCAGGCGGCTCGGATTGAGGAAGCGCAGCAGCTGCTGGCACAGGCGCAGCTCCTGCTGCACCTGCTCGGCATCCTGGGTGTACGTGGGGCCTTGCAGCTTGATGATCTCATCGCCGCTGATGGTCCAACCGCCGAGCTTGGGGTCGAACCCGCGCTCGATGCGCTTGCCCTTCTCGATCACCTTGCAGCGCAGCGAACGCGGCGCCAAGAAGTCGACCTCCACGTCGACGCCCACCGAGTCGCCTTGCCGCGGCTCCATGCCGATCTCGGCGCGGAAGCTCTTGATGTCGGCTGCATCGGCGGCGAAGCCGTGCGCGGTGGCAAGCTGCTTGGCCACGTTGGCCAGGTCCTCGGCCGCCGAGGGCTTCGTGGGCGCCGGCGCCGGCGGTGTCGGCTCTTGCGCCAACGCGGCGGCGGCGAGCGTCAGGAGGAAGGGGCAAACGATGCGACACATCTCGAACATGGCGCGCAGGATAGCGGATCGACGGGCAGGGCCGCCGCGCTTGCTGGCTTCCGAATGGTGTTGCCATCGGCGCGTAGCAAACGCCGACGAAGACGAATGCGAGGTCACCGGGCGTGTGCGTGCGGTCTTTCTTGGGAATTCGAGACGGACTTCGCCCAGCTCAGAAGCTGGCTGTGCAGGAGATCTCGTTGTCCATGTCTCGCCACACCTCGCTCGCCTCGCTCGTCCCGTCCTTAAGGTCCTCGGTGCCGTCTCACGGAGCAGCACGTGGGCCAGGGACCCCCCTGCCCATGTCCGTCACCGCCCTAGCCATGGCGCTCGGTTTGATGCTTCCCGCCGCGTTGAACGCTCAGACGTCGTGGCTCGTGCGGTCGGCGAGCACGCCGCCGGGCAATACCCAGTACCGCGGGCACATGGCCAGCGACACCGCCCGCGGCACGGTCGTGTACTTGAAGTCGACCGCGTTCAATACGCCGGCGCTCACCTACATCTGGAACGGCGCCACCTGGGCGACGGGCCCGGCGCTGTTCACCGTGACCGGGTTGCAAAACCAGAACCTCGCCTACGACGCCGCGCGGCAACGTGTGGTGTTCTTCGGCGGGAACCCCTTCAGCCACGGCAACTGGAACGAGACCTTCGAGTGGGACGGGATCGCGTGGACGCAGATGACGCCGACCGTGCGCCCGACCGCGCGACACGTGCACGCGATGGCGTACGACGCACGGCGCGCGCGGATCGTGGTGTTCGGCGGCAACGGTGCCTCGTCGACGCTCGGTGATACCTGGACCTACGACGGCACGACATGGGTCCAAGCCGCGACCACCGGGCCGAGTCCACGCCACTCGTCATCGATGACGTATGACACCATCGCCCGCAGGATCGTGTTGTTTGGCGGTCGCGATGTCGCGCTCGGCACGGAGCGCAACGACACCTGGCTGTGGGACGGCACCGTGTGGAGTCAGGCGATGCCAGCGACGATTCCGCCGCCGCGTCGCGAGCACTACATGACGTTCGACGCCGCGCGTCAGCGCGTCGTCATGCACGGAGGATTCGGCCTCGGCGTCGTCGATACCGACACCTGGGAATGGGACGGGGAGAACTGGTCCCGCTACTCGACCGCGCAGATCAACATCTTCGGGCCGATGGCATACGACACCACGCGGAACGAGGTCATCGAGTTGGCGCACGGCCAAACCTACGCGTACTCGAGCACGGTGAGCGGTCACGTGCCGGGCGTGTCGCCGCTGTGGGATGACGCGACGGTGGCGGCGGGCGACGGGCCGCGTGGGATCGCGGTTGTGGGCCGCAGCAGTGGCGTGCGCGACCTCGCCGTCGCCAACAGCAATGCGGCCTCCGTGCGCATTCTCACCAACGGGGGTAGCGGTACGTTCAGCAGCGGGCCGACCATCGCGCTCACCGCGTCGTCGCCGGTCGCGGTGGCCAGCGGCAACCTCGACAGCGGACCGACCAACGATCTGGCCGTCGCCTGCGAGGCCCCCGTCACCCCCGGCAGCTATCGCGTGGCCAAGATCCTGCAAGCCGGCGAAGGCGGCCAAGCCGTGTCGTATGTCACGACCCTGGGGTTGAAGCCCGTGCACGTGGCGTGCGCCGACCTGACCGGCGATCTCCTCGACGACATCGTGGTCGCGTGCGTGGGCGAACCGCTCGTAGGTGGCGGCATCGAAGTCATCCGCACGGGCGGCGCGCATACGCAGATCTCCACGACGAAGACCGCGCGCGTCGTCGCCTGCGATCTCGACGGCGACGGCGACCGCGACCTCGTCGGTCTGGGACAGAGTCCGGACACGCTCGACTTCTTCGCCAACGACGGCAGCGGCGGCTTCACGGCGGCGGGGTCGATCGCGCTCGGTACCTCGGGCTCGGCCAAGGCGATGTGCTGCGGTGACATGGACGGCGACGGCGACCTCGACCTGGTTGTCCTGGTGCCCGACCTGTTCGGTGCTAACCGGTTCGCGGTGTACGTCAACAACGGCGCGCTCGCGTTGACTGCCGGCAACGTCAGCGGCGGCAAGTTCGCGACCGCTGGCCCGATCAGCACCACGGGGACGCTCGCGCTCGATGTCGCGTGCGGCGACTTCGAGGACGACACGATCGATGTCGCGGGCATCGCCTTCACCGGCAAGAGCCGCAAAGACGTGTGCCTCCTCAATGCAGTCGGTGCGCCCGTCGTGCACGACGCCTTCAGCGGAGCGGCCTTTGCGACCACGTTGCGGCCAGGCTCCGGTGCCAACCCGGTGGCGTGCGTCGTCGCCGACCTCAACAACGACGGCTGCGACGACGTGGCGATCGCCAACCAGGGGTCCGATGACGTCACGATCAACCTCACTTTCGTCCCCACGATCGCCGAGCCCTTCGCGACCGGCTGCACCGGTGGTAGCGGGGTGCCGACGATCGCGTCGACCGGCACGCCGCGCGCAGGCTCGACCGACTTCAGCGTGTCGGTGGCGAACGCGCGCCCCAGCGCACTCGCGCTGCTGGCCTTCTCGTTGACAGCAGCCGGCGCCCCCGGTGCCGCGTGCAACGTCTTCGTCGCTTCGCCGATCGTGACCGTGTTCACGTTCACGTCCGGAGCCGGCGCCGCCACGTTCCCGCTCGGCATCCCCTCCGGCATCCCCAAGGGCTCCGACGCCTACCTGCAGTGGGCGGTGTTCGACCCCGCCGGCGCGTTCCTGGGCACGCTCGCGCTGAGCAACGCGCTGCGCGTGCAGATCGGCAACTGAGCGCGGCGTCTGCCGCGCTCCCCCTCGACTCCTCTGGACCAAACCCATGCAACAACGCTCGCTCGCGACCGGTTCTCTTCTCCTTCTCTTGGCGTGCCTGCCACGCGCGCAGTCGTGGACGGCGACGAACTACGCGGTGGGCGATGGCCCGCGCGGGATCGCGCTGATCGACCGTGGCAGCAACGGCGTGTGGGACCTTGCCGTGGCGAACGCCACCGCCGGCACGGTGACCTTGCTCGACAACAACGGGAGCGGCGTGTTCACGCTCGCTGCGACCGTGACGCTGACGGCGCCCAGCCCGGTGGCTGTGGCCAGCGGCAAGCTGGACAGCACGGGAACGCGCAACGACCTGGTCGTTGCGTGCGCCGATCCCGTGACCCCGGGCCTGTACCAGGTTGCGAAGATCCTGCAGGCAGGCGACGGAACCCAGGTGGTCTCCTACCTCAACTGCGCGCACCGACGGCCGGTGCACGTCGCGTGTGGTGACCTGGATGGTGACGGTCTCGACGAGATCATCGTGGGCTCGGAGGGTGAGTTCTTCGCCGGTCAGGGTGGGATGCAGGTGTTCTGGTCGGCAACGCCCCCGGTTCCGAATCTCCAAGTGAACAACACCAGCGTCGCGCGCGTCATCGTGGGCAACTTGGACCCGCAGGGAGGCGCCGACACCGACCTCGACCTCGCGCTCTTGGTGAAGAGCAGTCCCGATCGGGTCCAACTGATCGCGAATGCCGGCGTGGGCGTCTTGTCACTCGAGGGCTCGATCAACCTGTCGACCACCGGCTTCGTCACCAGCATGTGCGGCGGCGACGTCGATGGCGACGGTGACCTTGACCTCGTGTCGTTGCTGCCCGATGCGCTGGGACCGTCGAACGCGTTCCGTCTGCACATCAACAACGGGGCGCAGGCCCTGACTGCGGCCAACGTGACCGCCGGCAAGTTCGCTTCCGTCGGTCCGATCAGCGTGACGGGCTCATACGCCACCGACATCTCGTGCGGTGACTTCGAGAACGACACCGTGTGCGGCCCCGGCGGGTTGGCGTTCGCCGGCGAGAGCCGCAAGGACGTGTGCGTGGTGAACGGCGGGCTCGGGGCACCGGTCGTGCGCAGCGGCTTCAACGGCGCCACGTTCGCCGGCTCGTCGACCCCGACCACGGGCACGGGTCCGATCGCCAGCGTCATGGCCGACTTCAACGGTGACGGCGGTGACGACGTGGCTATCGTCAATCAGGGGTCGGACGAGGTTACCGTCAGCCTCACAGCGGCCCCGGCGCTCGCCGAGCCGTTCGGCGTCGGCTGCGCCGGTAGCAGCGGCGTGCCCGCAATCGGCGCCATCGGCTTGCCGACCTCGGGCGCTCCGGCCTTCACGGCGACGCTCGCCAACGCGCGGGCCAACGCGCTGGCGGTGGTGATGTTCTCGGTGCCGGCCTCGCCGGGCTGTGCGATCGACCTCCAGTTGCTGCCGAGCGTCTGCCACATCTACCTGCCCGACCCCATCGTGACCGTGTTTGTGTTCACCACGGGTGCCGGCACGGCCGCGCTCACCTTCGGCATTCCGGCGGCGGTGCAGCTTGGCATCGATGCCTATCTGCAATGGGCCGTGTTCGATCCAGCGGGAGCGTTTGGGCCCAACGTGCTAGCTCTCAGCAACGCCCTGCGCCTGCAGATTGGTCTGTGAGCTGCCGCTGTCGTTTCCCCGGGTTGCCCGGCGACCCAACCTCGCACTAACTTCTGCCGCTCGTGTCCACCTACTCGCCTCTGCCTGGCTCCGAACTCCACGACCCGCAGACAAACGAGCTTCTGACCCGCGCCCGCGCGCAGGATGTGGGCGCGCGCGACGAGCTGTTGCGCCGCCTGCGACCCAAGCTGCTGGATCGCATCGAGATCATGATGGGCACCCCGGCGCGCCGCTACGCCGAGAGCAGCGACGTCGCCCAGAGTGTGATCATCGAAGTCATGCGCGACCTCGACCAGTTCGCGCCGCGGCAGCGCGGCTCGTTCTTGCGCTGGGCCTGTCGGATCGCGCGCAACCACATCCACGATGAGGTGCGTCGCAAGCACGAACGCGCCTTCGAGTCGCTTTCCGCTGACTCACACGATCTTCTGACCAGCCGCGGTCCGACGGCTTCGACCGAAGTGAGCTTCGAGGAGCAGAAGGAGCGTCTCGCCGACGCGCTGCTCGAACTGGCGCCGGATCACCGCGAGGTCTTGCGCTTGCGCTTCTTCGCGGGGTTGACGTTCGGTGCGATCGGCGAGCGCATGGGCCGCAGCGAGAATGCGGTGGGCTTGCTACATTCCAAGGCGCTGCTGCGCTTGGGAGCGTTGCTGCGCGAGCAGGCCGACGAATCGGCAAGCTGATCGCGGCAGGGTGAGCAGAGAGTCGTTGCGCGCTGGGTCGCGGATTGTGACTTCGTCGCCGCGCCGCCGATTTCGACCTCGCCAAACGGCGACGCAGGCGTGACGATCTGCGGATGGACCGCTTCGCCGGCTTCGATCGCACGCAGATCGCGTCGGTGCCCGTGCTGTGGCGGCGCGACGCGCGCGTCAAGACCTTCCGCATCGCGCTGCACGCGCGGCGGCCGCTCGATGGCCGCGCCGCGGCGCGCGGGTTGTTGCCGGAGCTGCTGCTCGAAGGCACCGAGCGCGATCCGTCGCGCGCCGCCTTGGTGCGGCGCATGGAGGCGCTCTACGGTTGCGCCACCATGCCGGGCGCCGGCAAGGTTGGCGAGGCGCACGCGCTGCATCTCGTGGTCGACAGCGTGGCCGGCAGGTTCTTGCCGGGGCAGCCAGATCAATTGGGCGAGGGCCTGGCTCTGCTCGGCGACCTGTTGCATCGGCCGCGACGCGACGGCGACGGCTTTCCGCGCGACGTGTTTGCGCGCCGGCAGCAAGACCAAGCGAACGCGGCGCGCGCCGAGTTCGACAACAAGGGAGCCTATGCGCGGCGGCAAGCGATCGCGCTTGCGTGTGAAGGCGAGCCGTATGCGCTCCCCGAGCATGGCGGGTTGGCGGCGATCGAGGCGTTGGATCGATGCGCGCCCGAGGCGGCGCGACGCGACTTCTTGACGTGCGGCGACTTGGTTTTGCTCGCGGGGGGCGCGCTCGACGACGGCTTCGTCGACGCTGCTGCGCAGTGGCTGTCGCACCTGCCGGCGCGTCGCGCGGAAGCGTTGCCGTCGCCGGTGGTGGTGGCGCCGCGGCCCCGCCGTCAGAGCCTCGAGCGCGTCGAGTTGCAACAGAGCAAGCTGTGGCTGGTGTTCCGCTTTCCACCGGCACCGCGCGACGTGTGGCCAGCGCGTCGTCTGTTCGCCAACCTGCTGGGTGGGGGGCCGCACGCGCGCTTGTTCAAGGAAGTGCGCGAGCGGCGCTCGCTGGCGTACTCGGTGCAAGCCGACACCGATCACCGCAAGGGTTTGCTGTTCGTGTCGGCCGGGCTCGACGAAGCGACCGCGGACACCGTGGAGGAACTCGTGCTGCGCGAGATCGCCGCGCTCACCGAGGGGCAGTTCTCCGCCGAGGAATTGGCGACGGCGAAGGCCGGCATCGTGTCGAGCCTGCACGCGGTCGACGACTCGGTGGCGCTGCGCATGGCGTTCACCCTCGAGCGCGTGCTCGACGGTTTGGATCGCGAGCCCCGCGAACACGCGGCGGTGTACGCCGCCATCACTGCCGACGCCGTGGCGCACAGTGCCGCGGGGTTGTGGCTCGATCACGTGTACCTCTTGGCGCCGGCGCGCCGTGGCGCGAGTTCTTGACCCATGGTGACCTTCGACATCCACCGCGATCCGGTGCTCGGCGAAGAAGTTTGGCTCGGCTGCACCAAGCGAGGTCTACGCCTGCGCTTGATGCCGACGCAGCGCTTTGCCGAGGCGGTGGCGGTGATCTCGGTGGGCTACGGCAGCACTGATCTGGGCTTCGTCGACGGCGACGGCGCGCACCAGAGCCCCGAGGGCGTAGCGCACTACCTCGAGCACAAGCTGTTCGAGGCCGAGGACCTGCACACCTTCGATCGCTTCGCGCGGCGCGGCGCCCAGGTGAACGCGGTGACCAGCTTCACCCGCACCAGCTACTACTTCTCGTCGACGAGCGCGTTCGACGACAACCTGCGCGACCTGCTGCGCTTGGTGGCGACGCCGCACATCACGCCGGCAAATGTCGAGAAGGAGCGCGGCATCATCGCGCAGGAGATCAAGACGTACGAGGACTCGGCCAACTACCGCGCGTTCTTCGACTTGCTCGGTTGTCTGTACGCCGAGCATCCGGTGCGCCATCCGGTGGGTGGCACGGTGGCATCGATCGCCGCCATCACCGACCACGAGCTGCTGCGCTGTCACGCGGCGTTCTATCGCACCGGCAACGCGGTGCTCACCGCGGTGGGGCCCATCGACACCGAGCGCGTGGCGGCGCTGGCGGAAGAGTGTGAACTCAGCGCCGGTGCGGCGCTGCCGAGCGTGTGTCCGGCCGATCTCAACGTGCAGGTCGACCGTCGCAGCGAGCGCCGGTTGCAGGTGGCGCGCGGGCGCGTGCTGCTCGGAGCCAAGGATCGCACCCTCGCCGCCGACGGCGAGGCGCGCTTGCGTCGCCACCTGCAGACGGCGCTGCTGCTCGACCTGCTGCTCGGGGCCGGGTCGAAGGTTCGCGACCAACTCGCCCGCGAGGGCGTCGTCGACGACTCGCTCAGTTCGAGCGCGATGGCGGAGCGCACCTTCGGCTTCGCGGTCATCAGCGGCGAGACCGACGATCCAGCGGCGTTCGAAGCCGCGCTGCGCGAAGTGCTCCTACGTCCGCTCGCCATCAGCGCCGACGACATCGAGCGCATGCGGCGCAAGACGCTGGGCAGCTACGTGCGCAGCTTCGAGGTCGCGCGCGCGCAGGCCTTCAGCCACGCCGAACAGGCACTCGCCGGCATCGCGCCGTTCCGCTTGCACGCGCTGCTCGCGGATCTGACGCCAGGTGATTTGGCGGCGCGGCAACGCGAGCTGTTCACCGACGACGGCCTCGCGGTCGCGACGATCCTGCCGCAGCACCATTGAATTTGGTGCGCCCGGAGGGCGGGCGATGGGACGTCGAGCACGGCGGGCCGGCTCGGCGTCGACGGTCAGCTCCGAACATCCGGACCTGACCAGCTGGCCGGCGCGCACCGGTGCGTGGGGTTCAAGGATGCGGCGCGGCCCGCGGGGAAGACCTGCCGAAGTCACGAAGTTGTCGACACGACTGGAGACGTTCCCCGCAAATGTCGATGCATGCCATGCGCGTCGTTTGGCTAGGATCTTGTCGTCGCGGTCCGGGTTGTTCCGTGTGGTTCGTCGTCATCGACCGTAGGCAAGAGACCGATCGAATTCGATGCGAGTCATCATCGCTTGGCTTTTGTGCGCTGGCTTCATCACTGCGTCCGTGGCACGTGGTCAGCCGCTACCGGACATCGACGGGCTGCGCCAAACACTGCGGCAGCCGGGGCCGGAAGCGCGGCTCGCGCGCGAGGCGGCGATCGAAGCCCTGCTGACGCGCAAAGACCCCGCGGCGCACGCCGTGCTGCAGGAGTTCGTGCGGCAGGGCCCGGGCGCCGATGGAGTCGCTCTCGACATCTTGTCGCAGTTGCGCCGCAAGCTCAGCAACTCGCAGGATCCAGTGTTCGGACACGCCGAGCGCGACAAGGCGGTGGGGCGCAGCTACGTGCCGGCGCTGGCCGCGCTGTTTGTCAGCGTCGATGACGCCAGCACCGACGCGCAGCAACTGCGCGAGGAGGCGCGGCAGTGCGTCGCGGCCCTCAGCCCTGCGGATCGTCGCCGCGCGCTCGAGTTGCTGTTGCAGACCGACGACCTCGCGTTGCGGCGCGGGGCGCTGCTGCTCGCGGGCGACAGTCGCGACCTCGGCTTGGCGCCGTTGGTGGCGACATGGCTCGAGGTCGCCGAGGCGAGCGACACGGCGCGCGAGGCCATGGCGCATCTCACCTTCGTCGAGGCGTTCACCAGCAAGGCGCAGTTCGAGGAGTGGTGGGAAGCGAACCGCGAGCGCTCGTATCTGCTGCTCGCCGAGGAGGCGGCGCACCGCACCCGCGCGGCGCGCAGCGCGGCGCTGCGGCGGGTAGAGCAACGCACCACCGAGGTGCTGGTGGAGTTGGTGGAAGCGCTGGCCGCGCGCGACGACGTGGCTTGGGCGCGCATCGCCGAGCGCGCGTTGGCCGATGAGCCCGCCGGCAGCATGCGGGTGTGTCTGGAGCGCCTGCGCGACGTGTTGGCGCGCGGGCCTCGGTCGGGTGGCGTAGCCGCCGACCGCGTGGCGTTCTTGCACAAGCTCCTGCGGCAGATGAGCGATGGCTCACCCGCGGTCGAGATGCGGGCGGTGCTCGTCGAGGTGAGCGCCTACATGGTCGTTCAGGGTGACGAGAAGTCCGACGAGGTTGCCACGCTGCTGCGCGACGGACTGGAGCACGCGAGTCCGCTGGTTCGTCGGGCGGCGGCGCTCGGCTACGCGCGCTTTCCGAGCAACGTGGCGACCCAGCTGCTCGTGCGCGCGGGTCGACAGGCGCGGGCGAACGGGGATCTGATGGTGCTCAGTGCCGTGCTCGCGGCGTTGTCGGCGCCCGACCGAGCCGCGCCGCCGGACACCGACGCGGTGACCTTCCCGGCCTGGTTGGAATTGGTCGATGGCGTGCTGCGCGACGACGCCATGCCCGAACCGGTGCGCGACGCCGCGTTGTCGGTGTTGGAGCACAAGGGCGCGCAGGGCAAGTTGCTGGGACAAGTGTTCGCCGCGCTGGTTGCCGTCACCAAGAATCGCAACCAGGTGCCGTTCATCCGCGAGCGCGCCGCATTGATGCTGCAACCGCACGCCGTCGCCGACGTGGGGGCCGCGACCACCTGCTTGACGACGCTGCTGTCTTTGCTCGATGACCCAGAGAAGCGCATGCGGCTCAAGGCGGCGCAACTGTTGCAAACGCTGCCCCAGCATCGCGAGGCGGTTGACACGTGGCGCAACGAGGTGCTCAGTGGGGCGGGTGCGCGGTTGGCACAGGAAACCGACGAAGGCGTGTTGCGGGCGCTGGTGACGTGCATCGAGCGCCAAGTCGACCCAGAGCGGCCAGACCTCGAGCCGGTGATCTCGCGCCTGTGCAGCGCGCTGGCCGAACTGACGCAAGCCGGGCACAACGGCGCGCGGCGCCAGATCCTGGTGAGTTCCTTGGCTGGCCTCGCCGCGACCCAAGGACTCGACACCATGAAGTGGGTGCGGGCGGCGGAGACGCTGATTGAACTCGGTGAACGCCGCGAGGTGCGCAACGTGATCGAGCGCCAGCGACCGCAGCAGATCGTCGGCCGCGAGGGCGTGCACGACGAAGTGGTCCGCCGCGCGTTGACCACGGTGCTGCAGACTGCCCTGCTGCGGCCGCGCAGCGAGCCGCTCACGCGGCGTGAGGCGGGCGACGTGTTGGATGCGCTGCAGGCCTTCGATGGGCGTCGGACGCCGACCGATCTCCTGGCCTGGCGGGTGCTCCGGCTGGAGGCGCTGGTGGCCAGCGAGCGCTGGGACGACGCGGTGCAGCGCGCCACGCTGGAGGCGAAGGACGTCAAGCTGGCGCCGGTCGATCTCGACCGCGTGCGCGCGCTCCACGCCCGCGCGCACCTCGGGCTGAAGGATGTCGACGCGGCGATCCGCGTGGCGGGCAGTGAGTTGGCGGCGCTCGATCCGGCGCTGGTCGCGGCCCTGGCCGAAGACATCGGCGTCGCGCTGGCGCGTGCCGGCCGCGCCAAGGACGCGGCCGCCTGGTTCGAGCGCGCGCACCGGCAGACCGCCGAGTCCGACCCCATGTTCCCTCGACGTTTCCTGCGCCGGCTCGACGCTGAAGGTCAAGCCGAGCCCAACACGCGGCCGGCCTTGCTGGCCAAGCTCCTGGAACGCGAGGCGCTGTTCGGACCCGAGACGGCGGCCGACCTGCGCGCCGAGTTCGAGCAAGTGAAGCAGCGCTTGTCCGGCAAGTTGTGACGGTGGGGGCGGGCGGCCAGAAAGTGTTCGACGCGTTCTTGCCCTGGCCGCGCGCGATGCTATCTTCCGTCCCTCACCCAACGCGGGGTGGAGCAGTCCGGTAGCTCGTCGGGCTCATAACCCGAAGGTCATAGGTTCGAATCCTGTCCCCGCTACCAATCAACGAGGGCCCAGCGCCGAGAGGCGCTGGGCCCTCGTTTCTTTGGTATCGGGCACGGAGTCGGTGTCTTTGCTGCCGCGAAGCGGCGGCAAAGACGGCGAATCCCGGAGTTCGCGCTCGGGGGCCGGGGTGTGCGACTGGACCGTGAGCGTCCTCAGGGATGGAGGGCGGTACAATTTTCGAGGGCGGCAGAGGCTTAGCGCGGGCGGACGGGCGGGGCCTTCGTCCGGGGGGCGGAGCTGGGGCGGAGCCGGGGTACGCCACCGCGATCGGTGATTCGCGCGACGCATTGACATGTCCGCCCGCCTGGCTACCTGACGTCGAGAGACACATCCCAAGCGACGTCATGAAGAACTCCCTCCCGCTTCTCCTCCTGTCCTCCTTGGCCACGACCGCGGCCGCGCAAGAACTCGTGCTGGCGACCGCGTCGGGCCAATTGCTCACCGTGCGCGTGGGCACGCCGGGCACGATCGTCAGCAGCGTAGGGCTCACCGGCCTCGGCAGCGGCGAGACGCTGGTCGGCATCGACTATCGGCCGGCCACCGGCGAGCTGTTTGGGCTCGGCGACAGCAGCCGCGTGTTTCGCATCGAGGCGGCCACGGGCGTCGCCACGGCGGTGGCGGGCGTGTTTTCGCCGCTGCTGAATGGCGGCGCGTTTGGCTTCGACTTCAACCCGACGGTCGATCGCATCCGGGTGACCAGCGATGCCGATCAGAACCTACGGCTGCACCCGGGCACCGGCGTGGTCGCCGCTGCCGACGCCACGCTGAACTACGCCCCTGCCGATCCGTTCGCCGCGGTGAATCCCAACATCGTTGCCAGCGCCTACACGAACAACTTCGGCGGCGCCACCACGACGCAGCTGTTCGACATCGACAGCAACCTCGACACGCTGGTGTTGCAGAACCCACCGAACAGCGGCGTGCTCAACACCGTCGGTCCGCTCGGCGTCAACATCACCGGTGCAGCCGGCTTCGACATCGCCGGCTCGAATGGCGCGGCCTTCGCGGTGCTCACCACGCCAGGCAGCTCGGCGCCGGCCCTGTTCAGCATCGACCTGACGACCGGCGCGGCGCGCTTCCTCGCCGTGCTCGGCACCACCGAGACGATCGTCGGCATGAGCATCAAGCCGACGCCCGGGGTCGCGCCCTACGGCGTGGCGACGCCAGGGTGCTTTGGTCCGAGCGCGATCGGCAGCGTCGGCGTGCCGGCGCTGGGGAACCTTGGCTTCACCATCACCTGCGAGAATGCGCACCCGATCACGGTGGGTCGCTTGGCGCTGGCCACCGCGCGCTTGAGCACGCCGCTCGACGTGCTGGGCTTCGCCCTGTGGGTCGATCCGTTCTCGGTCGGCACGGTGTGGATCCCGATGCTCACCGACGCGCAGGGTGCGAGCCGCACGACCTTGCCCATCCCGAGCGAGATGGCGCTGCGCGGCCTGCAACTGTTCAGTCAATACGCGCTGTTCGATCGCTGCACGCGCAACGGCTTCGCGGCTTCGAACGCGCTGACGATCACGCTCCAGCCGTGAGCCTACGCGGTCTTGGGCAGCAACCACGGTTGCATGTCGGCGCAGGGCGACCAGAAGAGCGGGCGGCGGACTGATCTGTCGCCACCTCCTCGGTATGCTCCGCGAACCGTGGAACGTCCCGCGTTGATCGACCAACTGGCTGCCTTCTTCGCTGCCCATCCCGCACCGGTGGTCGCCGCATGGTTGTTCGGCAGCCAGGCCCGTGGCGACGCGCGCGCCGACAGTGATGTCGACGTCGCGGTGTTGCTGGCAAGGTCCCTCGATTCGTACGATTCCCTCATGCTGAGCCTCGACCTGGCCGCAGCGCTGGAGCGCTACCTCGACCACGATGTCGATGTCGTGGTCATGAACGACGCGGCGCCCGATCTGGCTCACCGCGTGCTGCGCGACGGCGTGCTCGCGCTCGATCGCGATCGCGCGACACGCATCGCGTTCGAGGTGCATTCGCGCAACGAGTACTTCGACATGGTGCCCGTGTTGCGCCGGTACCGGGGCCTTGGGGGAGACGAGCCGTGACCGATCGCGAGCTCGTGATCAAAAAGCTCGCCTTCCTCGAGTCGCGCCTACGCGAGCTTCGCACGCGTGTGCGGCCGGAGAAGATCGAGACCGACGTCGAGCACTCAGGTTTCGTCGAGCGTTCCCTCCAAGTCACCGTCCAGGCCGCAATGGACGTTGCCTCGCACATCGTCTCTGACGAGCAGCTTGGCGAGCCGCGGCGCAACCGCGACATGTTCGAGCTGTTGCAACGCCACGGTTGGCTGCCACTCGACTTGGTCGACGGCCTCGTTCGGATGGTCAGCTTCCGCAACATCCTGGTGCATGGCTACGAGGTCGTCGACCCCAAGATCGTGGGTTCGGATCGTAGAGACGAGTCTGGGCGACCTCGACAGGTTCGCAGCGTTGATTCGCGGTCGCCTGTCCGCAAAGGGGTAGCGAGGCTTCGCCTCAATAGAAACAACCGTTTCGTCGTCTGCTGAACGGCGGTAGCCGGTGAACACTCAGACCAGAGAAGAACCACGAGAGCACAGAGATGAACACAGAGGAGCATGTGGGCCTCGAACCGACGCCTACATGGTCGAGACCCGGAACGCGGTCGCGTTGCTCCACGCGGCCGGGGCGCCCGGCAGTGCGAACCCTGCCTGCAGCATGAACCAAGAGCCGGCGAGGTCAGGGTTGTTCGGCAGCTGGAACGAGAACACGTCGCGCCCGCTTGCGGGCACGTCGCGCAACGGAAACTCCGCGAGAGCATGCACGCGTCCGAAGCCGAGAACGCCCGCGAGCACGTAGGGCGTCTGGAAGGCGACATCGATGATGGCGCAGTAGCACGACCCTGGTTGTCCGTACGCCGCGACCTCGACGGCGCTGCCGGGCTCGAACGTGCGACCCGTGACGGGATCGCTGCGCAGGGTGATCGTGGGGGTATCGACGAGCAGACGCATCTGAATGGGTCTGCCCACCGCATCGGCCCGAGGCGCCATCGAGGCGCCAGAGCCCAAAGGGCCAGTGGCCCAGATGGCATCGGGGAGGCCGTTCGGCAACGAGAACATCGTGCCCGTCGACATCGTCGCCAGAAAACCGCTGGCCGACGCCGGCGCCAATTCCTTCTGCACCTCGATGACGAGACCGCTTTGGCCATCGAGAGGCACGGGACGGTCCAGCACGAGCGTCGTCCAGTCCGAGCCTTTCCACGCGATCGTGGACGCGCTCTGGTACACGAGCTGGGGTGCGGTCCAGTTCGATTCGCGCGTCACTTGCTGCCGTCGAACGGATACGCGCGCGGCACCACCACGATGCCCGACTCGGTCACCGTGAAGCGCTGGCGATCCTTCGCCAGGTCGTGACCGAGCACCGTGCCGTCGGGCACGTGCGTCCACTTGTCGACGATGGTGCGCTTGAGTTTGCAGTTGCGGCCGATGTGGGTGCCGCGGAACACCAGCGACTCCTCCAGCTCCGAGCCCTCGCCGACGTGCACCAGGTTCGACAGGATCGAGCGCCGCAATTTGGCGCCCGACACCATGGTGCCGGGGCACAGCATCGAGTCGAGCACTTCGGCGGCCGCGCCGGTCGTCTCGCCGGACGAGATCTTGCCCGGCGGGTCGTTGTGCCAGAGCGTGTAGGTCGGCCAATCGCGGTCGTACAGGTTGATCTCCGGCGCCGCGCCGCACAGCTCCATATTGGCGTCGAAGTAGGCGTCGATGGTGCCCACGTCGCGCCAGTACGGCGCGTCGTCACCCTCGTTGTCGACGAAGCGGTGCGCCTGCACGTGCACGTCGCCGATCATCCTGGGGATGATGTCCTTGCCGAAGTCGTGGCTGGTCTTGTCGCCGAGTTCGGCGTTGGCGCGCAGACGCTTCACCAGCTCCTGCGTCTTGAACACGTAGATGCCCATCGAGCCGAGGCACCAGCCCTTCTTGTCGGGCATCTCCTTGCCTCGCGCCGGCTTCTCGGTGAACGATTGCACGCGGCCGCGGTCGTCGCACTCGAGGATGCCGAAGCGTCGGCTGTCCTCCACCGGCACCGGCACCGCACCGATGGTGATCGCTGCGTCGTTCATCAGATGCTCGAGCACCATGTGCCCGTAGTTCATCTTGTAGATGTGGTCGCCCGACAGAATCATCACGCTCTCGGCGCGCGCGTGCTCGATCTCGTCGATGTTCTGGTAGATCGCGTCGGCGGTGCCGCGATACCAACGCTGGGTGGGGTGGTAATGCGGCGGGCGCGAGATGATGAACTGCTCGAGCCGGCGCGGCAGGAAGTTCCAGCCAAAGCGCAGGTGCTCCTCGAGCGAGCGCGCCTGGTACTGCGTCAGCACGTAGATCCGGCGCAGGCCCGAGTGGATGCAGTTGCTGAGCGTGAAGTCGATGATGCGGTAGCAGCCGCCGAACGGCACCGCCGGCTTGGCGCGCGTCTTGGTGAGCGGTTGCAGGCGTTCGCCTTGGCCGCCAGCAAGGATGAAGACGAGAGTCTGCTGCAGGTCGCGGGTCAGCATGAGGGCGCGTGGCGCACGAGGTGGGGCGGAGGATAGCGAGCCGACGCCGCGGTGCGCGGTGGTTTCACGTGCTTGCTCAGTGTTCGTTGCGGCAGGCGATTCACGGCGCTGCTCGTTGGCCGCGCGCTCCCGCGCGCGTAGGCTTGCAACCCGACCGAGCCTGAGTCCCCCCATGCCAACGCCGACGCCAACCCCAACGCCCAGTAAGGCCCGCACCGAGCCGACACCTACTCTCTTGCGCTTCACCACCGCCGATCTCAGCGATCTGGACGCGGCGACGAGCCGTGAATGGATCGAGACCGATGGCCGTGGCGGCTATGCCGCCTCGACCATCGTCGCCTGTCCAACCCGTCGCCACCACGGCTGGCTCGTCGCGCCGGCACAAGCCGGCGGCAAGCGCCACGTGTTCGTCACCCGCTTCGACGAGGTGTTGGCCACCAAGGACGGCGAGCACGCGTTCAGTTGCGCCCGTTGGCCGGGCACCGTGGCGCCGCGCGGCGACCGCCTGCAGACCGGCTTCGAGCAGTCGCCGTTCCCGGTGTTCACCTACGCGATCGGCGGCCTGACGGTGCGGCGCGAGATCCTGATGCTGCGCGGCCGGCACGCCGTGTTGGTGCGCTACTCGCTGGTAGGCGGCGGCAGCGCGGGGGTCGAGTTGCGGGTGCGCCCGCTGCTCGCGTGCCGCGATGCCGACGCGTTGACCTTCGAGAACGCCGATCTCGACGCCACGCTGCACAAGCTGACCGACGGCGTGAAGGTCCAACCCTACGCCGGGCTGCCCGCCGTGACGCTCACCTGGAGCGCAGGCACGGCGCAGGTCGAGCGCGGCGCGACGTGGTATCGAGGCGCGCAGTATCCGGTCGACGTCGCGCGCGGTTACGACGGCGCCGAAGACAACTGGAGCCCGTGCCGGTTGCGCCTGCCACTGCGCGAGGGAGCGCCGGTGGTGATCGCCGCCAGCATCGACGAGGCGGTGCTCGACCCGCGCCGCGCCTTCGCCGACGAAGAGAAGCGGCGACGCGCCACCCTCAGCGCCGCGCCGACGCCACGCGAACGCGTCGCGCTGGCGGCCGACGACTTCCTCTATCGCACCGTGGGGCAGCGCCTGGCGGTGTGCGCCGGCTTCCCGTGGTTTGGCGAGTGGGGGCGCGACACCTTCGTGGCGCTACCCGGCCTCACACTGGCCCGCGGCCAACTCGACGCCTGCGCCGAGGTGCTGAGCGGCGCGGTGAAGTTCTTGCGTCGCGGCCTGCTGCCCAACATCTACGGCGCGACCCAGCAGCAGAGCCACTACGACTCCGTCGACGCCGCGCTGTGGTTCAGCCGCGCCGTGTTCTTGTGGGCCGAGGCGGGCGGCAAGCGCGAGCAGTTGCTCGGCGAGTTCCTGCCGGCCCTGACGCAGATCGTCGATGGCTACGCCGACGGTTCGGCGGGGCTCGGCATCGGCTTGACCAAGGATGGCCTCCTGCACGCCGGCGCCCCGGACCTCAATCCGACCTGGATGGACGCGCGCACGCCGGCCGGGCCGGTGACGCCGCGGCACGGCTGCGCAGTCGAGCTGAACGCGCTGTGGTACGCGCTACTCGTCGGCGTGGCCGATCTGTGGCTTGCCAAGAAAGACAAGGAGCGCGCCAAGCGCTACGGCGATCTGGCCAAGCGTCACAAGCAAGCGTTCATCGCGCGCTTTTGGCAAGACAAGGCCGGGTATCTGGCCGACGTGGTGAACGAGGGCAGCGTCGACCTGAGCGTGCGGCCGAACATGGTGATCGCCGCCGCGCTGGCGCAGAGTCCGCTCAGCAAAGCGCAGCGCCAGGCCGTCGTCGACAAGGCACGCGCCGAGCTGTTGACCAAGAAAGGGCTGCGCACGCTGGCGCCAAAGGACAAGGCGTACGTCCGCCGCTACGAGGGCGGGCCGCTCGCGCGCGACGCGGCCTACCACCAGGGCACCGTTTGGCCGTGGCTGCTGGGGTTCTTCATCGAGGCCAGTCTGCGCGCGCAGGCCCCGACCAAGAAGCTCGCCGCCGAGCTGCGGCCCCTGCTCGATCCGTTGACCGCAGAACTCGATGGCACCGGCCTGCAGCACATCTCCGAGGTGTTCGACGGCGATACACCGCAGCGCCCCGGCGGCACCTTCGCCCAGGCGTGGAACACCGCAGAGTGGTTGCGCGCGCAGCGCCTGCTCGACGAGGCCGAGAAGGGTCGGGCATAGAATCGACCTCGTGTCGGCCGTCGTCTTCTACTTCCAGGTGCACCAGCCGTTTCGCGTGCGGCGATACGGCCCAGATGACGTCGGCCGCAAGCACGACTACTTCGACGACGGCCTCAACTCGATGGTGATGAAGCGGGTCGCCGAGCGCTGCTACGTGCCGATGAACACGCTGCTGCGCGAGCTGATCGACCGCACCGACGGTCGCTTTCGCTGCTCGTTCTCGATCTCGGGTACCGCGCTCGACCAGATGCAGCAGTGGGCACCGCAGGCGTTGCAGAGCTTCGTGACGCTCGCCGAGACCGGCAACGTCGAGTTCTTGTGCGAGACCTCGCACCACTCGCTGGCGTTCGACGGCGACGTCGATGAGTTCTGCGCGCAGGTGACGCAGCAGCGCGATCGCGTCGAGCGGCTGTTTGGCAAGGCGCCGCGCACCTTCCGCAACACCGAGCTGGTGATCGACGAGAAGGTGGCGAAGACCATCGAAGACCTCGGCTTCGACACGCTGATGGGCGAGGGCGCCGACGGCCTGCTCAAAGGCAAGAGCCCGTGCTTCCTCTACCGGCCGCGCGGCTGCTCCCGGCTGAACCTGATGCTGCGCCACTACCCGCTGTCCGACGACATCGGCTTTCGCTTCAGCAACCGGAAGTGGCCTGGCTACCCGCTGTTCGCCGACAACTTCGCCGGCTGGTTGCACGAGCAGGCCCTGTCGCGGGAAGCGGGCAGGGACGTGCAATTCATCGGCCTCTACATCGACTACGAGACCTTCGGCGAGCACCAGTGGGCGGAGACCGGCATCATCGACTTCATGCGCCACCTGCCGTCGCATGTGTTGGCGAAGGGTGTGGAATTCGCGACACCGTCGGAGATTGCAGCAGAGCATCAGGCCCTCGGTGAGCTGCCGATCGAGCTGTCGATTGCGCGGCCGTTCTCATGGGCGGATCAAGAACGCGACCTGTCGGCCTGGCTCGGCAATCCCATGCAGCGCGAGGCGCACGCTTTGCTCTACGCCATGCTGCCCGACGTGCGAGCGGCCGATGCCAAGGGCCATCACGACCTGATGGCCGACTGGCGCAAACTGACCACCTCGGATCATGTCTATTACATGTGCACGAAGTTCGCCTCGGATGGCGATGTGCATGAGTACTTCAGTCCGTTTGACTCCCCGCACGATGCATTCCTCAACTTCGTGTACGCGCTCGACGACCTGAGGCAGCGGGTGACCAGGGCGGCATCGGCCAAGCGACAACCAACTAAGCGTGACCAAATTGAACGGACGATTCTGCCTCTTCGAGATCAGCTGGGAAGTCTGCAACAAGATCGGCGGGATCTACACCGTGATCTCCAGCAAGGCCAAGACCACGGTTGACAAGCTCGGTGACGACTACATCACCATTGGCCCCTGGCTGCTGTCGGACAAGGACCGCAGCATCCCGTTCGAGGACGACCCCTCGTTCGCCGACTTTGCTGAAGTGTGCCGGCAGGCCGGCACGCCGATCCGCATCGGCCGCTGGCTGATTCCGGGTCGGCCCCGCACCATCTTGGTGGAGTTCAGCAGTCTGTACCAGGAGAAGGACAAGCACCTCGGCCGGTTGTGGGAGGAATACAAGGTCGACTCGATCGCCGGCGGTTGGGACTACCTGGAGCCGGTGATGTTCGGGCTCGCGGCAGCCCGCGTGATCGAAGAGTGGTGGGAGCGCTTCATTGCGCCCACCCACAAGCGCGCCGTGGTGCAGTGCCACGAGTGGATGACGGGTTCGGCGATCCTGCACCTCAAGGCGCGCATCCCGTCGATGGGCTCGATCTTCACCACGCACGCCACCATGCTCGGGCGGGCGCTGTCGTCGCTGGGGCACTCGCCGCAGTCGGGGCTCGGGGGCGAGAAAGTAGAAGAGTTGGCGCGCAAGCATGGCGTGGTCGCCAAGCACTCGATGGAGGGGGTGTGCGCGCGCGAAGCCGACGTGTTCACCACGGTGAGCGCGGTGACCTCTGCCGAAGCCAAGCTGTTGCACGCGCGCCAGCCCGAGGTCTTGTTGCCCAACGGCGTCGACCTCGACGTCATCGATTCGTTTGCCGGCCCGACGGACCGCGCCGCGATGCGCAAGGAGCTGGAGCACGTCGCGTCGCGCTTCCTCGGCGCGTCGGTGACCGGCGCCGCCTTCTTGTGCACGTCGGGACGCTACGAGTTCCACAACAAGGGTATCGACCTGCTGCTCGACACGCTCGGCATGCTGAACGGCCGTGATGGCCGGCCGATCGTGTTGTTCGTGCTGGTGCCAGCGGGCAACTCTGGCGTGCGCGCTGAGTTGCTCGACCGCCTGCGCCATGGGGAGGTCCCGGCGCACGGTCCGATCGGCATCTCGACGCACAATCTGTTCGACGTCGAACGCGACCCGGTTGCCGAGCGCTGCGCCAAGCTGGGCTTCGACAACAAGGTGAAGTCGCGCGTCAAGGTGATCCACATCCCGATCTACTTGACCGAGAAGGATGGCCTGCTCAACCGCCCGTACGAGGCGGTGGTGCGCGCCATGGACCTCACTTGCTTTCCGTCGTTCTACGAGCCGTGGGGCTACACGCCGCAGGAGAGCCTCGCGCTCGGTGTGCCGACGATCACCAGCGACTACGCCGGCTTTGGCGTGTGGGCGCGCGAAGAGAAGCTGACGCCGACCGACGGCGTGACCGTGCTCGACCGCGTCAACGTGCAGTACTCGGTGCTGGTCGAGAACCTGGCCGACGTGCTCGACGCGCGCATCGTGGCCCTGTCGGGCGGCACCTCCACCAGTGTCGCGACCTGTCGCCTCACGGCCGGGTTGACGGCGTGGAAAGGCTTGTTCCGCAACTACGAGACCGCCTACGACGCGGCGCTGGCTGGAGTCGAGCAGCGCGCGCAGCAGGGCACGCCGCAGCCGCGCAAGCCCAAGCTGACCTTGACCCACGCGCCGCAACACGGGCGCACGCCGCGCCTGTCAGGCTTCGAGGTCGCATCGAGTCTGCCC
The DNA here is from genome assembly GCA_031423015.1 of Planctomycetota bacterium. Taxonomy (GTDB): domain Bacteria; phylum Planctomycetota; class UBA1135; order UBA1135; family UBA2386; genus DATGPD01. The sequence goes on along the minus strand of JANPER010000185.1, from coordinate 101,912 downwards.
GACGAGCTGCGCGGCCTGATGCGTCTGTCGCGCAACCTGTGGTGGTGCTGGAACCAAGACGCCGAGGCGGTGCTCGCCGAGCTGTCGCCGGCGCAGTGGCAGCTAAGCGGCCGCAACCCGGTGGCGTTCTTGCAGCGGCTGTATCCCGAAGACCTCACGGCCAAGGCCAAGGACCGCGACTACTTGGCGCGCCTCCGCGCCGTGCTCACGCGCTTCGACGACTACATGAACGTGCGTCCGCGGCCGCCCGAGGGCATCACCGCGGATCGGCCGGTCGCGTACTTCTGTGCTGAGTATGGCATCCACGAGTCGCTGCCGATCTACAGCGGCGGGCTCGGGGTGCTGGCGGGCGATCACCTCAAGTCAGCGAGTGACCTCGGCGTGCCGTTCCTGGCGATCGGCCTGTTCTATCGCATGGGCTACATGGCGCAGCGGCTCACCGCCGACGGCGAGCAGCTCGCCATCGACATCGAGAACGAGCCGCACCTGTTGCCGCTGGAGGCGGTGCGCGACGACAAGGGCGGACACCTCGAAGTGCGCATCAAACTGCCCGGCCGCGAGATCTTCTTGCGGGTGTGGAAGGTGATGGTCGGCAGAGTCACGCTGTACCTGCTGGACTCGAACACGCCGAGCAACCGTGTCGAGGACCGCGACATCACGCGCAACCTGTACGGCGGCGACGCCGAGACGCGCATCCAGCAGCTGATCGCGCTCGGTCGCGGCGGTAAGCGTCTGCTGGTGCGCCTCGGCATCCGGCCGTCGGTGTTCCACATGAACGAGGGGCACGCCGCGTTCCTCACCTTGGAGCGCGTGTCGCGCCTGGTGCGAGAAGAGGGGCTGACCTTCGACGCGGCGCGCGAGTTCGTGCGCGGCACCACGCTGTTCACCACGCACACGCCGGTGCCGGCCGGGCACGATCGCTTTGGCGAAGACGTGATGCGCCGCTACTTCGCCGACGCCGAGGAGTGGGTGGGGGTGCCGTGGGATCGCTTCTACGCGCTGGGGCGCACCGAGCACGACGGCGCTACGTTCAACATGACGTACCTCGCGCTGACCTTCGCGTCGTTCTGCAACGGCGTCAGCAAGTTGCACGGCGAGGTGTCGCGCGAGCTGCTGCAGCCGTACTGGCCGGGCCTGCTGCGCAGTGAAGTGCCGGTGCAGTCGGTGACCAACGGCATTCACTTGTCGACCTGGACCGGTCCGCGCCTGGCGGAGTTGCTCGGCGCGCGCAATCGGCAGCTGCGCCCGGCCGACTTTTCGCGTGCGCGCGACTTGCCGGCGCCCGGCCTCTGGCAAGCGCGGCAAGCCGACAAGCGCGACCTGATCGAGCACGTGCAGAAGGCGCTCGAGACGGCGTTCTTGCGCCGCAAGGACAGCCCGATCCTGTTGGGCCGCATGCAAGCCGGGCTCGACGAGCGCGCGCTGTTCATCGGCTTCGCCCGGCGCTTTGCGCCGTACAAGCGCGCCCACCTGCTGTTCAAGGACGTCGACCGCCTGCTGCGCATCGTCGAAGACGCCGATCGCCCGGTGCGCGTACTCATCGCCGGCAAGGCGCACCCGCGCGACAAGATGGGGCAAGACATCCTGCGCGACATCGCGCGGCGCACGCGCGCCGACAAGATGGCCGGCAAGGTGTTCTTCATCGAGGACTACGACATGTCGCTGGCGCGCGCCTTGGTGCGCGGCGTCGACGTGTGGCTCAACAATCCGACGCACTTGTTGGAGGCGAGCGGCACGTCGGGCATGAAAGCCGCGGCGAACGGCGCGCTCAATCTGTCGATCGGCGACGGCTGGTGGCCGGAGGCGTGGAATGGCAGCAATGGCTGGCAGATCGGCGCGGCGCGGATCTACGACGACCAGGAGCTGCAGGATCAGTTCGACAGCAGCACGCTGTATCGCTTGCTCGAAGAGAGCGTGGTGCCGTTGTTCTTCACGCGCGACGCCAAGGGCCTGCCGCAGGGCTGGATCGAGCGCATGCGCGAGTGTCTCGCCACCGTGCCCGCGGCGTTCAACACCGACCGCATGGTGAGCGACTACCTCGAGAAGGCGTATCGGCCGCTGGCGGGTGCCGCCTTGGAACTCGGGCGCGAGGCGTTCGCCAAGGCGCGTCGTCTCGCCGACGATGCCCAGCGCGTCCGCAAGGGCTTCGACAAGATTCGCATCGCTTCGGTGCAGGTGTCGGACCCGGCCAAGCTCGCGGTGGGCGGTCTGCTGGACGCGCACATGGAGATCGACCTCGGCGGGCTCTTGCCTGGCGACGTCGCCGTCGAGCTGGTCGTTGGGCACCGCAAGGGCGAGGTCGACCTACAGCGCGCGCGGTGCCTCGCGCTGCACGCGGCGGGATCGCCGCGCGGGACGGTCTACACCTTCGAGGGTTCGCACCGCGTCGATCGCTCCGGTTCGTACGCGTACGGCATGCGCGTGCGCGTGGGCGACCTGGTTCTGTGGGCCTGAGCTGAGAAGGCAGTGTCGCCTTGGCTCAGCCCCCGGCTCAGCCCTTGGCCTGCTTCTTTGCCTTCTTGTCGGCGCGCTTCTCTTTCATCGTCTTCGCCGGCTTCTTCTTGGCGTCTTTCTTCGGTTCGATGCCTTTGGCCATGATGTTCAGTCCTCGTAGATAGGTTGTGCGCGCGGCAACTGCTGCGGCACCGGCACGCGCGAGGCGACCTAAGCGACAGGATGCAATGCGCGCCCTACCTTGTCCAGCGGACACTGGGCATCGAGTGCTTGTCGGTTCGGCTGTTTCCGTCGCGACACGCCATAGGCGTCCCAGAAAAAAACCTCACGAAACCTGACCGCGGCTGCGCTTCCCCGCATCAAACGCGCGAACTTATGTCTTACCTGACCGCCATGCGACCCACCCTGACCACCCTGTTCGCCGGCCCCATCGTCGCCCTCGCTTCCTGCTCAGCTGGCCAACCAGCCGCCGCGGCCCAGGCTGCCCCCGGCACATCGGCCGCGACCCAACAGGCCACGCCCGGCGTCGAGATCGCCACGGTGGCCGGCGGTTGCTTTTGGTGTGTCGAGTCGGCCTTCGACGACCTCAAAGGCGTGTTGTCGGCGGTCTCGGGCTACACCGGCGGCCCCGAGAAGAACCCGACCTACGAGCAGGTCGCGTCGGGGATGACGGGCCATTGCGAGGCGGTCGAGATCCGCTTCGACCCTGAGAAGATCACCTACGCCGAGATCCTCGACGTGTATTGGCGGCAGACCAACCCGACCGACGTGGGCGGTCAGTTCGCGGATCGCGGCAAGCAGTACCGCCCGGCGATCTTCGTGCACAACGACGTCCAGCGCGCGATCGCGCAGGCCTCGAAGGACTTCGTCGCGAACAGCGGCTGGTTCGAAAGCGCGATCACCACCCCGGTCGTGCCGGCGGGCCTCTTCTACGCCGCGGAGGACTACCATCAGGATTACCACCACAAGAACCCGGCGCGCTACGGGGACTACAAGCGGGGTTCTGGTCGCGGCCCCTACATCGAGCGCGTCTGGAAAGATAAGCCGCCGATTCGCCCGACGGTTCGTCCGATGTTGGCGGCGACCCTTCGCAAGGAGAACGACACCATGCAAGACGGCATCAAGCCTGAGTATCAAAAGCCCGACTACAAGAAGCCATCGGCGGCCGAGCTGAAGGCCAAGTTGACGCCGCTGCAGTTTTCGGTGACGCAGCAGGAGGGCACCGAGCCGGCCTTCCGCAACGAGTTCTGGGACAACCACGCTGCGGGGATTTACGTCGACATCGTCAGCGGCGAGCCGCTCTTCAGCTCGACCGACAAGTTCGACAGCGGCACGGGGTGGCCCAGCTTCACCCGCCCGCTCGAGCCCGAGAGCATCGCCGACAAGACTGACCGCCGGCACGGCATGGTGCGCAGCGAGGTGCGCAGCAAGCGGGTGGACAGCCACCTGGGCCACGTGTTCGACGACGGCCCGGCGCCCACGCGCCTGCGCTACTGCATCAACAGCGCGAGCCTGCGGTTCGTCCCGGCCGACCGCCTGGAGGCCGAGGGCTACGGCCAGTTCAAGAAGCTGTTTGCCGCCAAGGATCCGACGCCGAAGAAGTAGCCGCGCGCTCGCGCGCCGGTCGCACCTGGCGGTCTACTGCGTCAGGAAAGCCTTCAATTCGGCGGCGCGCGCCGCGCGCCAGCCTGCGAGTTGCGCGCCAGCCGCGGTGACGCGCGCGTTCAGTTCGTCTTCCACCGCACGCTGCTTGCGCGCGAGCCCACCGTCGGCGTCGAGGCCGTCGGCGATCGCGTGCAGAAGTTCGCTGCGCACCTGTTCGAGCAGCAGGATGCGGGCGAACTCCGCCGACGTGGCCGTGGCCGCCGACGTCTGTTGCGCGCCGGCCGAGCCTCGCTTGGAGTCGTAGATCACGTACTCCTTGCCGTAGGAGTCCTTCAGGTCACCGCATCCGGCAAGGCACGAGGCAAGCAGGAAGGACGCGCAGGTGGCGCCTGGGATGCGGTGCATGCTCGCATCCTAGCGGGGCGCGACCGTCTGCTGATGTTCCGCATTCCGGTACCGATGGCTGCGCGCTATGCAGGAGATCGCGTCCGCACCCGCCCGCAACCCATGATGACACCCGCCTGGTCTCTGCGACGCCTGCACGCGCTCGATGACGCGCAGGTCGACGAACTCGCCGATGTGCTGATCGACTGCGTCGACGGCGATGCGTCGGTCAGCTTCATGCATCCGCTGACGCGCGACCGGGCGCTGGCGTTCTGGCGCCGCGTGGCGCAAGGTGTCGCCGTCGGCGAACGCGCGGTGCTCGTCGCCGAAGATGATCTGGGCATCTGCGGCACCGTGCAGTTGGTGCTAGCCCAGCCCGAGAACCAACCGCATCGCGCCGACTTGGCGAAGATGCTGGTGCATCGCCGCGTGCGTCGCCAAGGGTTGGGGGCGGCCCTGGTCCAGGCGGCGGAGGCCATGGGCCGTGCGTGCGGCAAGACGCTGCTGGTGCTCGATGCGGTGACTGGTGGTGACGCCGCTCGGTTGTACGAGCGCCTCGGCTGGGTTTGTGTGGGGGAGATCCCCGGCTATGCGCTCATGCCGCGGGGTGGGCTTTGCAGCACGACGGTGTACTACCGCAACCTTGGCGGGTAGTGGCGTGTCGGATCCGGGTGCCCGCTTCCGAGGAAGCAGGAGCGAGAACGAGAACGGCCTACCCGTTGTATTCCAGCACGCGACGGTCGTGCAGAGGAGGGAGACAGCAACGCAAACGCAAGTGCGGCGTATGCATGTCCGGTTGTTCGCGAGAGCGCGTGTCGGTTGCTGAAAACCGAGCGTTGCGCATGCTTCGCCATGGCGACGATGGGGGGTCGTCCTGGGCGGCGGACACGTGATCAGCGGCCGCTCTGCTGCTTGTGGACCAAGCCAGAATCGTCGGGATGCCGCTGTATCCCCTTGGCCCAAATCGCAGCAGCCTTGTCGAACTGGCCCTGCTGCTCGTACAGGTTGCCAAGGTAGAGGTAGGTCCGAGCCTCTTCCGGACGAGGACTAGTGCTGTCTTGTTGGCGAACGAGAGTCTCGAAGTGATGGATCGCCTCGCCGCTCTTGCCGGACAGCGGCGGCCAGTAGCTGAGGCCTTCTGCTTTGCGAAAACGCGCGTGCCAGTGGTTGGGGTCTGCTTCCAAGGCGGCAGTGAACGCGGCATCTACCTGCTCGCCAACACGGGCTTTCTCGGCGCCCTCAGCCATGGCCAGCATCTTCTGCACGTAGGCCAGGCCGAGTTCGACCTTCGCGTCAGGGTTGCGCGGATCCTCTTCGACCGCCCGCGCAAGGCGGGCGACGACGTCGTCGAGCCGGCCTTCTTTGCGGATGCGTTCCCACGCGGCGCTGCGATCGCCGGTCGCCGGGATCTCGCGCACCAGAGCGAGAGCCTGATCGGTGCTCAGCTCCGACCGACTCGCAACCACGGGTGCGTCACTCGCCGGCACGAGGCCTCGCGCGCGCAACTGATCCTCGACGAGGTGTGCCAGCAGGTCTGGGTCGACACCGCCCGCAACCGTGCGTGCTGCCTTGGAGTCGAGCGTAACCTCGGCGCTGCGCTCGCGCGCGCGTGCGAGCGCTTCGACGCGTCGGTCGAGCTCCGCGAGGCGAGCGTCGAGATCGCTGCCAGCCGACACCGTTGCCGTTTGCGCGGCGAACGACCACGTGAGGCCCGCACCGACCGCGACGCCGAGCAAAGATCCGCACGCAGCCCACAAGAAGGCACTGTGCTTGTCGCTGCGCCGCGGAGCGAGTGCGGTCATTGGATCCGGAACTCGAGCCCCCGCGTCGCCGACAAGAGGGGGAAGCCGGTGCATGCAGCCGGGTTGACGAAGACCGCCTGGGTGAACAGCCGCGGTCCGGGACCGACGCCGGTCAGTGGCAAGCGCAGACGAGCGGTGCCGTCCTGGTCGCTGCTCAGCGGCAGCGTGATGGCCGGCGGCGACGGGTCGACCCACAGCGTGATGCCGACGATCGGCACGCCAGGCAAAGGTGCGCCGCCGAGCAACAGCACGCCCGGTGCGAACTCCGGCGCGTTGCTGGCGACCACGGCAAACGCGGCGTCGCCGGCGTAGGCGCAGCGGCCAAGGCCGAGTGCGAGCGGACCCCGGCACGACGGCGTGGAGCTGCCGTAGGCGACGTCCAGACACTCGGTCAGCGGCAAGCGCGCGACGAACGCATCGTTGGTGCCGGAGAGCGAGCCGCGCACAGCGCCGGCGGTCACCGGGTAGTCGGATGAGTTGGTCACGCCGACGAGGGTCGCCGTGCGCGCGGCGTCGATCGAAGCGCCTTCGCCGCCATCGCTGCCGCCACCGCCGAGATAGGTCGCTTCCAGCAGCGCCGAACCGTCGGGGCTCACGCGCGCGAGGAAGCCGTCGGCCGAGCCGCGCGCCTGTCCCTGGTAGGCACGCGGGGTCACCGGGAAATCGCTCGACGAGGTTTGCCCGCCGACCACCACGGCGCCGGTGAGGTCGAGCGCGATGTCCTTGCCGACATCGCCGGAGCCGCCGCCGAGGACGGTGGAGAACGCGAGCCGCGACCCATCCTGCGCGAACTTGGTCACGAACGTGTCCGAGGACCCGCGCACGACGCGGCTGAACGCGCCCGGCGTGGTCGGGAAGTCGTTCGACGACGTCACCCCACCGACGACGGGGCGATCGCCGGCGGCCACGCAGACTGCCTCGATGACGTCGCCGTTGCCACCGCCAAGCAGGGTCGACCAGGTCGCGGCGGTACCGCCCGGGGACAGCTTCACCACGAAGCCGTCGGAGGTGCCGTTGGCGACGCGTTGGAAGGACCCGGCCGTGGTCGGGAAATCGGCAGACGAGGTCACGCCGGCGACGAACGTGCTGTCGTTGGCGGCGACCGCTTGCGCGACGTCACCGGAGCGACCACCGAACACGCTCGACCACACAAGGCTGTCGGCGGCGATGCTGACGCACGTCGCGAACGCGTCCGAGGTGCCGCCGCCCGCGGCGTTCCACGCGCCGGCGGTCACCGGATAGTCCGACGACGACGTGACGCCGGCGACGACGGCGCGACCTTGCGAGTCGAGCGCGACCGCTTGCACCACCTCACCGTCGTTGCCGCCGAGGAACGTCGACGCCAGCAGGGCCGCACCGCTGGCACTGAGGCGCGCGACAAAGCCGTCCGAGCGTCCGGACATGGTGCGCGACCACGCACCGGCGGTCGTCGGGAAATCGCTCGACAAAGTGTTCCCCACGACAATCGCCTCGCCGCCCGCCGTCACGGCGACCCCATACGGCTTGTCGCCGTCGCTGCCGCCGAGATAGGTCGAGTAGACGAGTTGGCCGGCGGCGTCGAGGCGCGTCACGAAGACGTCCGCGCTGGGAGCACCCATCCCGTTGTAGCTGGTGTCATACGCGCCAGACGTCACCGGGAAGTTGGTCGAGGCGGTCTCGCCGACGACCACGGTGCCCCCGCTCGGCGCCGGCGCCGATGCGTAGGCGAACTCGTACGACGATCCGCCGAGGAAGGTCGACCAGTCGAGGCCCGGATCGATCGTGGTCGGCAGCGCCACGTCGACGCGGTCGACGCGAAAGCCGAAGCTGTGCGGGCCGCGCAGCTCGTAGCAGCAAGGCACTGCGTTCCGCTGGCCCGCGTCCGTGGTCTGGTAGGTGTGCGCCGGTGCCTGGCGCACGGTGCCGCCCGGTGTGTGCATCAGCAGCGCGCCGTCGGCGGCGATCGCCAGCGTATCGGCGCCTTCGACGTCGATCTGCCAGCCCGCGAGACTCGCGCCGGCAGCGAGCTCGACGTCGTACTCGAGGCGGCCGGCGTGCACGCGCACGCGCACGTCGACGCCCGGATGCACGCCGGCGTAGACAACACTGTCGTAGCTCGGCACCGGGCCGACGCTGGCTTCAGGGCCGGTGAAGTACGCGTGTCGAGCGCCGGCCGTGCCAGCGCCAGCTGGCGCCACCGCGCCGTGATGCGACAGACGCAGGCGGATGGCCAGCGTGCGTGCCGCTTCCGAAGTGCCCGGCACCGGCAGCTGGATGGTCAGCGCAAGGGCTTCCAGCCACACCTGGCCGCCGGCGACGCGGCGCGCGAAGCAGACCTCGGCCGGCCACTGGCCGCCATTAGCGGCAAACGCGTCGGCAGGCAAAGGGGCTCCTCGACGTACGAGAGGGTCGGGTCGCGCGGCGATGCAGCCGGCGAGCGCGAACGATGCGGTGATTGCCAGGCGGTGGAGCATGGTGTGTTCGGTCAAGGTGAACTGCTGTCTGCTGCCTGCGATGCCAGGCGTCGGTTGTTGTGCCGCACGGCGACGACCAAGCTCAGGAGCGAGAGGAGCATGGCGGCGCCGACGGCGAGGGTGATCCCAGACATCCACGTGCTGGTTCCGGTGGCGACAGGCGCCGGCGGATCACCGCGGTACATGGCGGCGATCGCGGCGAACGCCGGCTTGCGCTGGCGGTCCCCGGTCACCAGGCCGTAGTACTCTTCGGGATCGCGGTCGTGCCGCAGGTGGTCGTCGAGCACGTCGACTCTGTCCCACCAGGCGCCCTCGAGCTTCGGGTTGGAGTAGTTCTTCCACCACTCGTCAGCGAACTCGAACACGAAGCCGCCGACCGCGCCGGCGGCGCGCAGGCCGTCCCAGCACGCGCGGTCGAGCCGCGCTTGTCCGTCCTCGCCGGCCTCCAGTGCATTGGTGCCGAACTCGGTGATCAACAGCGGTCGGTTACCGGCGATCGGTTGCAGCACATCGCGGATGAAGCTGCCGTAGCCCTGCGCCACGACCTCGGGTGGCCACAGCGCGTACACGTTGAACGCGCAGACGTCGAAGAAGGAGAGGTCGAGGCTTCTGGCGTTGGGCCAGTTGGCGTGCGTGACGAAGTGGTTTGCGTCGACCACCTTGACCGCGCGGTAGAGCTCGCCCAGGGCGCCAGCGACCCGCTCGGCGCTGCGCTCGGCGATGACCCAGGCAGGGATCTCGTTGCCGAGCACCCAACCGAGCAGCGCCGGATGATCGCGCAACCCTGCAACGTGCGTGAGGATCTCGGCTCGACGCGGTGCGAAAGCATCGGTGGCGAAGCCCGGCCATTCGATCCACGCCGCGCAGAGCACGCGCAACCCGTGTCGCCAGGCGACGTCGAGCACGTAGCGCGGCGGGTCGTAGACGAGCAAGGTGTTGGCATGCAGCTCGTCGAGGATCTGCATGTCGGCCTCGATCGTGGCTGCCGACGGGTACTCGCTGCGCCCTGGACCTGTCCCCGGCGGCCAGGGCCCATAGTGCACGCCCTGCACGACGTAGGGCTGGCCGCCGACGACGATGTCCTTGCCGCGTACCTGCACCTGTTCGACCGGTTGCATGGACGGCTGCGTCGCGCTGAGCGACAGGCAAAGCAACAGCAACGCGCCCGCGACCGCGAACCGCCGGAGCCGCGGCAGGCGTACGGGCACCGGCACATCGCTGTAGACGATCGCCATGGTCGGGATGAACAGGAACTTGAGCGCGATGACGAAGGTGAGCGGCGTCGCCAGCAGCGGTGGGAACACCAGCAACGGCAACAGCAAGAGCAGCACCCCGAACCCGGCCTCGAGCAACAGCGGCGTCGTGATCCCGTCGGCCGGGATCGTGTTGGTCGGCACCCAGGCCCGCTCGCGCCGACGCAGCAGACCGCCGAGTGTCCCGCGCGCTGTCGGGAAGTCGGTGGCGCCGTAGCCGAGCCAACAGGTGGCGAGGAACGCCGGCAGAGTGCGCAGTCGGCCGTGACGCAGTGCGAACACGAGCACGGGCAGAAAGATCAAGACTGGAATGATCGAGCCGGCCATGACCGTGGCGGCGAGGTTGAAGTTCGACCGCGGCAGCACGAACGGCCCCGCCAGATACAGCGCGGCGACGTAGAGCAGCAGCAGCGTCTGCTGCGTGTAGAAGCCGATGAAGGTGAAGAAGCCCCACTTCTCGGCGAGGGTCATCTCGCGTGACCGCAACACGGCGAGAGCGTGCTGGCGCAAGACCTGCGCGCTGCCGCGCGCCCACTTGTAGGTCCGGCGGCGGAAGGCCGCGTACGACGGCGGGTGCTTCTCGCCGAACGATACGTCGCCAGCGTAGACCACGCGTTGGCCGCGCAGGTTGAGGCGGACGGTCAGGTCGATGTCATCCGCGAAGCACCCGGGCGTGAAGCCGCCGACCTCTTCGAGCGCGCGGCGCCGCACGAGAGCGTTGTGACCGACGAACGGAGTCCAGCCGAAGCGCTGCCCGATGTCGAGGAACAAGTGGAACACGTCGATGGCCTGACACAGCACCCGATTCACCGCGCCGTAGTCGCGATCGTCGATCGCCACGTTGCGCGCCTGCACGGCGGCGACGGCGGGGTCGGCCATGGGCGCCAGCAGACGGGTCAGACAGCCGGGATCGAGCGCGTGCGAGTCGTTGTCGCACAGCAGGAAGAACTCGAACTGGTGCCCGACTTCGCGCAGCACGTAGTTGACCGCGCCCGGCTTGCCGCCGGTGTGCTCGGGCCGACGCAGGATGTGCACGCGCAGGTTCGGCCGCACCGGCAGCGTGGCCACCAGCGTCTCCACGCCGCGGTCCGGCAGGCGCGCATCGTCGTGAATGACGAGATAGACGTCGCCGTCGTACTGGAGTCGAGCCAAGCTCGCGAGGGCGTCGCGATCGAAGTCGCCGCAGCAGAGATAGATGACGCCGATCGGCGGGCGTTCGCGCGGTTCCAAGTACTTGCGCGGGCGCCCGGGCCGGAAGAGGTAGACGACGGCGACCAGGATCATCGTGGCCGCCGGCAGGCTGAACACCAATTCGGTGACCAGCTTGCCGGTCAGGAATGCGCGCGTCGTCGCGCTCAAGTTCGCATCGATCAACGACGGCGCGACCGCGGCGGCGTAGACGATGCAGAAGGCCGCAGCCAGCGCGATCGCGGTGCGCACGAGCCAGGGGCTGGGTGGGAGCGCGTACCGCGGCGGCACGGTTCGTAGTCCGGCGGAGTCGACGGAGAGGGGCACGGCAGGGGGGCGATCGTGCCCTTCCGAGGGGCACGCGAGGAGAGAGGAGGTCCGCGGCGACCGCATTCGATTGCGCCGACACGGTGCGAGGCCGTCAGATTATACGGTCTACTTATGCATGTCAAACGGGCCGGAGATCGGCAGATCGCTAGCGTGGCTCGCCCGCTCGTCGGCACCCTGGGCCCCCTTGCGAAGCAGAACGATGCAGCCTCGTCGACGCACTGCTAGGACGTCTTGCGGTCGGACGGCGCAGGCGGCGCTGTACCGTCGCGCTGACGCGGGTGAACTGTTTGCTCCGCCGCCAGCTCGGCCGCGAGCTTGGCATGCAGCTCCGCGCGCTGCTCGGCCAGCGTCGCGATCGCGGCGCGAATCGCGCGCTCGCCCTTCTCGCTGCGCCGAATCTGGGCCGCCTCGTCGTCGAAGAACGCGGCGTCCGGCAGCAGAGGACACAGCGCCCGCCCGCCACGCAAGCGCACGATTGCCTTCGCTGGCGCCTCGATCCACATGCCTACGGTGAGCAGCCCGTTGCGCAGCGTCCAACGCTCGGTGGGCAGCGGCGGGATGTCTCGCTCCTCGTCGAGGAGCCAGGTCGGCGTGACGTCGAAGAAAAGACACAGACTCAGCAGGAGCGCCGCCGTCGGTGACGACTGGCCGCGCTCGAGATGCGAGACGGTCGCCTGACGCACGTCCAGCGCGTCGGCGACGGCTTGCTGGCTCAGCCCCTTCTCACGCGTGCGCAGATAGAAGAGCTTCAGGTTCAGTGACGCCACAGACTCGTCCCATCGTCGGTCGATGCGTGAGGCATGTGCATGCCGCTTCGCGTTACGGCCAGTAGTCTAGCCGCAAGACCGGGCAGCGGTCATGCAGCACCCGACCTCTGATTGCATAGGGGCCGATCCCCTCGATCCATGCCGCGCCGGGGTTGGCCGGCAGAGCACCGATCACCGCCTCCACACCGTTGCTCGTCTCCAGCCGGATCGCTCTGCCGCCGATGTTCGGGACGAGCCACTGGGCGAACAGCGAAGCGCCGGCAAGCGCCGCGTCCTGCGGGACCGGAACCTCAACCGTCGCGAGCGTGTCGGGTCGGAGTGGCCATGGCGTCAGCAGCGAAGGTACGGCAGTGGCGATGTCGTTGTAGAGCACACAGCCTGGCATGCCGATCACCGTAAGATCGAGCGGCAGCGGCAGGCCTTGATAGCTGCGGTTGTCGCCGCCGAGGAGGCAGGTGGCGGGTCCAGCTTGCATCTGTCCGCGCAGCCAGAACACCGCGGTCGCGCCAAGACTGACAGATCCCAGCTCGGCTCCGGCTGCCGGCTCGGTGCCAGCCGCCAGACACCCCCACCCCACGCTCCGCACTGAACCGGTCGACGCCCCGATCACGGCGTCGATCGGCCACCACGGGTTCTGGCCGGAGGGACCAGACAGCGGGCGTGTCACCGTCTCGACGACCAGCGGGCCGCCGCGATAGGCGAACGGAGTCGTGAACGGAATCGTCACCGCGTAAGGCGCTTGCCATGGCGCTGGCGTCGTCGGTGCGGCCGGCGCCGCCGGGAACGCGACGAGGCCGGCAAAGACGTTGGTCGCATTCGGGCCCCGGTTGGCGGCAAAGCTCCCCGACGCGTTGGGGGGTGCGGTCGATGCGTGCGCGAGATCGATGTCGAGCAACAGTCGACCCGCCACCTGATCGTCCGCCGTGCCTTGGTTGCGCCGGACGGCGATGGCAGTGAAGCCTCGCCCCACCGCGGCCTGCAGCCACGATGCGTCGAGCACGACTTGCCGGCGCGCACTGAACGGACCGGCGGCCCAGAACTCCACGCCATTAGCTTCAGCGGTCGCAGCCAGGGGTGGCACCACCAGATGGCTCTGCGCTGTCACGGCAGCCGTGGCGAGCACGGTCGCGACTGCAACGATCTCGCGGGCAACGAGTCGGAGTGACAGAGCGGGGCGTTGCATGATGTGGCTACCGGAAGGTCTCTTGGATGCGACTCTGTAGATAGCCGGGCAGGCCCAGGTTGTCCGAGAGCATGAGGCTGCGGCCCGAGGGAACCGGGTCGATCTGGAACTTGCCATTGGCGTCCGGCTGTGCCTGCACGGACGTTCCGTCGTCGACCTGCCACTCCACTTCGCGGGCAGGCCCGAGGTACGTCACCTCGGCGGCTTTACCGGCAACGGGTGGGTCAGGCTGAATACGAAAGCGACTGCCTTCGTCGGGCGAACGCCGCGCAATGGTCATCGTCCAGCACCTCTGCGTCGCGTCGCCGTCGCGGCCTCCAACTCCCGATTCGCCTGCTCGAACTCGCGTCGCTGCATGATCCCCCCGCGCCGCGCTTCCACTTGGTCCGTCGCACGGAACAAGACGAGGGAGCGCAACGCGCACGCCGCCGCGCTGTCGGCAAAGCCGGCATTGGAGAGAAGCGCGAGGTCGAGCACGCGACAGAAGACCGGAATGAGACGCTGGTCACCGGACTGCCGCGCCGCCACGCGCTCCAAGTCTCCGGCAGCGGGCAGCAGCACGCCGGGGTCTGCGTCGGCAAGCGCGAGAGCCCAATCCAGCGTGCCCCGCCGCGGGATCGCTACCGACCGTTCGTTCTTTGCCGGCGCAAAGCCCGGACCAGCGGAGTTGCCGCGGTACACGCGAACAGCCCACCAACCCAGGCCCGTCGTGGCGACTGCCCCGAGTACGATGGAAGCAAAACGGCGACGCGTCACGAGGGGACGAGGAGACGGCGAAGGCGCTGGGACACGCTCGATCAAGGCGCCTGGAAGTCGGCCGATGTGCATGGCTGAGAGTGGCGTGAGCGTAGCCGTTGGATCGGTAGGTGCCAGGGGGCGCCCGGCTGCGTGGGCTTCCTCCGAGTCCGCGGCCGCACGCCAATCGGCGTGCGGGTGAAGCTCCGACCCCGACGTAGCCCTAACCCGAAGTTCCAAAAGGCTTCGGTCGCAAGTCCTGCGCATGTCTGAATCTACGTCAGCGACAGTGTGCACGTTCTGACTACGCGGTGAGCACAGTCAACAGATCGATGGCCTTTCGTTGCTCTTTGCTCGGGGTGGTGACGATCTGAAACGTTGGTGCGGTCTTGCTGTGCTTTGGCCTGCACTCGTTGGAGACGATCGTCGCCAAGCTGCCGAGCAACGTGCGGAAGCTATGCGCGCGCTCGCCATCGTCGGTCTGCTTGGTCAGCGCCTTCGCATCGGCGGCCGCCGACCTGCGCGCAGGTGCCACGGGATCGTCGCTCTCCGTGATCCACGCCGTCTCGTCAAAGAACAGCAAGGAGCGCCAGGCTTCCTGCATGTGGTACTGGACGTAGTACGCGAGCATGCAGAGGAAGATGTGGGCGCGGACGCGGTCCTCGTTCCAGTGGAAGATCGGCCGGACATGCAGGTCGACGGTTTTGAGCGAGCGAAACGCGCGCTCGACTTGAGCCAACCTTTTGTAGGAGCGGACAACACTGGGCGCGTCCAACTGCTTCTTGTTCAGGCTGGTGCGAATGATGTAGATGCCATCCAGCGTCGCCTCGGTTTTCACGCGGTCCTTGTTGATCGTGCATTTCAGCTTGGAGTCGGCGATCTCGATGTCGAAGTGCTTGCCGACTTTGTGCTTGTCGACGAGCTTGCCGACTGCGACCCCAATCTTGGCGGCGCCGCGCAGCCTCCCCGATTCCACACGCGTGCAGATCTTCTGGAGGAGTTTGTCGGTGGCCTGAAGCAGGGAGTCCCGCTTGTTCGTGCGGCGCACGGCAAGATCTGCGTTGCGGCAAGCGACCAGCCTCTCGCCAGGGAAGTCGGGGTGCTTGATCTCGAACAGGTTGCGGTCGTCGAACAGGCCGAGCTGGATGTGCCCCCCAGTGACCAGCTGCTGGATGCTCGTGGATCGCAGAGCGGTGATCCAGTCGATGCCGTTGTCGAGGCTCAGCTCGTCGATCTGCTTCTGAGTGATCATGCCACGGTCGCCGACGATCACGAGGCTCTCGATGCCAAAGCGGTTCTGCACCTGCTTGACCGCCGGCAAAAGCGTTTTGCTGTCGTTGGTGTTTCCCTTGAACACGGAGACTGCGACTGGGCAGCCAAGCGCATCGGTGACGAGCCCATAGTTGACTTGGAGCGTTCCCTTCTTGCCGTCGCGGCTGTGTCCAAGGGCTCCGAGTGGGCAGCAACTGCCCTCGAAGTAGCTCGAGCTCAGGTCATAGAGAACCAGGCCGCCCTCGCAGAGATGGCGGGCCGCAAGCTTCTTCTCGATCGCGGTCTGGTGATCGAGCAGCCAATCCATCGCCGAGTACAGGTCGTCTTCGGTAGCACCCTCCACCCCCAGGAGTGCTGGCAGTGTCGTGTCATCCCACCAGCGCGTCGTCGCCAATTTGCTTTGTGGCTGGATCACACGCGCCGCGACCATCGCGATCACCAGAGAGCGCTCGTGGCATGGGCGCGAGGCGACAAGGCCCTCGAATCCGAGGGCTTTCATTGCCGTGAGCACCGCGTGCACAGCGCCGTGTAATCGAGAGCGCACGACCTCCAAGACCTCGGTGGCTTCGACAAAGTGTTCGCCATTCAGCGCCCGTTTGATCAGTTCGAGCACGGCCTCAGGGAGATGCGAGAGGTTGGCGAGGGTCTCGTTTTTGACCTTGCCGTCCTCGCGGTAGCTGTGTCGCAGCAAGTGGCTGCGGTAGACCTTGTCCTTGTAGTGCCGTTCCGTCGTGACGACGTGCATGGCTGATGGTCGCCTAACCATGACTGCAACAATACACTTTCAGCGACGCAAGGCAACCATTTTAGTGACTACATTCTGCACGATGGCGCATCCCGCTCAAAGCCCACGAATCACGCCCTTCCCCTGCTTTTGACCCCTTCCAGCTCATCAAGACCCGCCGGAACTTCGGCCTAACGGACGTGGGGACCAGCGCGGGACCCCCACCAACTCGCCCGGCGACCCTTGGCTATTGCAGCGTCACCGCCAGCGCGTTGGTCAGCGTGATCGGAATGGCTCGGCCGCTGCCGAGATCGAGCACGTAAGCGTGGAGGTACAGCACGCCGCCGCGCAATGACTGGTTGTTGGGGATCGGCAACGGGATCAGTGCTACACCCTCGCCGTAGCGAGGGTTGCCGGGGCCGGTCGCGCCCGCAATCGAGACGAACGGATTGAAGTAGAGCTCGCAACCGTTCACGCCAATTGAGGTGAGGTCAATGGGCACCGGGAAGAGGGCTCCGCCCAACATGAGCCCGACCGGCGACAACGGCGGCGCGCCGTGCATCTCGAGCGCGAAGCTGGCGTTGCCGACGCTGGGCACCTGCGCGCTGCCGAGCACAGGCACGTTGCCAAAGGCGCCGGCACAGCTCCGGCCGACGTTCTGCACGCCGTTGGCGTTCACGAACAGATACGCCGGGGTGCTGTTGGTGTCCTGGTCGTCGGCACCATGAAACGCCCACATGTCCTCCGGGCCGTTGAGCATGTCGCCGTTGACGGTGTTGCTTACGGCATACAAGGACACGACGCCCGGCGTTGTTGGCGCTGTGTAGCCAAACGACCAACTCCGCGAACTCGAGTTGCTGTGCGTGATGGCGCGGTTTGGCGGTACCAGCACCGTGTTCACGCCCGCCGAGAAGGTGCCGGCGGTCGTGTCGCACGCAAACCCTCCGAGCGTCGACGCGGTCTGGCCGCCGCTGGCGGCGATTGCGATCGAGATCGACTGGCCGCTTGCCAGCGAGCGCACAGATGGCTGCACCAAGACCGAGATGCGCGGAAAGCCGATGGCGGCCCCCGGCGTCGGACTGTGGCACTGCCCACACGCGGGTGCCGAGCGGGTGATTCCCGGGACGTACATGCCGGTGCTCATTGACGGTAGTTCGAAACCGACCGCGATGGCGATCGGTACAGAAATGACGAGAAGGGGCTTCTTGCGCATGGGGTTGAGCGAGGAGGTTGAAACGTTGCGAGGCCACAGGCTATGCGGTTTGGTTATGCATGGCAAGCGGGCGGCCTGCTGTCGCTCTGGCGCGTTGCAGAGGGGCGCGAGTCCTCGCAGCGGCCGCGAACCTACCCGGTTTGCGTCGGCGGCGCCGTGGTCTCCATCTCCAGCTCGATCGGGCCGAGGTCCACCGGGCTCGCCACCGCGTTCCTCGATTGCAGCGTCGTGAGCATCTCCTTGCCCTTCGGCCCGAGCGTCGCGAGCGCCTCCTCGGCGACTTGACGTACCTGCAACTCGGCGTCGCTCTCCGCCACCTTCAGCACGGCGCGCGACACCTGCTCCGTCACGCGCTCGTGCAGGCCTTCGAGCGCGGTGCAGCGCACCGAGCGGTCCGGATCACTCAGGCTCTGCAACAGGACCTGCGTCGCCTCGTTGGTCTTGAACGCGCGCATCGCGTGCACGACCGAGAAGCGCAGGTCGGGGTCGCCTGCCCGCTGCGTGAGCGCGGCGTAGGTCTGCGGCGTGGGAAAGCGCGCCAAGATGTCGGCGGCGACCGAGCAGCTCCACCAGTCCTTGTCGGTCAGCCACACCTTGGTGACGTGCGGCACGATCGAGGGGTGGTTCCAGCGCGCGGCGAGCAGCATCGCCGCCATGCGCACGTCTTGGTTGTCGGCGAACATCAGCTTGGACAGCGGCTCGCTGAGTTCACTGGCGATGGTGACGAGCGCGTCCAAGGATCGCTCGCGCAGCCACTGCGCCAGGCCGCGGTTGTATTCCAGCAGGCGGCGCAGCACGCCCACGGTGTCGGGCAACTGGCTGAGGAGCTTGGCCGCCATCGCGCGCGCCTCGGCATTCTCGTCGGCGAGCACCGTGAACAGCGGCTCCTCCATCTGCGCGCTGCATTGCTTCGCCAGACGAGCGAGCGCGTCGACGATCGCCTGTTGCACGTCCTTCTTCTCGTGCGGCAAGCGCGCGAATAGGGTCACGACCATGTCGGGCGTCGGCCGATCGCACAGCGCCCAGATCGCTTCGCCGCGCACGTGCTCATCGTCGTCGTGCACGAGCTCGCGCAGCATCAGCGCGATGGTCGGGTCGGTGCTAACGCGGCGCAGTTGTCGCACCGCCAGTCGACGCAGCGTCGACGTGTTCTCCGGCCGCAGCGCCGTCTTGAGCGGGCCCAAGAACTCCTGCACCGAGGCGCTGTAAGCGATGATCTCGAGCACGACGGTGCGCAGGTCTTTGGTCGGCGTGGTCGTGGTGAAGGCCCGGCGCAACGTGTCCACCACGTGGCCGCGTTCGAGCCGCCACAGGAGCTGCGTCATCTCGCGCCGGCGTTGCACGGGTGCCGCGGCGATGGCGTCGATCATCAGCTCGGCGCAGTCGCGCGCGGCGGTGGCGGCGATGTAGGTGAAGCCACCCTCGCGGATCTTGGGGTTGTCCGCCGACAGCAGGAACGCCAGCTTGCGCGGCGTCGCCTCGGCGTGCGTCGTGAGCTGCACCAGCACCTCGTCGATGACGTCGAGCTGGATGGTCGCTGGGTTCTTCAACTTGGTCACGAGCTCGTCGAAGCTCGCGTTGCTGCGTCGAAACAGGGACATCGTTCACTTCCTCCTAGCCGGCTTGGCCATCTCCAGGTCGCCGAGGTCAGACGTGTCCTCGCCGCGCTCGGTCTTGATCTCGTCGATGGTGTGCCGCAGCGCCGATTTGTCGCTGCAGTAGGCGAAGGCGACGTCCTCGGTGACGACGCGGTCCTTGTAGATGCGGGCGATGTGCTGGTCGAAAGTCTGCCAGCCGATGCGGTTGCCGTCGCGGATCAGGTCGTAGAACGTGCGTTCCGGCGTCTCGCCCTGCTCGATCATCTCGCGCACCGGCAGGTTGTTGCCCATCACCTCCACGGCGGCGATGCGGCCGCCGCGCTCGCGCGGCAGCAACCGCTGCGACACCACCATGCGCAGCATGTCGGCGAGGCGCACGCGGATCACGCGCTGCTCGCCCGACTCGAACATGCCGACGACGCGGTTGATGGTCTGGCCGGCGTCGATGGTGTGCATGGTGCTGAGCACCAAGTGGCCGGTTTCGGCGGCCTTGAGCGCGATCTCCACGGTGTCGCGGTCGCGGATCTCGCCCACGAGGATGATCTTGGGCGCTTGACGCAACGCGGCGCGCAGGCCGTCGGCGAACGTCGTGAAGTCCTTACCCAGCTCGCGCTGATTCACCGTCGCGCACTTGTGCTCGTGCCGGAACTCGATCGGATCCTCGAGGGTGACAATGTGCACCGACTGGGTCTTGTTGATCTGGTCGATCACCGAGGCCAGCGTCGTCGACTTGCCCGAGCCGGTCGCGCCGGTCACCAGCACCAAGCCGTTGGTGAGCGCCGTCAGCTCCTTGATGATCGGCGGCATGTTGAGCGACTCGAAGCTCGGGATGTCGGTGGGCAGCACGCGCAGCACGACGCCGATGTTGCCGGCGGCTTTGAAGATGTTGACGCGGAAGCGCGCGCCGCTGGCCATGCCGTAGGCGCAGTCGCACGAGCCGTTCTCTTCGAGTTGGCTCACCAGGCGTCCGGAGTCGCCGAGGAACACGCGCGCCATGCGCATGGTGTCGTCGGCGGTGAGCGGTGGGCGGCCGAGCATCGGCAGCAGGCGGCCGTCGGCCTCCATCTGCGGCGGTTTGCCGACCGACAGGTTGACGTCGGAGATGCGCTTGCGCGCGTGCAACACCTCGTCGAGCAGGTTGTCGATCTCCAAAAGCTCGGGACGCATGGCGCTGGTGATCATCGGCTCGCCTGCGGGTTGGGCGCGCGGCGGTCGGGGGCGCGGCGATCTTGGGTCGACGTGTTGCCCGACCGGGCGCGCACCTCCTCGAGCATCTCGCGGTACTCCTCGGGCACGATCGGCAGGCGCTCGATGAAGCGCTTCTTTTCGACCGAGCGGTCGAACGCCTCCTCGGCGCCGATCTTGCGGGCGTCGAGCAGATCGGAGATCGCGTCGTCCATCATCTGCATGCCGACCTTCCTGCCGGTCTGCAGCACGTTCACGAGCTGATGCGTCTTGCCCTCGCGCACCAGGTTAGCGACCGCCGGTGTGTTCACCATGATCTCCAGCGCCGCGACGCGCCCGCGTCCGTCCGCGCGCCGGAACAGCGTCTGCGACACCACGCCTTTGAGCGACTCCGACAGCGTGGTGCGCACCTGCTCCTGCGCGTCCGTGGGGAACACGTCGATGATGCGATCGACGGTCTTCATCGCGCTCGGCGTGTGCAGCGTGGCGAGCACCAAGTGGCCGGTGGCCGCCGCTTCGAGCGCCAGCTGGATGGTCTCCAGATCGCGCAGCTCGCCCACCAGAATGATGTCGGGGTCTTCGCGTAGGGCGCCGCGCAGCGCCGCGGCGAAGCTCTTGGTGTGCTGGCCGACCTCGCGGTGGTTGATCAGGCAGTTGACGCGCGTGTGCCGGAACTCGATCGGATCCTCGATGGTGAGGATGTGGTCGCGCCGGTTCTTGTTGGCGTAATCGACGATGGCCGCGAGCGTCGTCGACTTGCCCGAGCCGGTGGCGCCGGTGACCAGCACGAGTCCCTTGTCGAGCATCGCCAACTGCCGCGTGATCGACGGCAAGCCGAGCTGCTCGATGGTCATGATCTTGCTCGGGATGTGGCGGAACACCGCGCCGCACCCCGACGCCTGCCGGAAGTAGTTGGCGCGATAGCGTCCGAGCCCGCGGATCTCGTAGGCGAAGTCGATGTCGCCGGTCTCCTCGAAGGTCTTCAGCTTCTGCTCTGGCGCGATCTCGCCGAGCAACGCCATCAGCTCGTCGTCGTGGAGTTCCTTGTACTTGATGGGCTCGAGGTCGCCGTTGATCCGCAGGCACGGCTGACAGCCGGCTGTCATGTGCAGGTCGGAGGCGCCTTGCGCGTTCATCAGCCGGAAAAATGCGTCGATCTTGGCCATGCTCGTGTGCTCCCCCTTCGCACGCGAGAAGGGGTCTCTCCGATATCGGCGGCCGATGTCGCAAAGACTGAGCGTGGCGCGGCGTCGCGGCAGATTCGTTCGTCGACTGCTGCTTTCTGCGACAGTCGACGCGCGGCCCGTTGCTACTGCCCGATCGTTACCCGCAGACCGTCGCTGGCCACCGGGCCGAATGGGTTCGCCGAGCGCTGATTGGCAAACCACTGGAACGTGAGCGTCTGGCCGACGAACAGCGTGAGTGGCGGGATGCCGAGCGGCACCGAGGCCGTGCCTTGCGGCGTCACCGGGAACAGGCCGACCACCAGGTTGACTTCGTTCCAGAGCAGGCTGCCGGGTGCGCCGACCACGGTGAGGTCGAACGGTAGGCCGGCCGAGTCGTCGCGCAGGCCCAGGCTCAAGAACGCGTCGCGCGCTGGCACCCCGAACACCGGCAGGATCGCGCCGCTCAGGTCGACGTTGAGCGTGCTACCGATGACGACCTGTGTGTTCGACGAGCTGATCTCGGGGAAGAAGTTGTAGTAGCCGAAGCCGCGCAGGCCGTACTTGTGCGCGGAGCCGCGCTGCATGTATTCGTCGGCGCCGAGGTCGGGCAGCGCACTACCGTTCGGCCGGCTGACGCTGGCGCGCGGGTCGCCCTCGTAGTCGGTGGCGGGCAGCGGTGTGCTCAGGTTGCCGCGATCGATGCAGAGCGAGCCAAGCGACAGCTTGTAGAGCGGCCGGATGAGCTGCGGGTCGGTGAAGTTGAGGTTGCCGACGCCAGGGTACGACGACCCCTGGAACGAGCTGTAGGTGATGGTGGGGGAGCCAGTCACGTTGATGGCGTTGCCGTCGAGGATGCAATGCGTGAGCGTCGCCGCCGTCGCGCCGCTGTCGACGCCCGTCGCGTTGTCTGCCACCGTCAGGCTCTGCGCCAAAATCGGTGCCGAGCCGAGCAGCGTCAAGCCACGCGCAGTGTTGCCGCAGATCATCGCCGACTGCACGGTGATGCTGCTGGGCAGGCTGCTGCCCTGCAGGCGCATGCCCGTGTTGTTGCGCAGCGCGCGGTCGCGCACCGACTGGAAGTTCAACTGCACGCCGCTGCGTGCGAGGAGACTCACGCCGACGTTACAGCGCTCGAAGAGATTGTCCGCGGTGTCGATGCTGCACGTGCCTACCCCGGACAGGTCTACGTGCAGTCCGTTGTTGCGACAGGCGGACGCCACGTTGTTGTGCATGTGCAGGCTGTAGGAACCGGCGGCCAGGGCACCGACCAGAGCCACGCCGTGACCACAGCGCAGGAATGAGCACATCTCGATTCTCGCCGCTGGATCCGGCGGCCGCACCAGATCGAAGAACACGCCCTCGTTGGCGATGTCGGTGAACGAGCACGAGTAGACCTCGAAGTTCGTCGTCGTCGCCGATGCCCCGGCGCGCACGTGCACGCCGCGCGCACAGCTGCGGAACCAGTTCGAGCGGAACAGACCGCCGACGTTGCCGCCGGTGCTGTTGTCGTCGAGATGGATCGCCGCGTCGCGCAAGCCGGTGAACGTGCACTCCTCGACATCGGGAAACACGACGGCGCCCGAGGTTGTCGTCGCGATCTCGATGCCGCGCGGTGCGTCGGTAAACAGCGACTGGAAGAAACGGGGGTCGTTGCCGCGCGAAGGTCCCGCATCGGTCACCCGCGCCCCGGCCTGCGACTGCCCGCGGAACGTGCAGTCTTGAATGCGCGGGCGGTGGCGCTGCCCGGCGGAGTTGCCCATCGAC
Organism: Planctomycetota bacterium; assembly: GCA_031423015.1. Lineage (GTDB taxonomy): Bacteria > Planctomycetota > UBA1135 > UBA1135 > UBA2386 > DATGPD01. The sequence goes on along the minus strand of JANPER010000185.1, from coordinate 78,836 downwards.
ACGCCGTAGGCGCCGCCCTCGAACACCAGGTAGCGCAGCGTCGACGGGTTGCGCTGATAGACGATCGCCGGGTCGTAAAGGACGCTGATGCCGCCCGCGGCGGGCCGCAGGATCGGCATGCGGCCGTGGCCGACGAACGAGCCTTCGATCCAAAGGTTGTAGGCGGGGCGAATCGGCAGTGCGTCGCCGTTCGTGCTCGCCGAGTAGACCTGGTCACCCTCGACGTACAGCGTGTTCCACTCGGTCGGTTGGATGATCGGCGGGATCTGGGTGATCGCGTAGGTGATCGTCTTCCACGGCATGCTGGGCGAGCCGCCACCGGGCACATCCCGTCCAGTGATCCCGTTCACGTAGTAGTCGGCGAGGTTCTGTGCGGGGACGAATGACACGGACGCCAGAAGCGTCAGGCTGAGAGCGTTGCGTAGGCTCACGTGGTCTCCTTCGGGTTCCTTCTTGTTTTGTCAACACGTCGCGGAAGCGACTCGGCCCCGCAACGCGCGGAACGATGCAGCGTTGGCCAACGCGAGTCAAGCGTGCTCAGGTCGTGGCGCACTTCGATGGCTCGGTAGGTGTTTGGCAAGGACAGGCGCAGCGAAGTTGCCCGTGTTGTCTCCATCTGCCGCGTGCACCGAGCCTTGCTGCGTGACTCCGCTTCGTCTCGGGCGATTGACGATACTGCCTGTGGCTTGCGATGACGCTGCGCGTTCGCCGCCAGCTGTGTCCGACAACCGCGTCCATCCTTTGCAGACCACGCTCGCCTCACCTTTCCCGATCACGGAACGCACACTCGCGCCGGGCGATGATGGTGAAGCCCGCGCGCGCGAGTTCGCTGAGCAGGGGTTCACCGTGGCGCGTGGGTTCTTCTCCAAGGCGGAGGCGGCGCGGATGCTGGCGGACGTGCAGCAGTGCGTGGCCGCCGACAAGGTGCCGACCTCGTTGACCGACCGCGGCATCGTCTACACCGGCGGCATCTATCTGCGGCGCGAGTTCACGCGCAGCGTGCTGGCGAGTCAGCGCGTCATCGACCTCCTGCGGCCGATCGCCGGTGGTGACCTGTGGGTTTGCATGGACCAGGCCGTGACCAAGCACCAAGGCGCGGGCGTGTTTCGCTGGCATCAGGACAACGGCTACAACCACCTCAAGGTCCAGCACTATCAGCTCTGGATCGCGCTCACCGAGACCTGCCAGAAAAACGGCGCCCTCACGCTCGCTCCCGGCAGCCACAAGCGCGGCCTGCTGCCGCACAAGTTCGTGGGCGGCGGTCAGATGGAAGTGCAAGCCGACATCGGCGACACCGTCTGCATCGACGCCACCGCCGGCGACGTCATCCTGTTCTCTTCGCTGATGCTGCACTGCACCGGCCCCAACGAGGCCGAGCAGTCTCGCGTTGCCTACGTCGCCGAATACATGCCACTCGCCGACTACGCCTTCGACGCCACGCCGCCCTACTTCGTCGCCGCGCAGAAGGGTCTGAGCGCCCCGCACTTCGTGCCGACCCAGCAAGGCGCGCGCAGCATCAAGAACCAGTTGATGTACCTCGGCCCGCGGATGGTGCGCGCCGCGAAGCAGGCGCTCAAGCCGGTCCGCCAAGCGTTGCGCCGCAAGCGCTGACTTCGCGCAGGGTCGCAACCAACGTTCGCGTCGGTCGCGCCACCACCGATCGGTGATCGAGAAGAACGCATCCCGCCCGATCCGCGCGTGCACAACCGAGCCGCGCCTGTAGCCTTGCCGCCATGCAGATTCCTGATGGGTTCAGGGGTCTGTTTAGGCCCCCTCAGCGTTCCACCGCTTTGGGGGCCGCTTTGTTGGTGGGGGGCAGGGCAACGGTCTGGTCAGGGCAACGCGCTCAGCAGGTGCGCGCCGGCTCGTTCTGATGTCGCCGTGGTTGCCGATCACGCCGCCCACTCGCGGCACACCGCCTCGGCCTGCTCGATCACCGTCACCACCGCCGCCTCCTGCTTGTCCGGCGGATACCCATGCTTGCGCAGTAGCCGCTTCACCTTCGAGCGCATGCTCGCGCGCACCGACTCGCGCTGCGCCCAATCGATCGTCACCGACTGCCGGATCGTCTCCACGAGATCGTGCGCGATGGCGCCCTTCGAGCAGCACGGTCTTCCAATCCGCCCGCTCGGGCGCCTCGCCGTCGGGGGCGAGTGTTGGCCCGGCGACGTAGTCGTAGCCGAGGGCACCGAACCACTCGATCGCGGCCTGCTCGACGACGGACTCGGTGAAGTTGCGCTGCCGCATGTCAGGTCTCCCGGAGGGTGGCCATGCCGCGAACCAACTGGAGCACATGCTCCGCTCGCGGTCCTTCGAGGATGCGCTCGGTGGCGCCGAGCGTCCCCTTCGGCAGCTCGACGATCGTCGGCGCCAGCAACGCGATCTTGACCTGGAACGGGAACCTGCCGCCCCACGCCTTCGCGACGAGCTTCTTGCCGCTGTCACACTCGGCCCGCCAGAGCGCGAGCAGTGTGTCGTATTCGTAGTGATGCAGCAGGCAGTAGTCGCCCTTCTTCACCTGGAGCGGCCACGGATCGTTCGACCCGAAGACGTTCTTCTCGATGCACTCCATGTAGGTGTTGCCGCTGCACTGGAACACGAAGAGCTTGGCGGCGGCGGTGGTCATCCCACGTCCTCTCCGGCGGCCGCGCCCGCCGTGGCAGCCGCCGGCAGCCGCAGCCAGGGCAATCGCTAAAATACCGAAGTCGCGATGGCGACGGCAGTTGACACCCTCGCGCCGGCGCTCGCAGGGCTGGCGATTGAATAGGACTCATGCCCAGAACGGGAGGTAGCGGGCCAGCTTCTTCGAAGCGCCGGACCGTTCGTCCAGTCGGATCAGGCCGGCCTCGATGGTGGCGGTGATGACCTGCGACGCGGTGGCACTCTTGCTCTCGGGCCCCGAAGCGCTCGCGCGACGTGTTGGTCATGCGCTCGTTCATGACCCAGCGCAGCGCGCAGTGCTGGTAGGTGGCGCGGATGCGATCGCCCCGGTCCATCGCCTCGAACTAGCGCGGTCCGTAGATGCGAGCCGTGGTGCGCCCGGCGCCGACGTGGAAGTCCGGCGCGGGCAGTTGGAAGGCCTCGACCGCGCGCACGACCCGATCGATGCCGCTGCCCTTCTCCTCGCAGATGCGGAAGCGCCGCATCAGGTCGGCCAACTGCTCGTTGCGCGACTGGTAGCCGTCGATGAAGCGGTCCGTCGGCAACACGGCTGGTTGGCCAATCAGTGGCCATACCAAAGCTCCTTGAGGTTCGCGTCGATCGCTGCATCGAGCTTCCCACCCTCAACCCGCTGCTTCCGCAACGTCGGGCGCGAACGCTACAGCCTTCAGCTCGACCACGACGTAGCAGCGGAGCGTGAGGTGGTAGAAGAGCAGGTCCACGACGAAGTCCTGGTCGCCGACCTCCAGTTGCACCTGTCTGCCCACGAAGGCGAAGCCGCGGCCCAACTCCAGCAAGAAGCGCTGCACATGATCGACGAGCGCCTGTTCTAGGTCGCGCTCGCGGCGTGGATCCCCCGTGCCCAGAAAGTCGAACAGGTACGGATCCTTGAACGCTTGCGCCGCCATGTCGGAGTCGGCAGGCGGGAGCGTCGCCTTGAAGTTGGTGATGGCTTTGCCGCGCCGCGTGTGCGCGCGCCCGTCGATCTGCAACTCCAAGATGCTGCGGCTCCAGCCTTCCTCGACGCAGCGGCCCATGTATCACTCGCGGACGCCTGGTTCCTTGACCCGCGGGATGAGGCGAATGACGTGGCCCCAGGGCAATTGTGAAACAAGCTGTTTCACTTTTGGCGCGTCCGGGTAGGCGTCCGCCAGCGCCCGCATGAACAGCAGGTTCCTCGGTGAGAACCCACGCATGTCGGGGTAGGCATCGCTGAGATCGCTGGCTAGGCGATCGATCACCCCGGCGCCCCAGCCTGCCGCTCGCTGTCGATCGAGGATCACATGCCCGACGTCCCAGTAGAGAAGGATCAGCGCTGAGTTCGCGGCCATCACGGTGCTGAGCCGTGCTCGCTCGACCCTTGCCTTGAGTTGCGCGAGGACTCTGCCGTAGCTCTTGGGCAACTCCACCTTCGGCGGCGCGACGGGGAAGACCGCCCGCGCCAGCGCGCGGCCACGCACTTGTCGACTCACCTTCTTGGCTCGAACGAGCGGCTTCGGCGCCCGTTTCTTCTCACTTGCCATAGCCAAGCTCCTTCAGGTTCGCGGCGATGGCGGCGTCGAGCTTCCCGGCCTCAGCCTGCTGCTGCCGCAGCGTCGCCGTGAGCCGCTGCATCTTCACCTCGAACCCTTCGCCATCGTCCTCGACATCCTCGGCGCCGACGTAGCGCCCCGGCGTCAGCACGTAGCCGTGCTTGCGGATCTCGGCGAGCGGCGCGCTCATCGCGAACCCGGCAACGTCCTTGTGCTTGCCATCCTTGCCGCGCCACGCATGGTAGGCACCGGCGATGCGCTGCACGTCCGCGATATCGAGCACGCGATGCACCCGCGTCTCCATGCGTCCGAGCTTCCTCGCATCGATGAACAGCGTGTGCCCGCGCCGGTCGCGGCGTGGTGCGCGCCGAGGTTGGCGCCGATTCCACGGATCGCCAGGTTCATGCGCGCCAGCCGCCATGTCGTGGGATTGGACTCCTGGCCGTAGATCGAGATGCGGTCCTTCTTGCCGCCGTGCGCGTCGAGGAACTTCAACGACTGCACGAACATGCCGCCGGACCCGCAGCACGGGTCATACACGCGCCCTTCGTAGGGTTCGATCAGTTCGACCAGCGTGCCGACGACCGACTGCGGGGTGTAGAACTCGCCGCCGCCCTTGCCCTCGGCGCTGGCGAAGCGGGCGAGGAAGTACTCGTAGACGCGGCCGAGCGTGTCCTTCGCCTTGTGCTCGGTGGTGCCGAGGCCGACGCCCGACACCAGGTCGATCAGCTTGCCGAGCGACGGCTTGTCGAGGTCGGGCTTGGCGTAGATCTTGGGCAGCACGCCCTTGAGAGTGGGGTTGTCGGCCTCGATGGCGTCCATCGCCGCGTCGACGATCTTGCCGATCTTGGGGTCCTTGGCCTGGCTCTGGATGTGCTCCCAGCGCGCGTCGTGCGGCACCCAGAACACACTGGCGGCGGTGTACTCGTCGGGGTCTTCCAGCACGCCGGCCAGCTCCTCTTCCTGCTTGGCCTTGCTGGCGACGTAGTAGTCGCTGCCTGGGGTGACGACGAGGCCGGCGAGTTCGCCCTGGCGCGAGGTGAAGGCGTCGCTGATGTACTTGAGGAAGATCAGGCCGAGGACGACGTGCTTGTACTCGGCCGGGTCGACGTTGTTGCGCAGCAGGTCGGCGGCGGCCCAGAGCTTCTCCTCGAAGCCGAGGCTGCCTTGGCGGTCGTTGGTCTCGGACTTCTTTCGTTTGGTGGCCAGTTGTCGTCTCCTTGCGATCGTTGCATTCAGCGTAGCCGTGGTGGGTGAGGGCCAGCAACGAGGAGGTGACCGGGGATGTCCGGGGTGCCGGTTGCGGGGCGGCGGCGGGCGGCGACGCCGGCGGCGTGTTGGGCCGGCAGCGGCAGCGATCAGGCTCTCAAAGTCACCACGTCGAGCGCCGACGGCGAGGGCATCCACTCCGCACTCGATGGCCCGGCGGTAGCACTCACGCAGTAGGCCTCGCGCAACGCGCGCTTCAGCTTCCTCAGGACTGCGCGACCGTCATCCCGAAACGGTCCTGGAGCGGCTGCAACGCGCGCTTGATCCGCTCCTGCATCGAGGGCGAGCGCTTGGGCAGCTCCCGTCGGTGGTACTCGATCACGATCTCGTCGATCGTGGTGCCCTCCGCGACGCGCTCATCGTCGCGCTTGGGCGGCGTCTGGCGATCGTTCGACACCCAGTCGGCGAGCAGCTTGTTGGCTTCGGCTTTGGCCGCCTTCTGGTCGGTGCCGAGGTAGTAGTGGCGGCCGCTCAGCCGCAGCCGCCATTGGCCCGTGGCATGCTTCTTCATCACCGGCAACCGGCTGGAACGAGCCCGCGGCTCGCTCTTCGCGTTGGTCTCCATCGGTCAGTCTCCGTGCGAACTGGGTAGGCTACCCACTCTCCGAGCCGTTCTCGGAGCCGCACGGTCTCGCGACCGGTGACGCAACACGCGTCTATCGCAGGGGATGAAGTGGTGGAGAGTAGGGGAGTCGGACCCCTGACCTCGACAATGCCATTGTCGCGCTCTACCAACTGAGCTAACTCCCCACCGGGAGTTGACGCGCGAGGGAACGCGCGTCAATAGGGCGAAGGAAGCTATCGCGGCGGCATCGGACTTCAAGAACGGCGCGGGGCAATTTTCACGGCGCAACTCAGGGGAGGTGGCTGGCGCGTCAATCGCATCGCGGCTACCGTGATGGCGCGCAGTAACGGTCAGTGCTGCGCTCCGCGCGAGCGGAAACTTCTGAACAGATTTCAAGGCGGTCCGAGTGCTCGCGCTCGGCGGAGGCACACGTGGTCAAGAAGACTTCGCTGTTGAACAAGTTGGTTGGGCGCTGGCGTACGTCAGCAGGTGTGGACGTGAGTGAAGGGGCGGCCCGGCGCACCGTCGTTGGTCCCGGCGTGAACCGAGTGGGGACTTCCCGCGTCGGCGAGCCGGCGGAACCCGCGATCGCCGAGGTTTCGGCGATTTCCACGGTCGACCGCGCCAGCGGTCGGAAGCTCAGCATCAAAGAGGAAGCCATGCTCACCATGGAGGGCGGCCTCAAGGAGCTGGCCAGCCTGATGCGCGGCGTGCAGGTGCGCCTCGATGCCGAGGGCGCGCAGGCCAGCGAGATGGCGAACGACATCAAGATGCTGCCGGCGCTCGGCCAGGCCCAGCTCGATGTGCTGCGCGCGCTCACCTCGCAGATGGATCAGCAAGGGCGCATCGGCGAGCGGCTGGCGCAGACGATGGGCGAACTGCCGGCCACGCTGCAAGGCCTGCGCACGTCGCTCGACAAGATCGTCGCGACCGACGAGCGCACGGCTGGCACGTTGGCTGAGTTCCGCAACGCGATGGACACGATCCACGGTTCGATGCGCGAGATGGTGGGGCACAGCAAGGCACAGTCGGAGAACACCGAGAAGCTGCTGCGCTCGCAAGACGATCGCGCCGAGCGGATGGCGGAGTCCCTATCGCACATGGTGCACGGCGAAAAGGAGAAGACCGAGCGGCTGGCGCGGACGTTGGAGCAGACGGTCGACAACCAGCGCGAGCAGACCAGCAAGCTGGCGCGTTCGATGGAGTCGTCGATCAGCATGGCAGTGCAGGGCGCGACGCGCGACGGCGCTGAGCTGCGCGACGCGGTGAAGAGTCTGCACCAGAGCCAGAGCAAGTCGGTGGATGCGCTGCGCGCGGCGCACGAAGACCAGGCCACACGACTGTCGCGCATGGTCGAAGAAGGCCAACGCGGCACCCGCGGCGTCCTCGCCGTCTTGGTGCTCGTGCTGTTCGCGGTGTTGGCCGTCGCTGGCGTGCTGCTGCTGAAGTGAACGTCTGATGAGTGCGCAGCGCGCCACGCGGCTGGTGCACTTGGTGCGCCATGGTGAAACCGTGGGGCAATCGTCGATTCGCTTTTGGGGGCGCACCGATGTCGCGCTGTCCGACGAAGGGCGCGTGCAGGTGCGCCGGCTCGGCGCCGCGGTAGCGCCGCTACAGCTCGACGCGATCGTGCACTCGCCGCTCTCGCGCGCCGCCGAGTCGGCGCAGATCCTGACGCGCGCGCTCGGCCTCGAGCACGCGCCGGTGCACGCCGAGGCCGGCTTCGCCGAGATCGACTTTGGCGTCTTCGAGGGTCTCACGCGCGAACAGATCGCCGCCCGCGATCCGGCTTGGTTTGCCACCTGGGAACGCGCCGCGCATGTCGGCTTCCCTGATGGCGAGACGCTGGCCTGCTTTGATCAGCGCGTGCGCGCCGCGTTGGCGCGCACGCTCGCGCGCACCTCCGGCGACTTGCTCTTGGTCGCGCACCGCGGCGTCATCCGGCGCATCGCTGACGCGCTGCTGCCCGGCGCCGGCGATGTGCCCACTGACCTCGCCAGCCTGTCGACGCTGCGCCTCACGCCGCCCGGCGTCGAGCGCTGGAACGTCGTCGGCGGCTAGGGTGGTCGAGTCGATCGGATATTCCGCATCGCGTTGGTGTTTTATCCGGATAAACTGCCCGAGATATGCGGATTGTCCGACGACACCTGACGATCGACCTGCCGACCGGGCAGTCGGCGTTCCTGTGGGGCCCACGCAAGGTCGGCAAGTCCCACTGGCTCCGGCACCACCTCAACCAGCCACCAACGACCTACATCGATCTTCTCGAGACGGATGTATTCGCCGAGTACGCAGCCCGCCCGGCCCTGCTACGCGAGCGGTGGAAGTCCGGGCTCACGGTGATCGACGAGATCCAGATGGTGCCAGCGTTGCTCGACGAGGTGCATTGGCTGATCTCGCGGCGCAGTGCACAGTTCCTGCTCACCGGCTCCAGCGCCCGCAAGCTGCGCCGGAGTCACGCCAACCTGCTGGCGGGCCGCGCCTGGCGCTACGAGATGGGGCCCCTGTCGGCTACCGAGGTGAGCGGCTTCGACCTCGCGCGCGTGATGACCAGCGGCATGATCGCGCCGCACTTTCTCTCGCCGGAGCCCGAACGCGATCTACGCGCTTACGTCGCCGACTATCTCGCGCATGAGATCGCCACGGAAGCCACCGCGCGCCGCGTGCCGGCATTCAGTGAGTTCATGCGCGTCGCAGCCATCACTTCGAGCGAGCTGCTCAACTACACCAACGTCGCGCGCGAGACTGGCGTCAGCGCCAAGGTCGTGCGTAGCTACTTCGAGATCTTGGAAGACACCTTGCTCGGAGCGCGCTTGGCGCCTTGGAAGCGCGCGCCGGACCGGCGCATGATCCTGACCGAGAAGTTCTATTTGTTCGACGTCGGGGTCACCAACTTCCTTGCGCGCCGGCGCCCGGCACCCGGCACCCCCGAGTTCGGCAAGAGCTTCGAGCACCTCGTGCTGATGGAGATCTTGAACTTCCGCCGCTACCGCGCGCCGGATCTCGACGTTCGGTTTTGGCGCACTTCCACGGGCCTCGAAGTCGACTTCGTGCTCGGCGACATGGCGGCGGCGATTGAGGTGAAGAGCGGGACGCGCGTGCATGACGGCGATCTCACGGGCCTGCGCGCGTTGGCGACGAGTCACCGCGTGCGTCGCAAGATCGTGGTGTGTTTGGAGCGGGAGCCGCGCACGATCGGCGCCGACATCGAGGTGTTGCCCTGGCGGCAGTTCCTTGACTGGCTGTGGGCCGGCGACTGGGTTACCTGACAAAACCCGCATCCTGTGCGTCCTGACTGACTGCGTCCTACGTGTGTCTCGGCGCGAACGCCCCCCCCAGAGTCAGGGCGTGTAGTCGGCCGCCGCGCGTGGCCGGCGCCGTTCCTACTTGCCTTCGCCGTCGCGCAGGTCGCGGTCGATCATCTCGTACCACTCTTCGGCACCCAGGTCGGGTCGGCTCTCAGCCACCGGCGCCAGGCGCAGCGCGCGCAGGAACACGCGCCGTTGCGCGGGGTCGTCGATCTCGATCGCGCGCGCCAGCAGATAGTCGCCGCGCGCCGTCGGCCAGCAGGTGTAGAGCGTGGTCGACAGCAGCAGGAGCAGCCAGCCGGCCTGCGCGGCGCGCGACACGCGGTCGGTCGGTGCGTGGCCGCGTTCCAGAAAGCAGAACGTCAACACGAAGCCGGCCAACAGACCGCCCAGGTGCGCGGCGTTGCTGACGTTGGGGATCACCCAGCCGAGGATCAGGTTGGCGAGCACCAGGCCGAGGAACGCGCGCGAGCCAGCGTGGTCCAAGAAGTCGAGCAGATGCCGGCCCGCCCGCATGTTGAGGGCCAGCACGGCACCCATCATCGCGAAGATCGCGCCGGAGCCGCCGACCAACGGGGTCCATGGGCCGTGCCAGAACACGCCGGCGATCGCGCTGGCGAGTGCGCCCACGAAGTACACCAACGCGAAGCGCTTGCTCCCCAGCCAGCGTTCGAGCCCGGGGCCAAACGCCACCAGAGCCGCGCCGTTGAACAGCACGTGCATGAGGCCGCCGTGCACGAACGCGTGCGTCAGCAAGCGCCACGGTTCGCCCTGATGCGCCAGGTATCCAATCGACGCCAGTTCGTTGCGCGCCCAGCCGGCGAGCGTCTGCTCGCTGCCGGCACGCCTGCCGGGATACATCAACACGGCCCACGCCAACAACACCACGTAGGTCAGCGGCGTCTCCTGCGGCTGGCCGAGCCATGGCTTGTGGCGGCTCATCGGAAGCCACCAAACCACATGGCCACGCGGGCGCGCGCGCGCGCGTGCGCGTCGGCCGGCGAGATGCGCACGCCAGGCGCAGGTGGCGCCGCGGCCTGGCGCAGCAGTTGAACGCTTGCGTCGCGTCGACCGAGCCCCGCGAGCGCGCGCGCGTGCAGCACCAGGGCCACGCGGGTGTCGCCGTGCAGGCGCCGATACTGCGTCAGCACCGCGTCGGCTGGTGCATGCATGCGCGCGCGTTCGAGCAGCTCGGCCAGGTCAAGGAACGGCTGCCCCGAGGCCAGCTGCGGGTCGGCTGCTAGCACGCGCTGCAGCTCATCGGCGGCGGCTTGCGCGTTGTTCGCGTCGCGGTAGGCAAGCGCCAACTGATAGCGCGCGTTGGTGTGGCCGGCCTCGAGCTGCACGGCGCGCAGCAGGTGCTGCACCGCGGCGGCGGGCTGGCCACTCTCGCGCAGGAAGCGACCCACCGCGAACTGATCGTTCACGGTCTCGAGTTGCTCCAACCGCGCGTACGCGTCGCGCACCGGCTTGTCTGGTGTCCCGAGGCGTCGCCGGGCGTTCTGCATGCGCAGGCGCAGCCCGGGCACGAACGGCGGATACAGGAACGTCGCGAGCGCGCCGACGACGCACGCACCCCACAGCAGCCAACCCGCGCCGCGCGTCGCCACGCCGGCGACGCGCACGCCGACCACCGGGTCGAGCCAGCCGAGCGCCATCAAGGCCAATGGCCATACGGCCACGAGCCACAGCAGGATGACGGCGAGCGTGCGGGGCGAACGAATCATGGCGATCGATGGACCGGCCATGACACCGCCGGCAGCGCGGAGCAGTGTAGCGAACCTGCACACGCGGTCGATGCACTCGTCGTGCGTCATTCGCCCAGTAGAGCAACCAGTGGGGCAATGCGCACACCACTCTGGCCATGACGTTCTCCGGCGATCTCAAGGGTATCGGGCTTCCCGACGTGCTGCAGAACGTGCAGACCAACCGCTTGAGCGGCACTCTGCACGTCGAGAGCCGCACCGGCAGTCGCTACGTCGAGTTGAAAGACGGCGCGATCGTTGGCCTGTCGTTCGGCGCGAACCGAGGCCTGCCGCTGAGCGAGCACTTGGTGCACCGCGGCTTGCTCACCAGCACGCAGATGCAGACGGCGACCGAGCGTCGGCGGGCGAACAAGAAGACCCTGCGCGAAGTCCTGGCGCACGCCGGCCTCGTCGACGAGGACCGCTTCCGCGCCGCGCTGCGCGAGCTGATCGCCGAGCACATGCACGACCTGCTTGGCTGGACCGAGGCCAAGTACAGTTTCGCCGACGGGGCGCCGCCGCCGCGGGTGTTCGACAGTGAGCAGCGCGCCGCCGCCGTTCGTCTGGAGGTCGGCCCGCTGCTCATGGAGAGCGCGCGGCGTTGCGACGAGTTGAAGCGGATCGCCAACGTGGTCGAGTCCGACCGCGACGTGTTCGTGGCTCTCGACGTCGAGCCGCCCGAAGATCTCGACGACGTGCAGGCCGCGCTGCTGGAACGGCTCGACGGCCGCACCGACCTGGGCACCTTGATCAAGCGCGTGCCCTTCGTGCGCTTCGAAGTGCTGAAGGCGCTGGCGGGGCTGGTGCTCGCCGGCTGCGCGCGGGCGTGCGCCGCGAGCGAGATCGAGACGATGGCGCAGCAGGCGCTGGATGACGGCGACGACGACGGCGCCGCGGTCTTGCTGCGGCGCGCGCTCGACCGCGAGCGCAACAACCCCGTGCTCCGGCTGCGCTTGGTCGACGTGTTGCTACGGCTCGAGCGCCACGCGGACGCGGCGGCCGAGCTGGCGTTGCTCGGCTACCTGGCGAGCAAGAGCGAGGCGCCGGCCGACGCCGTCGACTTCTACGCGCGAGCGGTCGCGCTGGTGCCTGACGACCTGACGCTCGGCGAGCGCTACCTCGAGGCCCTTGCGGTGCACGGCGAGGCGCTGGAACACGCCGCCGCGGCCGCCGCGCTGGCGGAGCGCTTACTCGCGGCGGGTCTGGCCGAACGCGCCGCCGCGGTGCTCACGCGCGCGTGCGCGCGCCCCGAGCTGCGCGCCAACCTGGCGTTGCTCGGGCGCTTGGCACAGACCGAGGAAGCGCTCGGCCACGTCGACCGCGCCGCCGAGCTGTGGCGTGGCGCCGCCGACCTGTGCCGTGATGATGTCCCCGGCGCGTTGCAGTTGCTGCGGCGCGCTGCGCGCTTGCAGCCCGGCGATCATGGCTTGCAGCGCCGCATCAGCGACTTGGAGACTGGCTACCGCGCGTACGCGCGCAAGCGGCGCCGACGGCTCATCGCGATGGGCGCGGCCGCCAGCGTGAGCTGCCTGCTCGGCCTCGCCGGCGTGATGGAGTTCGTCGCGGCGCGCGCCGTGATCCGCACGTTCGAGCTGAACCTCGAAGACGTCACGCGGGGAGCACCCGTCGCCGCCGTGGTTGGCCTGGAGCAGGTGCAGACCGCGTTCGGCTGGACCGGCAGTGGCCGCAGCGCGGCGCGCTTGGGCGAGCGTCTGGTCGAGCTGCAGGTGCGGGCGGCGCGCGACGCGCTCGAGCGCGACGATCCCGCGGCAGCGATCGCCGGCATCGAACGCTTGGGCCGCGTCGTCGACCGGCGCGATCACGCGCGCCGCATCGACGCGCTCTTGCGACAGGCGCGGCTCGAACGCCACGCGCACGAGTTGTTGGCCGCCGCCAGCGCGCAGCCACCCGTCGCCAGCGCGGCGCGCGAACTGGCGCAGCTGGTCGACCCCGAGCTGGTCGACTTTCACGTTCGCCACGTCGAGCGCGTCGACGGTGCCGCGCGCACCGCGATGTTGGCCGCGCTGCGCGTCATCGACCATCCGGCCGCGTTGGCGGTGGCGGCGCGCCTCTACGTCGAGGGCGCTGAGCCGACCCACATGGGCGTCCTCACCGAGATTTTGCAGACCGCGGGCCAGCACCGCACGGCCGGCCACGCCGCGGCGTGGAGCAGCGTGCTTCCCGACCACACACGCCGCGCGCGCGATGCCGATGCGGCAGCCGAGCGCGCGCAGCAAGTGCTCGCCTGGCTGCAGTAGGGCAACGTCCGCGCCGCGGGCGGTGTGGGGCTTTTCCCGCCGGCCGCCCCGCTGCGCGTTCCGTTCGCGTTCCCGTCTATTGTCGACGGCACGCATGCGCACCCACTTTCTGATCGCGTTCGTCATCTTGTCGTGCAGCGTCAGAACGCAGATCGACGCCGAGTCCTACGCGCCCGGCCGCCTGTTCGACGGCGTGGTCGCGGCGATGCAGCGCTCGTACTACGACAAGACGTTCCGACAGACGGAGTGGCCCGCGCTGGCAGCGACCTACCGCGCCGCCGCGCAGCAGGCCGAGACCCTCGACGAAGAGCGTGTGGTCGTCGACGCGCTGCTGCATCACGTGCCCGCCACGCACCTGGCGCTGCTGTCGAAGGCGACCCACACGCATCTGCTCGCAGAGCTGAGCAAGCGTGATGCGCCGACGTTGGGCTTGGAGGTCGAACAGCACGCCGGGCAGTTCTTTGTCGCGATGGTGCTCGAAGGTGGCCCCGCCGCGGTCGCGGGCGTGCGCCGCGGCGATCGGGTGTTGGCGATCGACGGGCGTGCGCCTGGCGTCAGCGATCGCCTTGATCGCAGCTCGGATGATGCCTACCTGCCCGATCCGCCCCGCCACCAGTTGTTGACCGAGGACGGTGCGCGCGTGCGGCTCCGCCTGCAACGCAAACCTGATGCAGCGCAAGAAGACATCGAGGTGGTGAGCGCCACATACTCCGCGTGGCGCGCGGCAAAGGCCAGCGCCCGGGTCTTCGAGCACGAGGGTCAGCGCGTTGGCTACGTGCACTACTGGTACATCCACATCGGCGGCGTGCACGCGCACTTCAAGAAGCTGCTGGCCGAGTCGTTCGCCGACTGCACCGCCGTGGTGCTCGACCTGCGCGGCCGTGGCGGCGATGGCGCCGCGACGGCGTCGCTCGTCGCCGCGGTGCGCACCGCGGGCAAGCCGGTGGTGGCGCTGATCGACCGCAACACCCGCAGTGCCAAGGAAGTGATCGCCTACCGCCTGCGCCAAGACGAGGTGGCGACGTTGGTGGGGGAGCACACCGCGCGCGCGGTGATCCCCGCGACCTTCCGTCCGATCGGCGAACACGACGTGCTCATGTTCCCGACCTTCACGCTCGGCGAGTTCACCAAGGAGATCGAACTGATCGGCGTGGCGCCGCACGTCACGCAGAGCGACACGCTGCGCTACGCGGCGGGCGACGATGCGATCTTGCAAGCCGGCCTGCGCGAGGCGGCGCGGCAGGCGGCGTCAGCGCGCTGATCGCGACAGGGCTGCACGCAACTTGTCGGCGCACTCGGTGGCCGGCACCGAGTTGATGTACATGTCGCCGCCGAGTTCGAGGCCGGCGAGGTTGCCGGTGCGCGGCTGGAACTCGAAGTGCCACGGGAAGCGCGCGTGGCGGTCGCGCAGCAGATAGAAGTTGAGCGGCGGCGCGGCGAAGGCGAGGTCGAGGGCCACGAAGGCGGCGGTGAGCGCCTGCGCGAGGGCGTCTTGGTCGACCGGCGCCAAGAAGTCGTCGTCGCGCGCGCGCGGCGACAGCCACATCTCGAACGGCAGCTTGGGCACGCGCGGACTGTGCACGACGTAGGCGGCGTTGGCGAACACGGCGCGTCCCTCGCGTTCGGCGTGCGCCACGTCTTGGGCGAGCGGGCAGTCGGGGTGGCCGGCGAGGCGCGCGATCATCTGCGCCAAGCGCGGCGTCGGCGCATCGAGGCCGAGCAGCTGGGTGTGGTTGTGCGCGATCGACGCACCGGCGCGCCAGCCCACGTTCTTGAACAGGAACGCGGCCTCGACGCGCGCCTCCAGCGCGGCGATGCGGCGGCGGTACAGCGCCAAGACCGCGCGCCAGACCTCGACGCTCAGCGCGGCCGGCTGCGTCGCGTGCACGGCGCCCTCGGCGATGACCTCGTGCAGTGGGCCGGCGGGATACAGGTTGTTGAACGCGCGTGCGATCCAGCCGGGGCCAGGCGCGGGCAAGCCGGGCGCGCGGATGGCATCGACCTCGGGCGGCGTCATCGCCTCGTTCCCCGGACAGAACGGGCAGGGCCCGGCGGCGTCGAGATCGGCGGTGTGCACCGGTCGCAGCCGGCGACCCGGCGCCATCAAGACTGGCCGGCCGGTGGCGGGATCGATCAGCGTGGTGGGCGCCGGTTGGATCGGGTGCGGAGGGGTGAGTGACATCGGAACGGCAGGGTTCGCCAGTGTGGCGGCAGGCGCGCGCGCGTTCTACCCTGAGCTGTCCGGCGCTTGCCGCTGGGCCACGACCGGCTAGTGCGTCGGCTCGTCGACGAAGCGCACGCTGCTGGCGCCGGGGAAGAGTGCGGCGCTCGGTCGCGCCGCGAGATCGAGCGGCTCGGCGGACGACCAGCGCTGCACGCGGCAGTGCAAGGTCGCGCGCTCGCAGTCGAACGGCAGCAGGAGGATGCGATGGCCGCGCTCGAAGCGTTCGCCGCGCGGCGCCGGCCGCACCGTCAACTCCAACACGGTGATCTCTGGGGTCGACGCGGGCACCTCGATTGCGCGCGGCGCGTCGGGGGCAAACGCATACTCGACGAGTGCCGCCTCGACGACCGACGGGGTCTTGGTGGCCATTGGAAACACCGAGCAGGCGCTGGTGGTGAGCGCGAGGGCGACGACGCGCAGGCAATGATGCGGCACAGGCACAGCTGCTTTCTATCCGATCATCGGCGCGGGTGCCGGCAGATCTTGGGCGCGTGTGGATCGACGCGGCGCGCTATGGTGCGGGCCGTGTTCGGCGGCATCGCGATCCTGCGCAACCTGATCGGCATCGCGCATGGCGAGGCGCACGGCCAGGTGTTCCTGATCGATCTCAACGACCGGCGCGTGGTGTCGCGGATCGTGGTGCGCGACCCGGGCGATGCCTTCACCGACGCCGGCGCGCTGGCGATCGATGCGAGTTGCAGCCTGTACGTGGCCGACACGCGCAACGACTTGGTGCGGCGCTACACGGCGTTTGGCCGCCAGGTGCTCAGCTATGGCCAGCGCGTCGAGCGCGGGCCCGGCGCCGTGGAACGCGACCGCGTCGGCGTGCTCGATCGCCCGCGCGCCGTCGCCGTGCACGCGGGGGTCCTGTGGGTGGCGTGCGGCGACCGCAAGCTGCTGCGCGGGTTGCAGCGCTTCGACCTTTCGACCGGCGAGCCGCTCGGGTTCGTGCGCGCGTTTGGCGAGGTCGATCGCCGCTTTGGCGCGCCGCGCGGTCTGGTGATCGACGAGGTCGGCGTGCTGCTCGCTGACACGCTGCACGGCGTGATCCAACGCTTCACGCACGCGGGCCGCTATGTCGGTGACGTCCACTTGGGGCGCGACGGCGAAGGCGCGGCGCGGCCGATCGCCGTGTTGCGGCTCGACGACGGTGACCTGTTGGTGATCGACGGCGATGACCTGTTGCGCGTGTCGTTGTCGGGCGCCCGCCGGCCGCTGCCGGCGTGGCCCGAGGGCGCGTTCGTCGAGCCCATCGCGCTGGCACGCGCCGCGGCGGGCGCGATCTACGTGCTCGATCGCCACGGCGAGCGCGTGCAACGTCTGCGTGCCGACCTGCAGTACGACGGCGTGGTGGTGGACCTGCAGGAAGTGCTCGGCCGCTTGGAAGAGTGACGTGCGCGACGTGTTTCGCCGGCGTGACGCGTCGGCAGCGGCGTAGGATGCCGCCGCTGCGATGACGTCTGCCAAGCAACTGAGTGCCTTCGACATCGGCTGCGTCGTGGTGGGCGGTATCGTCGGCGTCGGCATCTTCTTCGCGCCGCAGAAGGTCGCGGCCGTGGTCGACGGCGAGGCGCAGTTGGTGACGGCGTGGGCGATCGGTGGCGTGATCGCGCTGTGCGGCGCGCTGGTGTTCGCCGAGCTGAGTCGACTCGCCCCGGGCTTTGGCGGCACGTTCGTGTACATCGAGGCGGCGTTCGGGCGCTTGCCCGCGTTCCTGTACGGCTGGGCCAATTGGCTGGTGATCCAAGCCGGCGCGCTGGGGGTGGTGGGGTTGGTGATGGTCGACAACCTCGACGTCGCGCTCTACGGCGGCACGCGCGACTCGCCGGGGCGCAGCGTGGCGATCACGCTCGGCGTGATCGCGGCGTTCACCGGGATCAACGCGCTCGGGCTGCGGCTTGGCGCGCGCGTGCAGAACGCGTTCACCGTGCTCAAGATGCTGGCGATCTTCGGCCTGGTGGTGATCGCGCTGCTGTGGGGCGAGGGGCACGCCGCGCCGCCCACGAGCGCGCGCGCGCCGCGCGGGTGGCTGGTGTCGATCGCGGCGGCGATGCTGCCGGTGTTGTTCGCGTTCGGCGGCTGGCAGCAGGGCGCGTTCGTCGCTGGCGCGGCGCGCCGGCCGTTGCGCGACGTGCCGCTCGGCATCGCGCTCGGCGTGGTCGTGGTGGTGATCGCCTACGTGTCGATCAACCTCACGTATCTGAATCTGCTCGGCTTCGACGCTGCGGCGCAGAGCAAGACGATCGCCGCCGATGCGTGTCGGGCCGCGCTGACGCCGCTCGGTGCCGGCGACGTCGCGGCGCGCGTGATGGCCGGCGCGATCACCGTGTCGGCGCTCGGGATCATGAACACCATCCTGCTGGCGCCGCCGTGGGTGCTGCACGCGATGGCCGAGCGCGGCCTGTTCTTGCGCGCGTGCGCCTTCGTGCATCCGCGGTTCCACAGTCCGATCGTGGGCGTGTTGGCGCAAGGCGGCTGCGGCATGGCGATGCTGTTGGCGGCGCACCTCGTCTTTGCCAACACCGCGCGTGGCACGCTCGGCACGCTCGACTTCCTGTTGAACGGCGTGGTGTTCGTCGACTGGTTCTTCTACGCGTTGTGCGGCCTGGCCCTCCTGCGCCTGGCGCGGCGCTCACCGCGCGCGCTGTTGTTTGCCGCGTCGCCTCTGATCGCGGCGTTGTTCACCCTGTTTGCCCTGGCGGTGATGGCCGGCGCCATCGTGCTCGCGCCGGGGTCGTCGCTGGTCGGCGCCGGCCTGTGCGTGGTGGGGCTCGTGCCCTATGCCGTGTTCCGCAGGCGCGGCCAGGGCGTGCCATGATCGAGTGGCTGCGCGCGCATCAAAGCTGGATGTGGGGAGCGGGGGCGGTCTCGGTCGTCAGCCTGCTCGCGGCCCTCCTGCTGTTGCCGCTGTTCGTGGCGCGGCTGCCGGTCGACTACTTCGTGACTCGCCAGCGACCGCCGGTGCCGCACCGCCATCCGGCGCTCGCCATCGCCCTGCGCATCGCGCGCAACCTGTTCGGTCTCGTGCTCTTTCTCGCGGGCCTCGCGATGCTGGTGCTGCCCGGACAGGGCGTGCTCACCGCCTTGGTCGGCCTGACCCTGCTGGAGTTTCCTGGCAAGTTCCGCCTGGAACGCGCCCTGGTGCGGCGCGGCCCGGTGTTGCGCGGCCTCAACTGGCTGCGCGCGCGGCGCGGCAAACCACCGTTGTGGCCACCTGCACCGGCCTTGCCAACGGCCGGCAGCGGCCTGTGAGGCGGTGGTAGCGGGAGCGGGACTCGAACCCGCGACCTAAGGCTTATGAAGCCTTCGCTCTAACCGGCTGAGCTATCCCGCCGCGAGGGGCGCGAACTTCACCAGATGGGATCGCCGGGTGCAAGCGTGAGTTGGGCGGCTTCGCGGTCCCAGGCGCTGGCTTTCTGCGACGCAGATGAAACTTCCGGCACCCCGGAATCTAGAAGGCGCTGTGTCGTGGGCAGCATGGGCCTGCGACGACGAGACGAGGTGGGTTCCCTGGCTGGGGCGTTCTTCCGACTCTCGAGCTTCCTCCTGACGATCCTTCCGACTGAGAGTTTTGCCCCGGCCAGGGAACCGTTTTTCTGCGCCGCCCCCTGCGCCGCCGCTGCCGCGCGCGCGATGAAGCCGGCGCCGCGCCCTTGACCTGCAAGTTCCGGCGCGCACGCTGCGCGCATGTCGACCTTCGACCCCAACCGCGCCGCCGCGCCCAACGCTGGCATCTTCGGTCTCACCTGTGCGCGCGCCGAGGCGGATGTCGTGCTGGTGCCGGTGCCGTTCGACGCCACCACTTCGTACCGCCGTGGTGCTTCGGCAGGCCCGGCCGCCATCCTCGCCGCGAGTCACCAGGTCGACCTCTACGACCTGCAGACCGGCCGGCCGTACGAGCGGGGGATCCACATGCTCGAGGCCGACGCCGCGATCGCCGCGGGCAACCAGCGGTGCGTGGCGCTGGCGACGCCGATCATCGACAAGGGCGGGGCCGACGAGACCGATGCGGCGGCGCTTCTGTCGATCGAGTCGCAGATGCGCGACCTGAACGCGCGCGTGCGCTCCGCGGTGCAGAGCATCTACGCCGAGAACAAGCTGCCGGGTGTCGTCGGCGGCGATCACTCGGTGCCGCTCGGCGCGATCGCGGCGGCGGCGGAACGCTTCCCCGGGCTCGGCGTGCTGCACGTCGACGCGCACGCCGACTTGCGGGTGGCGTTCGAGGGCTTCCGCTACAGCCATGCGTCGATCATGGACAACGTGCTGCGCGAAGTGCCGTCGGTGCAGCGCTTGGTGCAGGTCGGCATCCGCGACTTCTGTGAGCAAGAACTGCAGGCGATCGAGGCGAGCGGCGGCCGTGTGATCACGCACTTCGATCTGCACTGGCAGCGGCGTCTTGCCGAGGGCGAGCGACTGCGCGATCTCGTCGACCAGGCATTGGCGGCATTGCCGCACGACGTGTGGGTGAGCTTCGACATCGACGGCCTGGATCCGGCGCTGTGCCCACACACCGGCACCCCGGTGCCAGGCGGGCTGTCGTTCTCGACCGCCGTGTTGCTGCTCGCGCGCCTGGTGGAGAGCGGCCGGCGCATCGTCGGGTTTGATCTCAACGAGGTGTCACCGGGACCCGACGGCGACGAGTGGGACGCCAACGTCGGCGCGCGCGTGCTCTACAAGCTGTGCGGCTTCGCGTTGCTGACGCGGTAGGTCGCTGGATGCGGTATCTGCTTGGGCGTCGATCGCTACTGGAACGTCAACTGCAAGACGGGCGCACGACCAGGGAGCACGAGGCCGCTCGATGGCAGTGTCGTCCCGGACCCAGTGAGGCCAGAGCGGACCGTCGTCAGCATGACCGCCGGCAGGGTCGTCGCCGCGATGCGCAGAGCCAGCTCGTTCGTGGTTGTCAATCCGGCGGGGGTTGCTGCGCGCGTCTGGCCGCTCGATGTTCACCCACTGATTGTGCACCGTCATGCCGGCCAACGACGTCGCCGCGGGGACTGGCAGCAAGATCTGGGCATCACCGGGCATGTCAGGCGCAGACGGTGTCGAGAAGCTCGGGCGACACGTGCAGCATGCAACCCGGGGCGCCGATGGACGCGAGGTCGATGGGCGTCGGCAATTGGAACCCGAGCATTGGCGACCCCAACCGACGCAGGTTGGCCCGAGGCGATGAGCCTGGTGGTCGCTCCAACCTGCAGCCAGGCTGCGCTGGCCGACGCACTCGAGTGCGGGACGCAGCTCTGCCCGATCCGCGTCACCGACGATTTCGCCTTCAAACTTGTTTGTCATTCATCAGCTCCTCGGGAGTGCAGATCACGGACGGTTCGCAGCCGGCCGCCCTGC
This sequence comes from Planctomycetota bacterium, assembly GCA_031423015.1. Taxonomy (GTDB): domain Bacteria; phylum Planctomycetota; class UBA1135; order UBA1135; family UBA2386; genus DATGPD01. The sequence goes on along the minus strand of JANPER010000185.1, from coordinate 57,931 downwards.
ATGCACACACCTTCGATCGCTATGTTCTTTTGTCGCCCGCGGCAACCTGCCCGCAGCTGATTTCCCACGGAATGCCGAATCGGTCAACAAGTACGCCGAAACGAACCGACCAGAACGTTTCTTGGATGGCCATGCGCACGGTGCCGTCTTTCGCCAGTGCCGCAAACACCCGTTCGGCGTCCACTGGCTGATCGATTCCCAGCAGGACATAGAACCCTTGCGGGCGTTCGAATTGCTCCGGAAGCACGTCAGCTCCGGTCAAGACGCTGCTCGCTATGGTCAGGCTCGCGTGGATGATCTTGTCTCGCCACTCCAGGGGCACCTGTTCAGCCAGGGGAGACTTGCCGTACGTGAGCAGGGTGACGATCTGCCCGCCAAGCACCCGCTCATAGAATCTGAAGGCTTCCTCACATTGCCCACAAAACATTAGATGAGGAGTCACTTCCATGGTGTCACCGACCCTCTTGGTATCTGTTCGACAAATCGGGCCTTGATTCGATTGCGGACGTGGCTCGGAGTGACGGTCAAGGTGCCAGCCGCGCGGCGCACACTCACGCAGCGAGCGGAACGGTGCAACCGTCTCAAGCGCCCGCTGGCCTCGCTCTCATTGCAAGTAGACAGCACCGATCTCGAACGCCTCCTCTGGAGTTCCCGTCCAACTGCCGTTGTGGAATGAGCACGCCTCGTAGCGCTCGTGACTGTAGGTGAAGAACGCCATGCTCCACGCGTCCTCGCGCCCAAGGAATCGAAGTCGACACAAATGCACCGGTGTGGAGCGCAAGCGCTCCAGATACTGGCCGCGCGTCTCGCCGAGCGCCCGTAGCGAGGCAGCCGACGGTTGCTCCGGCTCGGTGTAGGCATCGATGTAGCAGAGCGCTCCGCGGAATCGAATGTCCAAACGCGTGAACTTCCTGGCGTGATGTGTAGCAGCGTGGGCCCGAATGCGCCGCTCGGTGCGCTCGCGCACCGTCGCAGGGATCTTCGTCCCGCCGGTGTGTGGATTCCACGTCCAAACTCGCCTAGCCACGATGTACCCCGAAGGTTGGGTTGCCTAACGGCTGCGGCTGGTTAGGCCGGCACATCCACATACGTGGAGTAGCTTCGCGGGACAGGAACCTTGATCTTCTCGGCACGCATGCCAGCCAGATGAAACTCGATGGCCTTCTGCATGTTGGACTCGACCTGTTTTCGCGTCGCGCCGGTCGCGACGCAGCCTTGAAGATCGGGGGAGTAGGCAGAGAAGCCGGTTCCGGTCTTCTCGATCACGATGAGCAACTTCATGGCTTCAGTCCTGCTTGCTTCAGGATGCTGTTGAGTGTACCCGGCGCGAGATCGTCGCTCAACTTGCCTGCCAGAGTCACGAGACCCCGCTTGGTAGGGTGCTTGAACTGCCGGTGGCTTCCTCGCTGTCTGGCCAGAACCCAAGCGTCATCGCGCAGCATCCGCACCTCGCGCACCTTCATGAGAGTGTCCTCGCATCCGAGCCCGGCCTAACGACCAACCAAGCAGATGGCGCACCCGCACCACACAGGGAGACCCCTCCGCGGGAGTCCGCGCCGCTCCGCATCTCACAGCAACCGATCAGCCGGGCTCTGCACGCCGGCCGGCCGCGGTTCAACACGTGCGTGTAGTTCTTGGTCGTCGACGTCCAAACTTGACTCATCACGCTCTCTCACCGCACCGTCACGTCGACCAACCCCGTCAGGTTGCCGCTCATTGCGCCGAGTGCCACGCCCTGCCAGTAAAGCGGCGCGCCGAGTGCCAGCGTGCTGGGAATGGGCAGCGTCGTCGATGCCGGCAGCGTGCCGATTGGCAGCAGCACGAACACTCCGGCGGGCGATAGGCGCAGGTGGCCGAACGGCGGCAGGAACGCGGACGTCGGGTTGGTGCCGAGGATGACCGCGGCTGGTAAGCCCGCGCGCCCGCTCAGCGCGAGCGTGAAGTTCATGCCGCGGTCGGCGAAGCGCGGCGCCGTCAGCGTGACGTTGGTCACTTCGTGCACACCGATGTCGATCGTCGCTTGGCCATTGAGGTCGCCATCGAGGACGCGCGCGTTGCCGAAGAGATCGTCGGGCGCGTCGTTCCACAGCGTGCCGACCCCGGCATCGATCACCGGGGAGGTTGCGGCGACGCGGTAGTCGAGCATCGTTGGGTTTACAAACAGCGGCTGGACGCTGATGTTGTTGCGCGCATAGGCCAGCGCGTTCACCGCCTCGATCGTGCGCAGCACCCCGGTGGGCACGAAGATGTGACCACCAGCATTGTTGAAAATCAAGCAGTGGTGCAGCGTCGGCGTGTCATTGACGCTGATGTGGCACAGGCCAAGGCCGGTGTTGTTCACGAAGGCGCAGTTCTCGATGCGCGGCGATGAACCGGCCTGGAAGTGCAGCCCGTTGCTGAAGTTGTCGGCGACCACCAGGTTACGGTAGATGCCGCCCGCGGTGTTGACGTCGATGACGTGGCCGGCGCCGTTGTTGCCCGCGAACACGCAGTTCTCGACCCGCGGCGCGCCGTTGTTGTAGACCGCGAGCGCCGAGCCGCGTCCGCCGCTGTTGCGGTTGGCGATGAACAAACAGTTGAGGATCACCGGGCTGGTGCCGTCGGCGAGTGCGCCGCCGCCGCCGGGCGCCGGGGCGTTGCCGCGGGCGATGGTGAATCCGTCGACCAGGCTGGCGTCTCCCAGCGTGAGTACGCGCTGCCGATCCTCGCCGTCGAGCAGCGTTGTGTTCTCGGTCGGCACGCGCTGCGTGAGGCGCGTGTGGCCGGCGCGAAAGCCACCGAGCAGCACGACGCCGGGCGGCACGGTGAAACCACCGGCGTAGGTGCCGGCCGCGACCCAGACTTGCTGGCCCGTGGTTGCCACCGCGAGCGCTTCTTGCACGGTGCGGAACGCCATGCCCCAAGAGAGGCCATTGCCAGACATGGGCCGCGTGGCGTCGACGAAGAAGCGGTCAGCCTGAGCGGATAGAGAAGACGTGATCGCCGCGATGGCGAGGGGCAAGAGGTAGTGCTGCATGCGGGTCGTGATCATAGATTTCAGATGCTCCGACGGGGCGTAGCGTTTCGCGCAAACTCGCCGCGGCGGCAACCGACGGGGCGTGTGCCCTTGCCAACCAAAGGCAACCTCCACATCCTTGCCGAGATGTCCGAGCAGCGCGGGGCCTCCGAGACGAGCGGCGCGTCCGAATGGACCGAGAGCTTCTACCAGGAGCTGCGGGCCATCGCGCAGCGCGCGTTCGCCGACGAGCGGAAGGGGCACACGCTGCAACCGACCGCCGCAGTGCACGAGGTGTGCCTGCGATTGATGTCGGGGTCCGGCCTGCCCGACGTGCCGCGCACCGAACGCGTGGCGCTCGCGGCGCCATGCTGCGCGTCGAGTTGATTGACCTGCAAGACGAAGGCAGTGCACAGACTCAGGCCTTCGACCTCGAAGTCGTGCAGCGCGCGCTCACGCGGCTGCGCGAGCTGAACCCGCGGCAGGCCGAGGTGGTGACGCTGCGGATCTACGGCGGCCTGGCGATGGACGCGGTGGCGCGCGCTCTCGGCACCTCCAAGCGCACGGTCGAGGCCGACTGGACGGTGGCCCGGGCTTGGCTGCGCCGTGAGTTGGCGCGCGCGCTGGGCGAGGAAGAGTGAACGACCGCGACTTGCACGCGCGGGCCTGCGGTCTGTTCCTCGACTTGCGCAGCCAAGATCGAGCCAGTCGCGACGCAGCGCTCGAAGCGCTCGCTGCACAAGGCGACGACGCGCGTGCACTGGTGCACGAAGTGCGCTCGCTGCTGCGTTACGACCACGCGTCGGAGCCGGAACTCGAGCCAGCGGTGCCGGCGGTACTGCCGCGGTCGATGCCGACGCACCTCGGGCCGTACCGCATCGTCGAACCCATAGGTCGCGGCGGGTCGGGGCACGTGTTCTTGGCGGAACAGACCGAACCCGTGCGTCGCCGCGTGGCGATCAAGGTGGTGCCCGAGGCGGCGGTCGATGCCGACCTCGCCGCGCGCTTCCAGGTCGAGCGGCGGGCGCTCGAACGTACGGCGCACCCCAACGTCGTGCGCTTGCTCGATGCCGGGCGCACGCCCGCGGGGCTGCCGTACCTGGTGATGGACTTCATCGCCGGCGAGCCGATCACGCGGCACTGCCAGCGCGCGGCGTTGCCGCTGGATGCGTGCGTGCGCCTGCTGATGGCGGTGGCCGACGGCGTTTTGCACGCGCACCAGCGCGGCGTCATTCATCGCGACCTCAAGCCCGCTAACGTCGTCGTCACCGACGTCGGTGGCCGCGCCACGCCGATCGTGCTCGACTTCGGCATCGCCCGCCGCGTAGGTCTGGTGGGGGAGCCGCTGAGCGGCGGGCCCGACCCGATGGCGACCAGCGGCTGGCCGGTCGGCACACCGGCCTACATGGCGCCCGAGCAGGCGGGCTTTGGCGAGATCGACACGCGCGTCGACGTGTACGCGTTGGGGGCGCTGCTCTACGAGTTGATCGCTGGCCATCCGCCGATCCCGGTGGCCGACGATCTCGCGACCACGTTCGCGCGCTTGCGCGACTTCGTGCCGCCGCCGCCCAGTCGGTCGCGGCGCGAGCTGGAGCGCAAGGCCAACGCGCCAACCGCCGCCGCGCTGCTGCGCGACCTCGACGCCATCGCGTTGCGCGCGCTGGAGAAGACGCCCGAGCGCCGCTACCCCACGGTCGCCGCGTTTCGCGAGTCTGATGTCGTTGGCGCGCGTCGAGGCAGCGGTGCCGCTCTTCAAAGAGGCGCTCGCGGGTCGCCAGCGCCTGTTCGGCGACTCCAGCTGGCTCACGTTCTCGACCGAAAGCAACCTGGCGTTGGCCACCGGCGAAACGGCTCCGCCGGAGCACAGCCTGGCGACGCTGCGCGCGTTGCTGGAGCGCGCGCGCACGCTCAGCGATCCGCCGCGCTACACGATCCTCGGCTTGCACAACAACGTCGGTGCGACGCTGCTCGACCTGGGACGGCCAGCACAGGCTCGCCCGCACCTTGCCGCGGCGCTGGAACTGGTCAACGGCTTGCTCGACGTCGATCACGCCTCCGTGCTGCAGATCCGCGCCAACCTCGCCAGCCTCGACGCCGACCTCGGCCAGGCAGAGCACGGCTTCGCCGAGTATCAAGACATCGCCGAGCGCTTCGCGCGCACGCTAGGCCCTGGCGCCGAGGACACGCTGCACGCGCGTCACGGCGTGTGGAGCTGCGCGGCCAAAGCCGGGCGATGGAACGATGCTGCTGCTGGGTTCGAGAAATTGCTCGACGATGTGGTGGCGTCGGTGTCGGCAGGGCATCCGCTGGTAGCGCAGACGCAACACTCGTTGGCCAACGCGCTGCGCCGCGATGGACGTCTCGCCGCGGCGCTGCCCCACGCGCGCGCCGCCGCCGCGGCGTTCCTTGCGCGCTACGGTGTCGAGCACCCGCGCAGCAAAGCAACCGCCGCGCTGCAGGCAGAGATCGAGGCTGGCCTGGCGGCGATGGGGGTGCGGTGATCGCTAGTCTGCATGACGGAGGTTCTCATCCGTGACCGCTGGCCCCCTACCGCATCTCCTGCAACCAGACCTTGTCCTCTCCATCGCCAAGGTTGTCGAGGATGCGTGACCGATCCTGCCAGATGCGCGTGGTACGCACGTCGACGCCCACACCCACGAGCACCTTGAACGCGGCGACTACGTCTGCCGCCAGAATCAACTGGCGTGTGACCCTCTGTGGACCGAACGCCGGCCGCGACACAAGGCCACTCAGTTCGTGGTAGGTCGCGTCGTCGCTGGATTCCCACGGACCGCGAACTCGCCGACAGTCTGCGGTTCACTCGCGCTCTGGGCTGCAAGTGCTGCGAATCCTCGCGTGGCGCGCGAAATTGCGGGGCGTGCAATTAGCCACGCTCGAGCGGCACTGGAAGCCCCAAGGAGTAAAGCGGCCTCTTGCCCCATCGCGAGGAGCGCGAGGTAGTCGGCGAAGAGGTCTTCGGCGGTGGCAGTGTGGCGCCCGCGCTGACCGCAGCGGAGTCGACACTCTCGTCGCACTGCTCGACTAGAGGGCGCGCACCGCGCGCACGTTGGTGACCGGCAGCGGTAGCGGGTTGGGCAAGGTCGGGTCGAGAATCGCGGCTTGCAACTGCCAGAGCCCGGCGACTGAGCCCGGCACCGTCCAGCGCGCACAACCGGTGACGAGGCTCACCGGCACCGTGGTAGGCCACAGGATCAACTCCGAGAACGCATTGCCGAGGCCGAGGCTCACGATGCCGGGCGCCACGCTCGGCCGCGTGCTGTTGCTGATGCACAAGAGCATCACCGAGTTGATCGACCATTGTCCACGCGCCGCCACCATCTCGAAGTCAGAGAAACTGTACGGCGGCCCACCGAGGATCGTGGTGGTCGGGCGCGTGAGCGTGACGTTGAACGGCGTGCTGGCGAAGAGGCCGTTGTGCAGAATCACCTGATAGGTGCCCACGCGCAGGCCCTGCGGCATGTGCAGCTCGAGGCGGTTGTTGCTCGGGATCTCGAAGTAGCCGTCAGCCCACGAGCTTGATACACGCGCGGTGAACGAACCGCCCACCGGACCGCTGTAGCTCACACGATCGACGCCACTGAGCACGTCGCCGGTGACCACCACGACTTCGTCCGACACGGTCGGCACCGACGAGTTCTGCACGTCGTAGATGCGCGGCCAGACCCGAATGAACGCCGGCAAGCCGTAGTTGGGGAACAAGTCGTGCGTCGGCCAGGTGGTGATCGCGTCGGCGATGGCGTTCAGGGTGTTGCGGCTGGCGTTGCTGTTCTGCCGTCCGTCGAACACGGCGATGGTGACACCGTCGGTGCGGTGGATGAGCTCCGTCGAAGAGCCCCAGAGCTTGCCATTCTTGCCCAAGGCGATGACACCGTTGGGGCGCACTTCCCGCGAATCGAAGCCGCAGGGGTTAGCACCCGGTGAAGTCACCGGCGCCGCGCGCATGGCGTCGACAGTCGTCTGCGTGAACAAGCCGCCGTCGCGGCCGAGGTCCATCGCGCCCGCGAAGATGCGCACGCAGTCGACGGTCGAGGTGATGATTCCGCCGGCCGCGGCACGCCGGCGCAGGTTGTCGTCGCCGCCCCCGCCGAACTGCACCGACACGGTGCGACGGTCGGTGTAGAGCTGGCTCGGCGTGATCTCGAGTTCGCGGTTGCGATACTCCACTTCCTCGGCACGCAGATAGATGCGCTCGTTGGCACCAACCCAAATTCGGCTCACTCCCATTGGTGCCGCCACGTCGTCGCGCAGAAAGTTCTCGTAGGTCTTGTTCGAGCCTTGCTCGATCACCGAGCCCAACAGGTAGTAGCCGAGGTTCGAGTAGTCGTTGCCCTGGCCTGTTGTGTACGCCAGGGGCGTGGCAGCGATGCACAGCGTGGTGTGCCAGGCCCCGATGGGCAGAGTCGGGTTGTTGGGGTTGAGCCACTGCGCCACGCCGTAGCTCGAGTTGTCGGCATAGAGCCCGGCGCGGTGCGCCAGCAGATGGTGCACACGGATACTGTTGAAGCCCACGTAGGCCGGAGTGAGGCCGACGTACGCCGCCACGAGCGTGTTGGGAGAAATGATGTTTCGCTGATCGAGCAGGTTGATGCACAAGCCGGTCAGTGGCTTGGTGACGCTCGCGATGCGAAACAGGTCGGTCGGTTGCGTGGTCGGGTATCCCGGTTCAGCGAAGGTGTAGCCGCGCGCATACACCAGTCGACCGTCCTTGGCGATCGCGATCGACGACGCGCGGATGCCGTGCGTACGGATGTGGTCTTCCATGTAGTTGTCGAACGCATCGAGGGTGGTGACCGCAGTGCCGGTGCGCGTCAGCGTGCGCGCCGGCGCGCGGTCGCGGTTGGCGAACACCACATGGAAGCGCGCGGCGCTGCCGGTACTCGTCGCTTGGATGCTGATCGGGTATTGGCCGGTGGGCCGACGCGTGCTGACCTCGCTTTGCAGTTGCGCCAACGTCAGATCGGGCAACGTAAGCCAGCCGCCGACGCTGTCGTCACGCCACACTTGCACCACGCCGTCGTACGAGGATTGCGCCGACACCAAGCGTCCGTAGCCATCCACACGCGCGTTGAAGTCGGCGGCGTAGTTGGCGGCGGGACTGCGATAGAAGCACCAGCCGTCGCGGTCGACGTTGTCTTCCCAAATGCCGGCGAAGCGCGGGGCAGCGCCACCGCGCACGCTCATGCAGGTGAGCAAATGGTTGTTGTCGTAGGCCCAGGTGTTCTTGGCATTGACGCCCGACAGATAGAGCTCGATCTCCTCCACCGCGGTCACGCCGTCGTTCACATAGACGCCGGTGTAGACGGTGTCGGTGGCGCTGCCGGAGGTGCTGACCAGCAACGGGCGTCGACCCGCATTGCGCTGCTGCGCGCGCCAGGTGTCGTACGCCGCTGCGTCGACACCGTGCACGGCGGTGAAACCAGCGCCGCTGCGCCGGATCCACACCGCGGTGTAGCGCGGGTTCGACAACCCGCCAGCGACGCTCAGCGAGATCGGGCGGTAGCCCTGACCCGCCAGCGTGGTGAACTGGCTCTGGTGCGTCGTCGCGGTGGCATCGTAGTAAGAGACGACATCCGGGATGAACTGGGCTGGCAGCGCGGCCGCCGAGAGAGAAAGGCAGAGGTGAGCGGAGCGGTGAAGCATGATATTGGAGCTGGTCTGACTCCTGCATCAGGAGGCGGGCGCGGTTGTGACCTGCCGCCGCCAAAAAACCGCTTCCCGCTGAGAAATCGGCGCAGCCGTGGCGCCGCCCGCTCTCACTTCGCCGCCACCACTTCGACCCGCCGCCCGCCCACCGCCCGCGCCCAAACCTGCCGCAACCACCCCGCAAAGTCATCGAAGAACGTGTACGCCACCGGCACTGTCCACGCGGTGAACAGCGTCGACAACGTCAGGCCGCCGGCGACCGCGATCGACATGCTCACGTAGCTGATGCCGCGGCCGGTCGACTCGCCGAACACCGCCATCGGCAGCAGCCCAACCACGGTGGTCATCGCCGTCATCGTGATCGGCCGCATGCGGATGCGCACGCCTTCGAGGATCGCCTCCTGCCGCGGCATCCCGTTGCGGCGCAGGCGCTCGATGCAGTCGAGCAAGACGATCCCATTGTTCACCACCACGCCTGCCAGCAGGATGATGCCGATGAATGCCAACGGATCGTAGCTGCCGTGGAACAGTAGCAGTGACCACAGCGCGCCCAAGATTGCGAACGGGATCGTCACCAGGATGGCGCCGGGCAGGATCACCGATTCGAACAGCACTCCCATCAACAGGAAGACCAGCAGCACTCCGAGCGCGAGTGCCTGGAGCAGCTCCTGGATCTGGGTCTCCTGTTCGCGGAACGCACTGTCCTCGCTCCATGAGCAGCCGCGTGGCAGAGGATAGCGGCGCATGATCTTGCGGATGTCTTCGCTGAACACCTTGGGGCCGATGCCGTCTTGGCGCTTGCCGACGATGGTGATGCTGGTCTTGCCGTCGAAGCGCTCGATCTCGGCCATCGCCTTCTCGTAGCGGACCTCGCCGAGGTCACCCAGGCGCTGGAACGAGCCGGTGTTGCTGAAGACCTCGGTGTCCTTGAGATCGAGCATGGTTGGGTTGCGGTCGCCATGATCGAACTCGGCGATCACGCGCACCTCGCGGCCTTGCTCCTCGAAGTTGGTGATGAGCTGGCCCTGCAGGCCAGAAGTGATCGTGCCGAACAGCACCTCGGGCTGCACCTGTAGATCCTGCAAGCGCTCGCGGTTCACGCGCACTTGCACCTCCTCGGCGTCGTCCATCGCTGGGATCTCGACGCTCGCCACCGTCGGCAGCAGCGCTAGGTCGTCGCGAACATTCGTCGCCAGCTGCGTCAGATAGGTGCTGTCGCGCCCGTACAGCCGCAGCACGAAGTTGCGCTCGCTGTCTTCCTCGCTGCCGCCGCCGCCGTCCTGGCTGCCGCCGCGGTTGGCGAGCCTGACCTCGACGCCGGGCCGCTGCGGCCACCCCTTCTCGATGCGGTCGCGATACGTGGTGAACTCCTTCTTGCGCACCTCGGCGTTCAGCTTCACGTCCACCCGAGCGGTGCGCCGGTTGAAGCTCGACGACACGCTTTCGATCTGCCATTCGTTCTTGTGCGCGTTGAGGAAGTTCTCGTAGCCCTCGATCTCCTCGAGGACCGCGCCGAGTGTCATCCCGCGCGGCAAATCCAAGTTGACGGTGACATCGCCACCTTGGAACACCGCGTTGCCGCCGCCGTCGAAGTCGAGTTTCTGTATTGGCACGATCAGCAGGGCCAGCACGCCGATCCCGATCAGGGTCGCGAGCGTGCGATGGCGTAGCGACCAACGCACCAGAGCCAGGTTCATGACCGCGACCCGGGCGCCCACGCCTCCTGCCTTGGCGCCCGTGCCGAAGTCGCCGCCGATCCGACCAAGGTGGAGTGCTCCCGAGGGCAGCAACAGCAGAGCGACCACCAGGCTGCCGATCTGCGCGATCGACAGCGGGATGCCCACGCTGCCCAAGAGGATGCGCGCTTGCGGATTGGTGGTCATGAAGATCACCGGCGCGAACACCACGACGCTGGCCAGCGTCGACATGATCACCGCCAGCGCGATCTCGCGTGCGCCCTCGATGCACGCTGCGCGCAGGCTGAGCCCGAGACCGTGGTGGCGGCGAATGTTCTCCAAGACAACCACCGAGTTGTCGACCCCCATGCCGACGGCCAACGTCATCCCCGCCATCGTCAGCACGTTCAGGCTGTCGCCGGTGAAGAACATGTAGCCGCCGACCATCAGCAGGGACAACGGAATGGCGAGCGCGATGGTGACGGTGAAGCGCAGATTGCGCAGGAACAAGTAGAGCACCACGATCGCCAGCGCGGCGCCCTGCAATGCCGAGGACAGCAGGGTGTCCAAGCTGTCGCGGATGGACTCGCCCTGATCGAGCAGGAAGCGGAACTCAGCGTCAACCAGGCGGCGATCCTGACGCAAACGCGCAATCTCGGCGTGCAGATTGGCGCTGGCGTCCACCGGGCTGATACCAGCCGCGGTGCGGATCATGCCCGAGTAGGTGAACTTGCCGTTGTAGCGCGCGACACGGTCGCGCACCGTCGGCACCTTCTCGACGCGCGCGATGTCGCCGAGCTTCAGCCCGGTGGCAACCGGAAACTCCTCGATGTCGCGCAGCGTGTCGAACTTGCCGTCGAGCCGTACCAGCAGGCGCTCGCTGCCGTTGTCGATCTCGCCGAGCGGTTCGGTGAAGTTGTCGGCGCGCAAGCGCTGCACCAACTCGCGAAAGCGCACGTTGTGCGCCGCCAGCTTGTCGCGGTCGAACCAGATGCGGATCGTCTCGACGAGCGAGCCCCACATCTCCACGCGCCCGACACCCTCGACCGACTCCAACCGCGGCCGCACCACGTCTTCGATCAGGTGATCCCAATCCGGGTTGCGCTCAGGGGTGAGGATCTGGAAGAACGCGAGCGGGATGTTGCTGGCGTCCTCCTTCCAGGTGAAGTAGCGGTCGACTTCCGGCGGCCATTGCAGCTTGGCGCGCTGGGCGCGGTCGCGGACTTCGGCCGCCGCCAGCGTCGGATCCATGCCTGCGTCGAGCCTGATGTCGAGCATCGCGCGCCCGTTGCCGGCCGATCCGCGCAGGCCCTTGATGCCCGGGATGGTGCGTAGCTGTTCCTCCAGTGGATCGAGCACTTTGTCCTCGACCTCCTTGGGCGACATGTTTTGCCCAATCGGAATGAACATGCGCACGCGGTTCTGGGTGAGGCCGTCGGGCAGAAAACGCAGCGGCAAGCGCGTGAACGCGATGGCGCCGAGCGCAAACAGCGTCGCGGTGATCATCAGGGTGAGCACCGGGCGGTCGACGAACAGGGCGAACAGGCCGCCGCGCTTGTGGTCTGGCGCCGTGTCTGGCGTCGTGTCTTGCATCATGCCCTTCGGTCCGACAGCGAGTAGATCACTGGGATGACCAGCAACGTCAACATCGTCGACGAGGTCAAGCCGGCGATGATGGTGATCGCCATCGGCGCGCGTAGTTCGAGGCCCTCAGGCTGGCCGCCGATCAGCGGTAGGCTAGCCAACCAGCCGGTCATCGGCAGCAGGCCGACCAAGGTCGCCAGCGTCGTCATCATCACCGGGCGCAGGCGCGTGTGCGCGCCTTCGACGATCGCGCGCATCTTTGGCACGCCTTCGCTGCGCAGTTGGTTGATCTGATCGATCAGGATGATGGCGTTATTGACCACGATGCCCGCCAGCACGATGGCGCCTAGCAAGACGATCACGCTGATGGGGATAGCGAAGACTTCGAGCGCGAACACCACGCCAACCACCGCGAGCGGCATGGTGAACAGGATCACCAGCGGCTGCACCACGCTCTCGAACTGCGCCGCCATCACGATGTAGACCAGGAAGATCGCCAGCAGCAGGGCCATGCGCATGCTGGCCAGCGACTGCGCCATGTCGTCTTTCTGACCGCCGAGGCGCACCACGATGTCGCGTGGGATCGGCAGCGTACCCAGCGCGTCGTCGACGCGGGCCTGGGTGCGGCCGAGGTCGAGACCCACCAACGTCGCCTGCACCTCGGCGCCGCGCAGGTTGCCGAGCCGGCGGATCTCGCTGGGGCCCTCCTGCCGATGCACGGTGGCGATGCTGCTGAGCGGCACGACGGGCGTACCGGCCGGATTGACGTTCACCGCGAGCAGGCGCTGCGTCGTTTCCAGGTCAGCGCGGTCGAGGCGCACGCGCATGTCGATCTTGCGCTCCAGCTCGGGGAAGCGCGTGGGCACTTCGCCGAGGATCTTGGTCTGCAGCGTCTTGATCACGGCGCCGAGGTCGAGCTTGAGCGCGGCCAGCTTGTCGCGGTCGAGGCGCAGCGAGATCTCTGGGTTGCCGCGCTGCAGGGTCGAGCGTACGTCGCGCAGGCCGGGGATCTGCTGCAGCGCGGTCACCACGTCTTCGCACACTCGCCGCAATTCCACGAGGTCGCGGCCGAGCACCTCGACCACGAGCGGCGCCTCGAATGACAGCACGCTCGGGTGCGCGAAGCGGAAGTTCTGCACGCGCGGTTCGCGCAGCACGAGGTCGCGGATGGCGCTGCGCACGCGTTCCTCTTGGCGGGGGCGGTCGCGGTCGGGCCGCATGCGCACCAGCACGCGCGCGCTGTGCTCGCCTTCGTCGGAGTCGTTCAGCTCTTGGCGATCGACACCACTGGCAAGGAACGTGCTCGCGACGTCGGGGAGCTGGCGGATCTGGCGCTCGAGCGGCGCCATCACTTCGTCGGTGCGCTCCACGGTGGCATCGCGCCGGAGGAACGCATCGAGGTAGACCTCGCCTTGATGCACCTGCGGCAGCAGCTCGCTGCCGAGGTGCTGGACGCGGCTGACGCTGAGCGCGAACAGCCCGGCGGCAATCAGAATCACCAGCCAACGCACGCGCAGCGTTGCGCGCAACACCGGCTCATACAGGCGATCGATCGCGCCGTACACCACGTTGAACGCCGACGCGAACGGCCACAGGATGAGCTGGCAGAGACGGCCCACGCCGCGCACCGCCAACAGCGCGATCCGCATCACCCCCGCGGTCGACCAGGCGACGAAGCGATTGACGCGGCCGATCGGCGGTAGCGAGACCGCTGCGACAGCGGTGCCGTGGCCGCGCGCCGCCAGCATCGGAATCAACGTGAGCCCGACGATCAGCGACACGATCTGCGCATACACGACCGCGAGCGACTGATCGCGAAACAGTTGCCCCGCCATGCCCTCGACGAACACGATGGGAAAGAACACCGCCACCGTGGTGAGCGTGCTGGCGATCACCGCCCCGGCGACGCGGCGCGTGCCTTCGATCGCTGCGCGCACCGCGTGCATGCCTTGCTCGCGGCAGCGATTGATCGACTCCAGCACCACGATCGAGTTGTCGACCAGGTTGCCCACCCCGAGCGCCAGGCCTCCGAGCGACATGATGTTGATCGTGGTGCCCGACAGGAACATCGGCGCGAAGGTGATCGCCAAGCTGATCGGGATGGTGACGGCGATGATCGCCGTCGGCCCGAACTTGCGTAGGAACAAGTAAAGGATGGCGATGGCGATGAGGCCGCCGTCGACGGCGTTCGAGCGCACGTCGGCGATCGCGTCTTCGATGAAGTGCGATTGATCCTGCAGCGTGGTCACCTGCACGCCAAGCGGCGCGACTTGGAACGTCAGGTAGTCAGTCATTTCCTGGCGCTCGCGCAGCTTGCGCATGCGTTCGCCGCCGCCCCATGAACCGCCGCCGCCGCCGGCTTTGTCCTTGTCCGGCACCTTGACCTCGGCCTCCGGCAGCGGCGCCTCGTGCTTCTTGTCGGCGACGTAGCGGCGCTGCGCGGCGTTGCCGAGCACGCGTTCCTTCACCTTCTGGCAAAGCTCGACGATGTTGGTGCCGGCCTCCTTGTAGACATCGACCAGCACACACGGCTGCCCATCGACGCGGCTGACGACCTCTTTGTCCTGCGGTACGCGGGTCACGCGCGCCACGTCGCGCAGGCGCACGCTCACATCGCCACGCCGCAACAGGATCAGATCTTCGATCTCCTCCAGCGTGCGGAACTCGTTGAGGGCGCGCACCAGATACTCCGTGCTGCCTTCGTCGATCGAGCCGGCGGCGGCGTTGAGGTTCTCGGCGCGCAGGCGCTGACCGATCACCGAGGCGTCGAGGCGGTAGCTGGTGAGCGCCGACTCGTCGATCGAGATGCGGATCTCTTCTTCGTCGCCGCCGCGCAGCTTGACGGCGGCGACGCCGTCGACCTCGGCGAGTTCGCGTTCGATCTCCTCCTCGGCGATGCGGCGCAGCTCGACTTGACTTGGACCCGCGCCGCCGCTTGCGGTGGCTTGGCTCGAAAGGCCAATCGTCAACACCGGGTCGAGGCTCGGGTCGTAGCGCAAGACCAGCGGATCGTCGGTCTCCGGCGGCAGCTGGATGCGATCGAGGCGCTCGCGCACGTCGGCCACCGCATCGGTCATGCGGGTGCCCCAGTTGAACTCCAAGATCACGTCGCTGACCTCGGGCCGACTCACCGAGTACACGCGGCGCACGCCCTGGATCACCGCGACGCTCTCCTGCACGCGCTCGCTCACGCGTTCCTCGACGTCTTGCGGCGCCGCACCGGGATAGCGCGTGCGGATGGTGAGCGACGGGTAGGCGATGTCGGGCAGCAGGTTCACGGGCAGCCGCAGCAACCCAACGATGCCGAACACCACGGCCGCCAGCGTCATCATGATGATGGCGATGGGCCGCGAGACGGTGAGGTCGAAGACCGACGAGCGTGGCGTCTCCATGCTCAATCCGGGCTGACTTCGACTGCGGTTTGGTCTTTGAGGTCTTCGTGGCCGCTGACGATCACCTTGTCTTGCGGCGACAGGCCGTCGTCGGCGCGGCTGCGACACTCGATGAAGTCGCGTTCCTCCAGGCCGGCATCCAGCACCACCTTGACGGCGCGGCCCTCGCGCACCGCGAACACGATGGAACGTTCGCCCTCGGCGAGCACCGCGGCCTTGGGCACCATCAGCGCTTCGCGCAACTCTTCGGTGAGCACGCGGGCGCGGATGAACATGCCGGCGACCAGCCGTTTGGCATCCGCCTCGCGCACCCGCATGCGCACCTTGAACGAGCCGGTGGTTTCATCGACCACCGGGCTCAGCATGTCGATGTCGGCGACGAACTCGTGGTCGGGGTCGGCATCGGTCGTGAACCGCACCTCCTTGGCGTTGCGCACCAGCGGCAGCTCGCGCTGCGGTCGGCTGATGTAGGCGATCAGGCGCTGCGGGTTGGCGACGACAAAGAGCGGGCTCGCGGAGCTCACGGTCTCGCCGCCGGTTACCGAGCGTTGCACCAGCACGCCATCGAGCGGCGACAAGATCTCGTGCTCCGCGAGTTGCAGCCTGACCTCGGCCTGCTTGCTCTCCAGCTCGGCGATCTTGTTGGCCGCGGCCTTCACTTCGATGTCGGCCTTGCGCTTGCCGAAGTCGGCCACGCGCACCGTCTCGTCGGCCTTCTCGGCGAGGAACTTGGAATCGTCGAGGGTCTTGGGCGACACCACCTGCGGGTCGATGCCCGAATTGCGCCTGAACTCGGCGGCCGCCATCTCGCGCTCGATGCGCGCCTGCTGCAGGCGTCCGGCCGAAGCCTCGGCTTCGAGCCCAGCCAGTTCGAGGCGCAGCTTGGCTTCGGCGAGCTGCACGTCGACCTGGGTGAGCGTGGTCTGCGCCTCGCGCGCGTCGAGCCGCGCCAGCACTTGACCCTTGGTGACCGGCTGCCCCTCGTCGGTCAGCACGTCGGTCACGCGCCCCGCCACTTTGGTCTGCACGGTGACCCGGCGCTCGGCCTCGAGGTAGGCGGTGTCGCGGATCTCCCGCTGCACCTTGCGCACCTCGACCGGGCGCACCCGCACCAGGGGAGGGCGGGCGTCGGCCTTCTTGTTGGCGTCGCCCGCGCTGGCGGCGGCGGTGCCGCGGTCGCAGGCGGGACCGAAGGCGAGGAGGGCGAGGGCGAGGGCGAAGGGGCGAGGCATACCGAGAATCGAGCGAGGCGAGCGAGGGCCTTGGTGCCCTGGAGGCTGATACGAATGTCGATACCTTAGCTTTGGTGAGCAGATTGTTTGCACGCCGGCTGCGTTCCTGGTGCGAAGGCTGGGGCGGCTCGCCGGTCCGCCTCGCGCTCTCGATGGCGGTCGCAGCCGTGCTACACTGGCCGTGCTTACCCGCGCATCCAAGAAGTCACTGATTCGTAGCCTTGCCATGACGCTCGGACCCAACCGCAAGACGGACTTGACCGTGCAATTCCCCGAAGAGCTGATGCGCAAGCTTGTCGAGAGAGTCAACGGCCATGACGTCTCCGAGTATCTCGCGGCGCTGATCCGCGCTGACCTCGAACAGCCCGCACCGACCGCCGACCCGGAGTTCGCCAAGTCGGTCGAGTTCGCAGGTCGCTTCATGGATCGCTACCAGGACGCCTACAGGGAACTCTCGAAGTGAATGCGGGGGAGCCTCGGTGGCTCACCTTCGAGGAGGTCTTGATGTTTCACGCGATGGCGATCCGGCGGTTCGGTGGTCTGCCTGGGATTCGCGACGAGGGTCTCCTACGGTCCGCACTCGACCGTCCGCGCAACTTGTTCGCATACGAGGGCGCCCCGCGGCACCTACTTGCCGCGGCGTATGCCGAGGGTGTGGCCAAGAACCATCCGTTCTTCGACGGCAACAAGCGCACAGCTTTCACCTGCCTGGGTGTGTTCCTCGAGAAGAACGGTTTGGGACTCACCGCCGCCCAGCCCGAAGCCGTGGCTGCGATGCTCAAGATCGCCGACGGATCTTTCACGCGCGATGATCTTGCGCGGTGGGTGCAAGCAAACCTGAAGGCGACGACCTGAAGGACATGCCGCCCGCCCCAGACCTGCTCAACGACCCCCTGCTGCGCACCGCGCCCGTCATCGAGGGCTTCAAGGTTCTGCCACCGGTGGTGCTTTACAGCAAGCTCGGTCAAGGCGGCATGGGCGCGGTCTACCGCGGCCATCACGTCAAGCTCGACCTCGCCGTCGCGGTGAAGTGCCTCAAGCCCGAACTCACGAGCGACGACGGCGAGTACGTCAAGCGCTTCCAGCGCGAAGCGCGCCTCGCCGCCGGCATCGTGCACCAGAATGTGGTGAGCGTGAAGGAAGTGCACGAGACGCACGGCATCCACTACCTGGTGATGGAACTGGTGAAGGGCGAGACTGCGCGCGAGCGGGTGAAGCGCAAGGGCAAGCTTGCGGAACCCGAGGCGCTGGCGATCGCGCTCGGTGTGGCCTTCGGCCTGCACGAAGCGCACAGCCGCGGCATCGTGCACCGCGACCTCAAGCCCGACAACGTGCTGATCTCAATCGATGGCGTGGTGAAGGTGGCGGACCTTGGCTTGGCAAAGGGCGTGTTCGGCGGCGACGAAGCGGGCCTGAGCTTGGCGACCTCGGCGGTGATGGGCACGCCGCAGTACATGCCGCCCGAGCAGTGGGAGTCGCCCGACGTCAAGCCGCCCGCCGACATCTGGGCGTTCGGCGCGACGCTCTACTACTTGCTGGCTGGCCAGAGCGCGATCGCGCAGGCCTCGGTGCCGCAGATGGCGCGCCGCATCCAGGAGCACGACTTCCCGTCGCTGCGCGCGCTGCGGCCCGACGTGCGCGATGAAGTGCACGCGTTGATCGAGCGCTGCACCAAGCGTGACGCCGCGCAACGCTACGCTGATGCACGCGCGTTGTTGAAGGTGTTGAAGCCGCTCGTGAGCGATGACGACGAGGTGTTGCACGACCCGGATACTGGGCGTGGGTCGTTGCGGGTGGCGACCGTCACGCCGCCGCCACGCGCGGCGCTGCTCAAGATCAAGCAGGCGGTGATCGCCAGCGAGCCGCGCCTCGAAGCGATGATGGCGGGTGCGGCGCAAGGGCAGGCGACGTTGCCTATCACCGCGCCGCCGCGCCGAGCCAACGCCGTGCCTGGTCCGGCACCGCGCCGCGGGGCGCGTGGCCTTGGGATTGTGCTCGGCGTGTTGTTGCTGGCGTTGCTCGGCGGCGGCTACGGCTACGCGGCGGGATGGTTTTCGGGTGAGCGGCCATCTGGCCGCGGGCCCGAGGTCAGCGACCAGGACAGCGATAAGAAGGAGAAGCCAGCCGCCGGCGACACCGCCAACAAGCCCGCCGAGAATCCGGCGCCAGCCAAATCGAACGACGCGCAGCCTGGCCAGCCGATCACGAGCGGCATTGGCCTCAAGATGCTGTACGTGCAGCCGCAGGAGTTCACGATGGGGAGCTCGGCGGGCGAGGGCCGCCGCGACAACGATGAGCAGCAGCACAAGGTCAAGATCACGAAGGGCTTCTGGCTCGGCGAGACCGAGGTGACGCAGGGGCAATGGAAGGCGGTGATGGGCACCGAGCCGTGGAAAGGCAAGGCGTACACGCAGGAAGGCGCCGACGTGGCGGCGAGCTACGTGAGCTGGACCGAAGCGATGGACTTCTGTCGCAAGCTGACGGAGCGCGAACGCGCGGCAGGTCGGTTGCCGGAGGGGTATCGCTACATCTTGCCGACCGAGGCCGAGTGGGAGTTGGCGTGCCGCGCCGGCAGCACGACCGCGTACTGCTACGGCGACGACGAGAGCGAGCTGGCCAAGTACGCGGTGGTTTCGGACGCGCGCGCCGGCGAGTATGCACACGTGGTCAAGCAGCAACGGAAGGCCAACCGCTGGGGCTTCTTCGACATGCACGGCAACGTGTGGGAATGGTGTCTGGACGGTCGCGGCGACGGCGCTGAGGAGACGTATGTCGATGGGATCGTCGATCCACCCAAGAACGTCAGCGGCCCGCAGCGTGTGTACCGGGGCGGCAGCTGGAACAACTCCGCGCCGGACCTGCGGTCAGCGGACCGCCGGTCCGGCTACGAGCCTGGCAGCGCCGGCAGCAACCTCGGCTTCCGCCCTGCCTTGTCCGCGGGAGATCCAAGCATGCCAATCAAGTTCTTCGCTGTGCCTGCACTTGACCCCGGTGAGGCCGAAGCTGAGTTGAACCGTTTCATGCGGGGCCATCGCGTGGTCACCAACACCCGGGAACTCGCGGTCGGGTCGGGTGGGCCGGTGTGGTGCGTCGCGGTCGAGTACATCGACGCGCCAATTCCGGCCGGTGCCGGTGGCGATGCGAACGCACGCCGCACCAAGGTCGACTACCGCGAGGCTCTGCCTCCGGCCGAGTTTGCGCGCTTCTCCAAGCTGCGCGACCTACGCAAGAAGATGGCCGATGAGGAGGCAGTGCCGGTCTACGCCGTCTTTACCAACGAGCAGCTTGCGTTGATCGCGCAGAAGCAACCCAAGACGACTGCGGCGCTGCAAGAGGTGGATGGAGTCGGCGAAGGCAAGAGCAAGAAGTACGGCGATCGCGTGCTGGCGTTGCTGGTGGCGCTGGAAGGTGCTGCGGCCTCGTGAAGCGCGAAGGCAATCTGATCGCGCGGATCATCACCCGCGACAACCTCCTGCTGGCGTTCTGGAAGGCGAGCCGCGGCCGGCGAGCCGCGCGCGACGTGGTGGCGTTCGGCGAGAACCTCGAACAGGAGATCGCCAGGCTGGCGGCGGCGATCGAGCGCGGCGAGGTGGCTGCGGGCGGCTATCACCGGTTCGAGATCCGCGATCCCAAGCCGCGCACGATCTTCGCGCCACGCTTTGCCGAGCGCGTGCTGCACCACGCCATCATGAACGTGTGCGAGCCCCGCATCGATCGCTTCTTGATCGACGCCACCTACGCCTGCCGGCGCGACAAGGGCACGACCGCGGCGCTAGCACACGCGCAGCGGCTGGCGCGGGGCTACCGCTTCGTGCTGAAGCTCGACATCGCCCGCTACTTCGACAACGTTGACCACGCGATCCTGCGCCAAAAGTTGGCACGGCTGTTCAAGGACCAAGCGCTGCCAGGGTTGGTCTCGCGCATCCTGGACAGCTACGCGACGGCGCCGGGCAAGGGCTTGCCGATCGGCACGCTCACGTCGCAGCACTTCGCCAACCTGTATCTCGGCTACCTCGATCACCACGTGCAAGACGTGCTGCGGTGCCGCGGCTACCTGCGGTACATGGACGACTTCTTGCTGTTCGCAAACGAGCGTGCGCAGTTGCGCACGTGGTTGCGTGCGGTGCAGGAGTGGCTCGCGCGTGAGCTGGCGCTGCGCGTGAAGCCACCGATCATCGCGCCGACGGCGGCGGGGTTCGGGTTCTTGGGGTTCCGCGTGCGACCGACGCATCTGGCGCTGACGGCGACTCGCAAGCGCCGGTTCGCTGCCGCCATGCGCGACTGCGCTCGCGAGTTCGCGCAAGGTGAGTTCTCCGAACAGCACTATGCGAGTCGGCTCACCGCGCTGGTGTCGCACGCCCAGCAGGCGTGCACGCGTGGACTGCGCGGGCGCTTGCTGGCGCAAATGCAAGCTGACGGCTTGCCGGTGTAGGAGTAGTCTTGCGCCCGGTGCTCATCCGAGCGGCCCGCAGCGTGTGAACCGGGGCGGCAGCTGGAACAACTCGGCGCCGCATCGACCCAGCTTTGCTGGGTCGCCTGAGCATCGTCGCGCCCTGCGCGCCGATGCTCAGAACGCGCGGTCAGCGAACCGCAACGGCAACGAGCCCGGCAACGCCAACAACAACCTCGGCTTCCGCCCTGCCTTCTCCGCGAGCTCTGCCGCGAGGATCTCGACGGCGGACCAGGATGTGCACCGGTGTCCGCTGCGAGGTGGACCGAACCGAGTGAGGGCGAGCCCCGGGCTGGTAGCCGCATGGATGTGCGCGCGAAGGCTCGGGGCACGCGTACGGCGTCAGCGGCGAACGATCCCACGGACTTTCACCGGTGCGCCAGGAACTCGTCCATCGTGATGCCGATGTCTTTCACGATCTGTCGCAGCAGGACCGGTGACAGGTCGCGGCCCGCGTGAAACGGGACCGTGGTGCCACGTCCATCTGCGCGCCGATACTGCCGGTGCGAGCCGCGCGACCGAACCTCCTCAAAGCCAAGCTTGGCGAGGATCGCCACGACTTCGCGTGGCTTGAGCACTGGCGGACGGCTCATCCCGCGATGGAGATGCGTTGCGTACCGATGAACTCAGCATCGAGGCGTGGTTCGCCGTCTTCGAGGAGCATCGCGATCACTTCGCGTAGGTTGCGCTGCAGCTCGTCGAGGGTCTCGCCTTGCGAGTGGGCGCCAGGGAAGCCAGGCACGTGGCCGACGAAAAGCCCAGTCTCGGCGTCCTTTTCGATGATGGCAGTGAAGTCGCGCATGCGGATCGGAACAGTATGCGGTTGGGCCACGCGCGGAAAGGGCTGTGGCCCGGCATGCTCTTCGGCGCTCGAGCATGCTCCGGCGCAGCGATCGCCATCTTCGAGGGATAGGGAAGTCGCGATGGGAAAAGCTCGCTGGGTCGCGAAGATGGCGGCATGGCCGACATCGTCCCGCTCGCCGCTGCGCGCCGCGCCGTGCTCGACGCGGTGACCGCGCGGTTGCCTGCCGAACGCGTGATCCTCGCGCAGGCGCTGGGACGGCACTTGTTCGACGACCTGCGCGCCGATGAAGCCTGGCCGACGACGGATCGCTCGGCGATGGATGGGTTCGCGGTCGCTGCGCGCGGCGACGGACTGCCCGCCGGCATCCAGCTCGCGGTGGTGGGGCAGAGCCTGGCGGGGCATCCGTTCGCCGGTTCCGTCACCCCGGGGCAAGCGGTCACCATCATGACGGGCGGCGTCGTCCCGGCGGGCGCCGACGCGGTCGTGCCGGTCGAGGACACCGACGGCTTTGGCAAGACCACCATCACGCTGCGCGCCGCGACTCGCGCCGGGCAGAACGTGCGCAGGCAAGGCTCCGAGGTCGCGGCGGGGCAGCTTCTGATTGCGCGCGGCACGCGGCTGCGCGCCGCCGAGATCGGCGCGCTCGCGGTGCTCGGCTGTGCCGAGGTGAACGTGTTCACCGCGCCGACCGTTGCGATCCTCGCCACCGGCGACGAAGTGGTCGACATCAGCGCCACGCCGTTGCCGCACCAGGTGCGCAACAGCAATGCGCACGCGCTCATGGCGCAGGTGCGCGAGTGCGGCGGCGAGCCGATCGACCTGGGCATCGCCAAAGACGACGCGAACGACCTGCGCGCGCGCCTTGCGTCCGGGCTGCGACGCGCGCGCGTGCTGCTCACCATCGGCGGTGTGTCGAAGGGCACGCACGACCTGGTGCATGGCACGCTGGCGGCGCTCGGCGTGACCGCGAAGTTCCATGGCATCCAGTTGAAGCCCGGTAAGCCGACCTTCTTCGGCGTGGTCGGCGACGGCGACGCGCGCTCCTATGTGTTCGGGCTGCCTGGCAACCCGGCGTCGTGCTTCACGGTGTTCGATCTGTTGGTGCGGCCGCTGCTGCGCGCGCTGGTTGGCAGCGACGAGGCGCCGCAGCACGCGATCCGCGGCGGCGCCGCCGGCAAGCAGAACGCGCGCGAACAAGCGGTGCCGGCGCGCCTGCTCACCGACGATGCGGGCCACGCTGTGGCGCAGCTCGATCAGGTGCGGCCGAGCGGCGACCCGTTCAGCCTGCTGGCGGGCGACGGCTACGCGCTCCTGCCGGCGGGCGCTGATCCCGCGTCGTTGCCGCGCGTCACCTTTGTGCCGTATGCCGCGGGCGCTCTTCGCTAACGCCTGGGCGCAGGCGGCGGCGGCGGCGCTGTGTCTGGGCCTGGCGTCGCCGCCGGGTGCGTTCTCGTACGCCGGCTGGCTCGTGCTCCCGGGTCTCGCGTTGCTGTACCGCGTGGTCCGCGGCGCGCACCGCCCGGCGCTGATCGCGTTCGTCGCCGGCTGCGCTTACATGGCGATGTTCTCATGGTCGGTGCGCCACGTGTTGTTCGCCGGCTACGCCGCCATCGTGCTGCTCGGCGGTTGCTACTTCGCGATCCTGCCGCGCTGGGTGGTCGGCCTGGTTGCGCTGCGCGTGCCGGCGCCGCTCGCGTTCGGAGTGGCGATCGCAGGCGCCAACTGGCTGCGCGCGCACATGCCCGAGATCTGGTACCCGCACGGCCAGCCGGCACACGCGCTCTATCACTGGCCGGCATTCTTGCGCGGACCCGCGTCGCTCGGCGGCGAGGAGCTGCTGAACTTGTTGCTCGCGGCCGGCGCGGCAGCAGCGGTCGAGGTGTGCATGCGTGCGCATCGGCGGACCGGACTGATCATCTTGGCGAGCATCGCCGCGTTGTGGGTGGTCGCCGATCTGACGTATCGCCGACCCGTCGCCACGGCCGCCGACCCGACGCTCGACATCGCCGCGATCCAGCCCGGTCTCACCATCGACGATCTGTTCTTGCGCGAGACCGACGCGCTGGGCGCGCGTCAACTCACCACGCTCGTGCAGCCCACGCTCGCCGCCGCGGGCGAAGGTGTCGCCGAGCCAGCCGACTTGGTGTTGTGGCCCGAGAGCACCGCGCACGTCGAACTGCTGGTCGACACCGACGCGCACGCGCAACTGGTGACCGCGCGCTGGTGGTGCGCCGAGCCGCGCTTGCGGCTCGCGGCCAAGAGCAAGCTCTTGCTGGGCGGCCACATGTTCACGCCGACGCAGGAAGGCACCGCAGTCGCGCTCTTGCTCGATCACCGTGGTCGCTATCTCGCGCATCACGAGAAGCTGCGCCTGGTACCCGGTGGCGAGCGTCAACCGTTCCTCGGTTGGCTGCCGGAGGCGTGGTCGGTCGCGCTGCGCGAAGGCATGGCGCGCGCGATCGGTGCGGCGCCACACCTCGCGGCGGGCGAACTGCGGCCGCCGATGGAGGTCGGCAACGGCGTGCGCGTTGGCGCGCTGCTGTGCTACGACAACGCCTTCCCCGAGGTGGCGCGTCAATACGTCGCCGCGGGCGCCAACCTGTTGGTCGTGCTGAGCAACGAGGTGTGGTATCGGCGCGGCGCCGAGCTGGACCAGATGACGGCGATGACCGTGCTCCGGGCGCTCGAAACCGGCTGCCCGATCGTGCGCGCGACGGTCGACGGTTCGACCCTCGCGGTCAACGCTGAGGGGGCCATCCTCGACCGCGTCTCAACCGGCGACACCGGCGTTTTGCGGATTCGCCTCGCGGTGCCCGCCCGCGCCGGTTCGGTGGCACCGGCGGCTCCGGCGGTGGCGTTCCTTTGCGCGCTTTCGCTCGCGTTCGCAATCGCGCAGGGCCTTTGGGCGTGGGCTAGACTTCGTCGGCCGTAGTCCCGGACCGTCGTCCGGATACGGCCAGCAAGATGCCTGTTGTCGGTGCTTGACCAGCCAGATTAGAGAGTTAGCATGCCGCCCCGCGTGGCGCTCCACGGTGAGCAAAGGTTGCCCTCCCTAGTCGTGGTCTCGCCCCGCAGCGGATCCCCTCTCGCACCGTCCCCCCTGTCGTGAGCAGGGGCCGCACCTGAACCGTCATCTCTTCCTGGAGTAACATGAGCCCGATTGGCCGAATCTTCATCGTTCTGAACCTGGGCCTGGCGTTCGCCTTTGTCGGCTTCGCCGGCACCTATCTCAAGCACGCGACCAACTGGAAGCAGCAGTTCGATACCGCTGACGCCGATCTGGCGCACGCGAGGTCCACGGCGACGAAGGAAATCGCGGCCGTGCAGCTCGAACTCGAAGGCGCCAAGAACAACCTCACGCGCAACGAGAGCAACCTCAAGAGCACCGAGGGCAAACTCGACGACTCCAATCGGGAGAACGAGCAGCTCACGGCGCGGGTTGCGTCGTTCGAGGGGTCGCTCAAGGAAGCCCAGAGCAGCCTGAAGTCGATCAAGGACGCGGTCGAAGCCACTTCGAGCAAGTCCGACGACGCGTACAAGATGGCGGTCAAGGCGAGCGATGAGCGCAACGAAGCGCTCAACCTGCGCGTCAAGGCCGAAGACGATCTGCGCAAGTCCGCCTCGCAGGTCAAGGATCTGGAAGACAAGCTGGCCGAGACCAATGGTCTGGTCGCCCGTCTGCAGGCCGAGGTCGGCGAGAAGGAGATCCTGCTGGCCTTCGTCAAGACCAACAACGGCGGCTTGCTGCCGAGCCCGGTCCCGTCGATGAGTGGCACCGTGGTGACCGTCGGCAAGGAAGGCAAGTTGCTGACCATCAAGTTGGACAGCAAGGCCGGTGACCCCAAGCCGGGCCACAACCTCGCGATCCACGCCAACAGCCGCTACAAGGGTGAGTTCGTCGTCGACACCGTCGAGGGCGACTACCTGTTCGGCCGCCTGATCCGCGCCTACGAAGGCGCTTCGATCAGCGCTGGTGACAAGGCTGATTCGCAACCCGGCCGCTGAACCAAAGGAGCAACGACCATGGCCAAAACCGCCAAGAAGACTGCTGTCGTCGCCGAAGAGGCGATCGATGACAAGAAGGGTCTCTCCTTCGAAGACGGCATCGTGCTGAGCACGACGCTGTTGTTGCTGATCGCGGTGGTGCTCGCGTACTTGCAGTACACCTCGTTCTACAGCGCCTGAACTCCAAAGAGCCTGAGCTCCCGAGGACCTGAGCGCACAAGGACTCGACGCGAGGCCCGCACCCGCAAGGGAGGGCCTCGCTTGCGTTTGTGGGGTTGCCGCCATGCTTGCCCGCAGCGGTCCGCGCGGCACGAAAGCCGCGATGGGCGGTTCGCTATTCCTGCCGCATGAAGCGCTGCAGCTCGCGCGCAAACTGCGCTTCGTCGCCCTGGCGCGCCAGCTCCACCAGGTTGCGGGTCACCTCGGCGGGCAGGGTGGCCGCGCGCGCGTGCCGATGCGCGGGTTCGGTGCGTCGGGCGAACGCGAGCCCACTCAGCGCACACACGGCGGTCGCCAACGCGAGGCGAAGGCGCCGCGACCGCGCGTGCGCGCGGGCTGCCAGCGGTTGCGCGCCGGCGGCGAACGCGCGTAGGTCCTCGGCCAACTCCGCGGCGCTCGCGTAGCGCTGTGCGGGTTGCTTGCCGAGGCAGCGGGTGAGGATGTGCGACAACGGCACGGCGACCGAGGCTCGGTGGTGCGCCGCCGGCACGCGGCCGCCGCGCACCGCGTCGAGCACGCGGGGCAGGGAGTCCACCGCGACCGTCGGGTGCCCGGTCACGCACTCGTAGAGCACGGCCCCGAGTGAATACACGTCGGAGTGCGGCCCCATCTGCTCGAGCCGACCGGCCGCCTGTTCCGGCGACATGTAGATCGGCGTGCCGAGGAAGTCGGTGCTGCGCGTCAGGCGCGCGTCAGGCGAGGAGCACAGGCCGAAGTCCAACACGGTGATCGTGCCGTCGTCGTGTACCAGCAAGTTGCTCGGCTTGAGGTCGCGGTGGATCACGCCCTGCAAGTGCGCGGTGTGCAGCGCCGAGGCTACGTCGGCGAACGCGCGCGCCAGCCGCCGGTGATCGGCGAGGAACGCGGCCGCCGGTGTGGGCGCCTCGTGGTCGCCGCGCCGCGTCGTGTCCAGCAACCGATGCAGCGACGTGCCGGACAGCAGCTCCATCACCAAGAACACTTGCCCATCGGCTTCGCCAGCCTCGAGCACGGGCACGATGCGCGGGTGCGACAGGCTCTGCGCGATGCGCGCTTCGCGCGACAAGCGCGCCCGGCTGTCTGGGTGATAGGTCAGGTGCGGGTGCAGAACCTTCAGGGCGACCCGGCGCCCCGTGACTTCGTGCACGGCCTCGAACACTCGGGCGGTGCCGCCCTCGCCGAGCAAAGACAGCAGGCGATAGCCGGCCATGCGCTGCGGCCGCGCGCTGGCGAAGGCGCCGTCGAGCGCGAGCATCGCCTGGGCCTCGCGCACGAACGCGCTGCGCAGCGGCGTCGGCACGCCGGCCGCGAAGGCCGACGCGCGCAGGTCGGGCTGGCTTTCTCGCCGCAGCAAGAACTCGGCCAGCGCGCCGTCGATCGCGTCGACCTCCGCTCCCGCCGGCGCCAGCGTTGACGTCAAGGCCGACGTCAACGTGGTGTCCCGGTGGGGCGACGTAGCGCGCCGCATGGCTCAGACCGCCTCGAGCAGTTCGTCGTGCAGCGAGGAACGCAGCAACAGCAGGCAGCCGCCGCGCGTCATTTGCCTCCCGTGCACCGAGCCGCGGCGCGCCAGCTGATAGTCGCCAGCCTGCATCGTTTGCTCGCCAACCTGCAGGTCGCCTTCCAGCACGTAGCACTCCTCGTCGTCACCGTGACGATGCGCCGGATACGACGTGCCGGGTTGCATGCGCACGATCACCGTGGCGTAGCCCGCGGCGTCGTCGACGTGCAGCGTACGCGCGGTGACACCGGGCACCTCGAGCGGCTTGAAGTCGGCCTCGGCGCCCAAGCGGAAGCCCAGGTTGCCGAGGTTTGGGCCGCGCATCTCCTGCACCAACTCGGTGAACGGCGTCGTTGCCGGTGCGCGGCTTTTTGCGCGCACCGCGTCCAGCACGCGTTGCAGCAGCGCTGGCGGCGGTTCGACTTCGGGCGACAGCGGCGCCAACCCGTCGGCGACCCTGCGCATCGCTGACAGTTCGGCTTCCAGGGCGGGCTCGTCGTCGACCCGCGCTTCGAACTTGCGGGCGGCGTCGGCATCGAGCGCGTGCAGGGCGTGCAGCGCGGCTTGCGCACCGTCGTCGGGCTTCAAATTGGTCGGAGTCATCGGGTTTCCTCGACTGCGCCGGCCAATGCTCGCTGGAGGGTGAGCATGCCGTCGCGGATGCGGCTCTTGATCGTGCCCAGCGGCACACTCTGCGCGCTGGCAATCTCTTGGTGGGTCATGCCGGCAAAGAACGCGGCCGCCAAGGCCTCGCGCTGACCGCGTGGCAGGGCTTGCGCCGCCGCTCGCACGCGCGCGGCGCGTTCGTTGGTGACGCTGCGTTCTTCCGGCGAAGGCTCGCGCGTAAACACTTCGAGCGCGAGGTCGGCGATGTGCTGAGGCGACACCGACAACTCACTGCCGAGCTTGCGTCGGCGGTCGATCGCGCGGTGCCGGGCGATCGACAGTACCCAAGGCAGGACTTCGCCGCGCGCCGGCTGATAGGTCTTCGCCCGCTGCCAGACTTGGGTGAACGTGTCGACCACGATCTCCTCGGCGGCATGGCGGTCGACCACGATACGCAGGGCCAAGCCCATGACCCTCTTGGCGCAGGCCTGATAGAGCGCCGCGAGGCTGGCCTCGTCGCCGGTGGCGATCCGCGCCAGCAGGACGTCGGGCGGCGCTGGCGGGCTTGCCGCGCTGTGCAGCCTGAGGCGGGGTTGGGGAGCGGTCATTCGATGGGGTCTACGACTCGGCAGCCAACTTGGATTGGTCGGGACGCAGAATAACTTGCACCCGACGAGGCGCCGCCGGGCGACCACATCCCCGGTGCGATCGAGACCGTCGGTGCCGCCGGCATCACCGTGCGCTCGGACCGCGCCTTTGCCAGCCTGCGCACCCGTTACTTCGGGCCGCGGCCCCTGATCGAGGACGACTCGGTGCGGTCGCGCGTCTCCTGGCTGGTGAACCTTCGCCTGGGGGTGAGCGTTGACCCGCAGACCACTGCGGCCCTCGACGTGCTCAACCTGCTCGACGAACGCGACAACGACATCGAGCACTACTATCCTTCGCGCCTTGCCGGCGAGGCGCCTGGGCCTGACGACGGGGGCACCAACGACGTGCACATGCATCCGGTGGAGCCCCTCAGCGTTCGGCTGTCGCTGCAGACTCGCTTTTGAGCCATGACCTCGACTCGCTTCTCCTTCGCGCTGTCGCTGCTCGCGCACGGGGCGGCGCTGGGTACCGCGTGCCTGTTCGGCATGGGCTCCGCACCGGCGCGCTCGCTGCGCGTCGAAGTGCAGATCAGCGACGAGGCAGCCGCGATCTTCGAGTCGCCGCCGCCGGTCGAGTGGGTCGAGGTGCCGGAGGTAGAGACGCAGCCGCCGCTCGAAGAACCGGTCGAGTCGGAGCAGTTCATCGAGCGCGATGTGTTCACGCCCGAACCAGAGATGCAGTTCGTGCCGTCCAAGGACGCGGTGCTGTCGGCTGACTGGCTGGTCGTGGTGAAGCCGCGCGCTGAGGTCGTCGTACCAGTTGAACCGGCGCCGCCGCCACCGGCCCCCGCGGCGCTGGTGCTCGAGGTCGTTCCCGGCAAGAATCCGCCGCCCGACTATCCATGGTTGGCCCGCCGTCGCGGCTGGCAGGGTGTCGTCGCGATCTTCGTGCACGTCGACAGCGCCGGCGCGGTGACGGCTGCCGCCGTGGCGCGCAGCAGTGGCCACGAGGTGCTCGACCAAGCCGCGCTCGAAGCGGTGCGCGGCTGGCGCTTTCGTGGCGGGGTTGGCGAGACGACGGTCGAGGTCGAGTTCCGTCTGCGGAGCTGAGTGCGGTCCCCGAAGACATCATCGCGGGCGGCGCAAGTCGTCGTCGATGACGCGCACGTTGCTGAAGAGGTCGTTGGGCGCGTCGTTGGCGCTGATGTGACACAGGCCGAGGCCGGTGTTGTTGACGAAGGTGCAGTCCTCGATGCGCGGCGATGCACCAGCCTGGAAGTGCAACCCGTTGCTGAAGTTGTCGGCGACACACCAGGTTGCGGTAGATGCTGCCCGCGGTGTTGAGCGGCGGACACTGAGCACGCGTTGACGTCGTGGAGCCCTGAGAGCTCTGAATAGGGGGTTGACGCCTGACCGCCCGTAGCTCACCCTCCCCCGGTCTTTGGTCTTTGACGGTCTTTGACGCAGAGGAGAAACCAGTGCGCCTGTTCTGTTCTGTTCTGTCGCGCCCGCTAGTCTTGCCGCCCAGGTGATCGGCACCTGCGACAAGGGCGGCTTCGCCACCCCGATCGCCCACAAGAACGATCACCCCGACATCCGCTTCCGGTGGCCACTGCTGCCTGTCGGCCTGACTACGTTCAACCCGCTCCATACGGCGCTGATCGTCAAGGGGCCGTTCCGCGGGTTTGTCCTCGCCTGGCAGTACAACGTTCCCCCGTGCACAAATCAGCGCGGCATCCCGTCGGGCTTGATTTGCTGGTCGATCATCGATCCCGAAAAGGCGCAGAACGATCCGACTCGGGAGATGAACTTCGTCAGGAACTTCGCACCCGCCGCGGGGGATCCCAACGACATCGCCTGCTCGGGTCACATGTGGTTGCCCAACGGCACCCTGTGGGTCGTTGGCGGCACCGAGGAATACGCAGGGCTCGCGTGCCCCAACAACCCGCTCGCGCAGGTCGTGGGGGCCAAGCTTTGCTACATCTTTGATCCGAGTGTGCCCGTGTTGACCGGCTACCCGACGCTGGCCCCCGGCCATGCGATGTGGAGCCAATCCGGGATCCAGTCGATTCGGCGCTGGTATCCAACAGGCACGCTCGGCTCCCACGTCGTCCAACCCCACGGTTCACGTCTGTCCTTCGGCGGACACCTGGAACTCAATCCGCCGCACGTCGGCGACACCTACGAGGTGTGGGATCAACCGAGCGGTGCGTGGCGTCAACGGGTCTTCGAGGGCCCCACCGGCGTGCACAGTGCCGCGAGTGTCAGCGCGCTGTTCGCCTATCCGCGCATGCACCTCTTGTCGAACGCGTACGTCTTCATGTCGGGCATGTACAGCGACCGTGTCACCCTTGCACC
This sequence comes from Planctomycetota bacterium, assembly GCA_031423015.1. Classification (GTDB taxonomy): domain Bacteria; phylum Planctomycetota; class UBA1135; order UBA1135; family UBA2386; genus DATGPD01. Next base: position 26,878 of record JANPER010000185.1, on the reverse strand, counting down.
TCTACCAGCCTACCGCTCGGCGGCGCTGAACCCCCCGTACGATCCTCCTGGCACAACGCTGCCCGACTGGAAGTTGCGTGGATTCGACACCGAGGCCCGGATCTACGGCACGTCGGTGCTCCACCCCCAGGTGTCGCCGCTGTACCAGGACGTGGTGGTGGCGCTTGGCGGCATGACCTCGAGCGGCGTCGTGCGTGACGACGTGGCGCAGTGCAAGGCCTCCGCGGTCAACCAGACTCCGTGGCCTGTTGGCCATAACTGGCTTGACTTGCCGCCCATGAACTACGCGCGGGTGTTCCTGAACGCCGTCGTCATGCCCGATGCAACGGTTGTCGTCGTCGGCGGCAGCAGCGATGCCGCGATGGCGAACCCGGTGCTGCAAGCCGAACGCTATCGCGGTGGCGCGTGGGAGCTGTTGGCTTCGATGCAGGTGCCGCGTGTCTACCACAGTACGGCGCTCTTGTTGCCGAAGGGCACGGTCTTGCTCGCAGGCGGCGAGGAAGCCGGCAGCGTTCTGCCATTCGAGACGTTCCATCCGCCCTATCTGTTCTGCGGGCCGCGCCCACAGTGGATTGCGCCGTTCCCGAACGAGGAACTGGCCCATGGTGAGTCGTTTGACGCTTGGGCAACCGTACCCGTTGGTGCGGTCATCGCCAAGGTTGTCTTGATGCGGGCCGGCTCGAGTACGCATCACTTCGATCAAGACCAGCGCTACATCGAGATGCTGCCGGACCAGAGTTCCGAAGGCACCTACGTGACCTGCACGGTGCCCTTGAACAAGGATGAGGCGCCGCCCGGCTACTACATGGGTTTCTTGGTGACCAACCAGGGATTGCCGTCGGAAGCACGTTGGTTCCGCTTGAAGCCGTAAGGATTGCCATGCACCCACACTTACAAACTCTGGGCGTCATTGCCCTTTGCTCCTACCCTGCGCTGGCGCAGCAGCGCTTGTGGCAAACAACCGGTGAAGCACGCGGACGCAGTTCATGCGCATCTGCCCAGTCATCGGTGACGTCGATGGCGACGGTCACGAAGACATGGTGCAAGACATCGAGCGTTTCACGTTCGTGCCCCCTGGTTCTAGGGCTCTGTCCTGGGAGGTCGGTGTGCTCAGCGGTTCTGATGGCCGCATCCTGCGGGTGCTCGACCTTGGCGGACCGAACGAAGGCTGGCGGACCCACGGTCTCGCCGCGGTCGGCGACTGGGATGGTGACGGCATTCGAGACTACGCGCTGGCGCGCGACCATTGGACTGCCAGCCAGCTCCTTGACATCAGGAGTGGTCGCGACGACAAGCTCTTGCTTCAGCTCCAATCAGAGCGCTGGGGCACTACCTGGGGTATCGGCCTGTTAGGGGACATCGATCTCGATGGCGACGGGCGACCGGACTTGGTGTTGACCGATTACGGCTTCGCCGAGCCGCGTGGACCGCTCCTTGGCCGTTTCATCGCGTTCGCCAACGACGGTCGTCGGCTGTACGAAGTCCGAGGGGAGGACCAATCCCTGCGTTACTGGCACAGTAGCAATCGGTGCCTCGGCAAGATCGGCGACATCGACCGCGATGGTGCCGACGACTATGGCATCGGCGTGCTAGACGTCATGGGAGGGCAGGTAGCTCGGGCTGCGGGAGTGGCCGTAATCTCGGGGAAGACCGGCCGCCGGTTGTACGTCGCGATGAGCGCGGCGTACCCCAGAGACGCGATCGGTCACCAGGTTGTCGGTAGCGGCGACTGGGACGCCGACGGCGTGCCGGACTTCGTCGCGACGTCGCTGGTTGGCCCGGCGGTCGCGTTCTCGGGAGCCACCGGCCGGGTGATCCGCTCTTGGAGTGGCCTTGAAGTGAATGGTTCCGCGATGGCGGTGGGCGACCTCGACCGTGATGGAATGTAGGACATCATCCTGACCGGCTTCGAACCCTCTGGCAATACCGTGGGCAAGGTAGACGCCTTCTCGGGCCGGGACGGCCGCAAGCTCTTCGGCATCACCAACGCCGACAGGCACTACGGGACGTTTGGCTACGGGGTCGACCTCGTGCGCGCCCCAGACGATGGCTTCTTGCGCGCGCTGATCACCGACTGGATGTACGGATACTACGCATGGCCGGAGATCACGGGAGGCGAGTACCGCGGCCGTACGGTCTTGTATCGCACGGTGCCGAATGGCGTCGGGATCGAGGGGGTGGCCTGCACAGTCGGGCTGCGCGACCAGCCGACGATCGGGTTCCGGCGCGAGGCCGCCGGCGTCCGCGTGCACCTGTCCAGCGCACCGCCAAACAGCACGGCGTTTCTGATGGTCGGAGTGTCGCGCGACAGGTTTGGGCCATATCGCTTGCCGTTCGACCTCACGCCGTTGGGATTCGAGGGGTGCATGCTCTACACGTCGGCCGACGTCGCGTTGCCCTCGCCCACTGGTTCGAGTGGTGTTTCAGCTGGCTACGCGTTCGTCGACATCCCCTTGCCACTCATCGACATCGGCGGCGGGTTGCCGTTGTACGCACAGTGGAAGGTGTTCGACGCACCCTCGGCCGGGGCCGGGTTGTCCGAGATGTTGACTTGGCAGGTCCAGCTCTGATTGACTGTGACGCTCTGCGGATGAGCTGACATGTCCCGGGTCGAAAGATGAGCAAGCGGCGGCGGCCTTGCGTGGTGCGATGCCACGTCAACCAGCCTGCCACTGCGCCGGCTAGTGCGGCAGCCTGATGACACTGGCATGACACCACAGATGAAACGCGACCCTAGCGTTGCGACATATCAACGTCATGCAGATCCACTCACCCGCTTCGTTCCTTCTCGTCGTCGCGCTCGCCGCATCCGCCCAAAGCCAGAACTTCCTCCACTTGCCGGCTTCGCAAGCCCCGGCGACGCAGGAACTCGGCAGCTTCCGCATCGTGCCGCTGGGGCGCACGTCGGCGCGCGTGCAGATGTTCTACGACGCCACCGAGACCGGCGCGCAGACCTTCACCGCCACGCGCTTGTCGCTGCGCTACGACGGTCCCATCCCGGCGGTCGGGGCACCGGGGCCGTTCACGATCCAGCGCGTGTCGATCCGCGCTGGGGTCACGACGGTGGCGATTCCGGGGCCCGACTTCGCCGGCAATCTCAGTCAGGCGCTGACCACGGTGTTCGACGCGCCGATCTCCTACCTGCCCGATCCCGGCACAGCGAGTCCGGAGCTGTGGGGAGGCGTCAACGACACGCTGCGCTTTCAGTTCAGCCAGCCATTGTCGATCAACATCCCGGCCGGTGGCAGCTTTGTGATCGACCTCAAGATCGAGGGCAACGACCTCAACGGGCAGGCGCACGCCTTCCTCGACGCGGCGCGCGGCAGCGGCGGCGCGGTGAACGGCATGGCGTTCAGCTCGGAGACCGGTTGCAGTGCGACCTCGGGTGGACCCACGGCCAGCATTCTGACCAGCGGCGTGCACGCGCCGGGCGGTGTGCACTCGATCCACGGCACCGGGCTGGGCGCCAACGCGCCGGTGCTGGCGCTGATCGGCGCGAGCGACAACACCGCCGCCTTCGGGCCCCTGCCGCTCACGCTGCCCGGCACCAACTGCCAGATCTACACCAGCGCTGAGTTCTCGCTGCTGATGCTCGCCGACGCCAGCGGCACGGTGCGCGCGTTCGGGCTGGGCTCGACGATCGCGGTGCCGGCGCAGTCGCACTTCCAGGGCGCGCGGCTGTTCGAGCAGCTGGTGTCCGTGGTCCCGGGCGCCAACCCGTGGGGCTTGGTGTTCTCCGACAAGCGTTCGATCGTGCTCGGCACCCTGAGTCCGCCCAGCCCGGGCTTCTACTCGGTCAGCCACGGCTTCGACGCGAATGCGCCGCTGGCGGATGAAGCGTCGCCGTACGGCTACGCCGTGCGTCTCGACGTGCAATAGCTGGCGCGGGCATCGCGCAATCTCCTGGCCACGCGGCACCGAGTGCCGATACAACGGGTCGCATGCTGATCACACGCAAGATTGGCAAGATCCTCCGCGGCAAGGCGACCTTCACGCAGGTCCTGCTCGCCGCGATCCTCGGTGGCATGCTCGGCTTCGTGCCGGGGTTCTTCTTGCCGGGCGACCTCGGCGGCGGGTTCATGCAAGCGCCGGGGCTGATCTTGGCACTGCTCTTCCTGGTGCTGGTGCTGAACGCGAACCTGGCGGTGTTCGGCCTGGTGACGCTGGTCGCCAAGCTGTTGTCGCTGGTGACGCTGCCGCTCACGTTCGGCCTCGGGCGCTGGCTGCTCGATGGCCCAGCGCAAGGGCTGTTCAAGCCGCTGGTCAATGGCCGCGTCACCGCTTGGTTTGGCTTCGAGCACTACGCGACCACGGGGGGCGTGGTGTTCGGCCTGCTGTTCGGCTTGCTGGTCGGGATCGTCTTGTGGAAGTCTCTGCAGACGTTCCGGCACAAAATGGCCAATCTGCAGGAAGGCTCCGAGGGCTACCAGCGACTGACCGCGAAGAAGGGCACGCGCTTCGTCACGTGGCTGCTGTTTGGCGGCGACAAGAAGGGCAAGAAGTCCTACCGCGAACTGCTCGACGGTCAGAAGAAGGGGCTGCCGATCCGCATCGTCGGCGTCGTCGTGGTGGTGGTGCTGGGTGCTGGTCTGTGGTTCGGCCATCAAACGCTTGCTGGGCCGTTCGCGCGCAACGCGCTGCAGAGCACGCTCGAAGCGGTGAACGGCGCCACGGCCGACATCGCCGGCGTGGATCTGGACTTGGGCGCCGGGTCCTTGAGGGTGTCCGACGTGGCGATGGCGGATGCTTCGCAACTCGAGCGCGACAACTTCCGGGCGCAGTCGCTCGAGTTCGATCTCGGCACCGGCGACCTGCTGCGCAAGCGCTTCGTGGTGGAGAAGGTCGCGTCGTCGAGCGCCAGCTACGGCCACACGCGGCCGTCGCCCGGCAAGCGCGTGGGCAAAGAGATTCCGCCGCCACCGCCGCCGCCCGGCGAAGGCAAGACGCTGGATGAGTACCTGAAGCAGGCGAAGGTGTGGAAGGAGCGGCTGACGCAGGCCAACCAGTGGCTGAGCAAGCTCTCGGGCGCCGGCAAGAAGGGCGACGAGACCAGCGAGGAGCGCGACGTGCGCGTCGAGCGCGAGAAGCAAGACGGCCTCACCAAGGTGCGCGCCACGCATCTGCTGGAGCTGGCACCGTTGGTGTTGGTGAAGAGTCTGCTGTTCGAGAACGTCAGCGTCGCCGACGTGCCAGACGACGCGTTCGATGTCACGGCGAGCAACCTGTCGTCTGATCCCGCGCTGCTGTCGGAGCCGATGACGATGTCGGTGAAGTCGCGTAGCGGGCGCTACGCGTTCGAGTTCAAGTTCGTGAATGGCAAGGCGGAGATGGCGCTCGGCGTGAAGGACATCGACGCCGACACCGTGGGCGCACAGCTCGCCGTTGCCGGCCAGGCGCCGATGCAGGGCGGCAAGCTCGACGCGCTGCTGAAGGGCAGCCTCGGCTTCAGTGCCGAACAGGGATTCATGCTCGACTTGCCGTTGCAGGTGACGCTGCGCAACACGACCCTGAGCCTGTATGGCATGCAGCAAGCCCCCGTCGAGTCATTCACTCTGCCGCTTGGCTTGCGGGGCCCGCTCACCAACCCGCGCATCAGCCTCGACGACAGCAAGCTCGCCGATTCGCTGATCGCCGCGGGGCGCAAGGAGCTCGCCGATCAGGTGCGCTCGCGCACGCAGGCGCTGCTGAAAGGCTTGCCGGTGCCGGGGGCTGGCGGTGCCATCGGCGGCGCGGTCGGTGACCTTCTCGAGGGCAAGAAGACGCCGGAGCAGCTCGCCGCCGAGGCGAAGGCGCTCGCCGAAGCAGAAGCCCGCAAGCTTGCGGAGGCCGAGCTGGCGAAACAGAAGGCCGAGTTGCAAAAGAAGGCTGAGGAAGAGCTGAAGAAGAAGCTGCCCGGCGGCCTCGACGGACTGTTCGGTGGCAAGAAGAAGGACGGGTAGCGCGCGAGCCCTAAGCTGTCTCCTTTTGCACAGCTCAGCACCCGCATGCTCTACCACCTTCTTTGCCCCCTGACTCTCGCGTCGCTCCTGCCGGCGCAATTCACCCTGAGTGAACTCCTCGTCAACCCACCTGGCACTGACCAAGGCCAAGAGTCGGTGGAGATTCGCGGCGTCGCGAACGCGTCGCTCGCAGGCTACTACCTGCTGGCGATCGACGGCGACGGCACCGGTGCCGGGGTGGTCGATCAAGTCGTCAACCTGGGCAGCTACGCCACGGGCCAAAACGGGCTGCTGCTGCTGCGCGACACCGCGGCAGTCCTGTCGCCGGCGCCCGACGCCAACACCAGCGTCGTGGTGTTCGACTTCACGCCGGACATCGAGAACGGCACCAACACCTTCGTGCTCGGGCGTGGCACGCCGCCGAGCATTGCCTTCGACCTCGACAACAACAACGACGGGATCTTGGAGAACGGCATCCCCGGCTTCATCACCGTCGACGCGGTGTCGATCTCGGATGCCGGCACCAGTTCGCGTCAGTATGCGACGCAGCTCGGCGGCTACGACGTGCCGGCGACGGCGCAGTTCACGCCCGACGCGCTGTATCGGGTGTACGACGCCAGCGGCAACGCGTTCTGTTGGACGGTAGCCGACGTGGTGGCGAGCAGCATCAGTGGACCGTACGACTTCGCGTTCACCGCAGGCAACGTGCAGGGTGGGCTCGCGCTCGGCTATGGACCGCAAGGACTCAGCCTGGGGAATGGCAACGGCAGCCTGTCGCTGTGCGCCGATGTGTTCGGCATCGGTGCCACACCGGGTGGCCTGCAGCGCTTGCGCGCTGACGCCGGTGCAGCCCACGCCGGTAGGGTCTACCTCGTCATCGGCAGCTTCTCAGGGATCAGCCCTGGCATCCCGATCGCGCCTGGGGTCACCGTGCCGCTCAACCTCGACAACTACATGTTGTTCACGCTCAACAACACCAACACGCCCATCCTCAATCCCTCGTTGGGCGTGCTCGACGCGCAGGGGCGCGCCAGCTTCACGTTCGCGCTGCCGGCTGGCCTGGTGTTCCCGCCGACCGCCAAGATCAACCACGCGATGATCGTCATCAGTCTGCCCACGCTGGCGTTCGTGTTCGCGACCAACCCGTCGACCGTCGCTATCCAGTAGGCCAGGATTGGCGCACGCGCGGAGCCGCGCGCGATCGCCTCACCGCTGGCGATCGGCGAACACCTTGGCCATGGCGTAGATGGTCTGCATCGGATTGGCCCCGGCGGACTCGGGGAACACGCTGGAGTCGACGATGAAGAGATTCGCGAAGCCGCGCACGCGATGGTCGCGATCGACCACGTCGCCCATCTTGCACGTGGCCTGCGCGTGCGCCGAGGTCACGACCGTGCGTCCGGGCACGAAGCGCAGCTCGCGGGCCACTCGGTCTGCGTCGCTGAGCCGGTAGTCGATGCTGCCGTCCTCGTGCACGCGATTGTCCGGATCGACGCTGTCGATCAGCATCACGCCGAAGCCGCCGAGGTGACGCATGCCGCGCACCGTGTCGCGCACGGCGTGCGCGTTGCCGGGCAGCATCGCCGCGATGTAGTCGGGGCCGGCCGACATCGACTCGAACAAGTAGCCGGACGCCGAACAGTCGACGAACACCGAGGCTGGTGTGCCGACGTGTTCGTCGATCACCTCGTCGAACTCGCCGATCAACGGCATCGACGGGTGCGCGATCAGGCCGCGGCCGATCTCGGGTCGTCGCAAGCCCGACCGCAACAGCAGCGCGGGTGTGCCCAGCGCACCCGCGGCGATGACGATCTGCTGCGCAAGAACGCGATGGCGTGCCCCGGGCCGCGCGCCGACGCGTTGCGGATCTCGCCACGCGCTGCTTTCGGTCGACTCGAGGATCGTGAGGTCGACACCGAGCGCGCGACCGTTCGCCGCGTCGATGAGCACCCGATCGACGCGCGCGTCGGGCAGGATCGCGAGCGGGTTGTCCGGCTCCGACATCGCCGGCAGCACGAACGTCGACACGGGGGAGCGCTTGTCGGTCAGCGTCCAAGGTGACTGCCCGACTGGCCAAGTGTTGAGGTCGTAGAGCCGCGGCGTGAGCCCGCGAGCCTGCGCGCCGTCCCACAGCAGACGATTGTTGGCGTTGATCTCGTCGAGCGACGCCGTGCGCGTACCGAGGCGGGCGCGGATGAACCGATCGGCGGCGGCGAAGTCGGCGACCGGCCAGCCCCAGCGGGCCAGACGGTCGGCCACGGGCGCGAACGCGAGATCGACGTTCACCGTGCTGCCGCCCCCGACGGTGCGGCCAAAGCGGGCGATGAGCGAACCATCGCGTGACAGCCGTGCCCCCGTGAGGCCAGGCAAGTCGCGCGTTTGCGCGCAGCCCGGCAGCACGAAGGGGCCTTGTTCGACCAGGAGCACACGCTTGCCGCCGGCGCGGAGTTCGTGCGCGAGCACGGCGCCCGCGGGCCCGCTGCCGATGATCAGCCAGTCGACGTGCGCCTCGACCGGGGTCGGCGCCACGCGGCTACTGGGCGCGGGTAGCACGAGCCAGCTCGGCGGCAGCGCAGGCGGCGCGGTGGATGCGCGTAGAAGGGGCGGTTCGATCCCAGCCGCCTGCCAGCCGACGACACTGTAGGTCGCCGCCAGGTAAGTGCTGCGGATGCGGCGCGCGGCCAGCCGAGTGGTTGGGTCGTCGTCGGCCAGCATCGCGAGCAGCGCCGCGTCGCGCGCCGTGGGCGACAGGCGCGTGAAGTCAGATGGCAGACTCGAAAGCGCAGCGCGGAGGTCTGCGTCGGCGGCACATAGAGCCTATCGGCGGTGGTGCGCGCGCGCCCGATGGCAGTGGCCTGTGGACCACCATCGTCGTAGACAGGTCGGCGCGCGCTGCCTCGGTGCTACCATGCGCCCGCGTGAAGTCGCCTTTGGACGCGTCCCTGGACCGGCTCGTCGCCGCCGCGCGTGCGGTGGCTGAGAACGCGTACGCGCCGGCGTCGCGCTTCCCGGTAGGTGCCGCGCTGCTGGCCGATGACGGCGCGATCTTCACCGGCTGCAACGTCGAGAACGCGAGCTACGGCCTCACCATCTGTGCTGAACGCAATGCGGTGTTTGCCGCCGTGGCCGCGGGACATCGCCGCTTCACCGCCGTGGTGGTTCACACCATGTGTGACCCGCCGGGCTACCCGTGTGGCGCCTGCCTGCAGGTGCTCGCCGAGTTCGGGCCGCAGATGGAGGTGGTTCTGGTGAACCCGGCCGGCAAGATGGTTCGCACATCGTTGCCGTCGCTGATGCCGCGTCCCTTTCGCTTCGAATCGCTGCCTGGGTCGTCGTCTGAGTCGCCGTCTGGGCCGTCGCCATGAGCATCGCCTTCACTGCCAGCGAGCTGCGCGTGCCGCCGGTCGACGCGGTCGCCCTGGAGACGCGCGCCGCCGAACTCGCGACGCGCTCGCTCAAGAAGGACACCAAGGAGAAGGGGCTGCGCCTGGTGGTGGCGATGATCGACCTCACCACGCTGGAAGGGCAAGACTCGCCGGGCAAGGTGCGCAACCTGTGCGGCAAGGCGATGCACCCGCTGCCCGGGCGTGACGTGGGCTCGGTGGCCGCGGTGTGCGTGTATCCAGATCTGGTGTCGGTCGCGGTCGAGGCCTTGCGCGGCTCGAAGGTGAACGTCGCCGCGGTGGCCACGGGGTTCCCTTCCGGTCGCACGGCGCTGCCCATCAAGCTCGACGAGACGCGGCGTGCGGTCGAAGCTGGCGCGCATGAGATCGACATGGTGATCGATCGCGGCGCGTTCCTGGCGGGGCGCTACGGCCAGGTGTTCGACGAGATCTGCCAAGTGAAGGAGGCCTGCGGCCGCGCGCACCTGAAGGTGATCCTGGAGACCGGCGAGCTGCGTACCTACGACAACGTGCGCCTGGCGAGCCGCATCGCGATGCTGGCCGGCGGCGACTTCATCAAGACCAGCACCGGCAAGGTCACGCCGGCCTCCACGTTGCCGGTGGTGTTGCTCATGCTGGAGTGTGTGCGCGACTTCTACCTGGAGACCGGCCGCGTGGTGGGGGTGAAGGCCGCCGGCGGCATCCGCGCCGCCAAGGACGCGCTGCGCTACCTGGTGGTGGTCAACGAGACGGCTGGTGACCTGTGGATGACGCCGGACACCTTCCGCTTCGGGGCTTCGACGCTGCTGAACGACGTGCTGATGCAGCTCGAACGCTTGCGCACCGGCAGCTACCAGCGCGGCGACGACTTCAGCAAGGATTGAGCTTGCATAGCCCCTCGCCGCAGACTTGCTCGGGGCGCGTCAGCGGGGTCGTGATGTCGTGAAGCCGTCCGTGATCAACCTGGAGGGGCGAACGCCGAGTGAGTGGTCGCGGATCGAGGGGTGGCCCCCGTAGCGGTACGCTGACCGCGCGGCGCGGGCCGCGTTGTTGAAACAGCCGCCCCGGATGAGGCGGTCGGGAGAGCCTGAGGGATCGCCTTGCAGCCCATCCCCTTCGCGCGGCGGCGTGGTCCTCGAGTAGCAATCGCGGGTCCACTCCCACACGTTGCCGTGCACGTGATGCAGCCCGAACGCGTTCGGTCGCAACGCATCCACTGGTCCGTGCACTGCGAAGCCGTCCTCCAAGTCAGGCCAGTCCGCGATCGATGGGAACGTCGCTCCTGCCTTGCTCGCCGTCTGATCGGCCAGGTTGACGGCGCCGCGCAGCGTCTCGCGGTCTGAGCCGGTCCACCATGCGGTCGTCGTACCAGCGCGACACCCGTACTCCCACTGCGCCTCCGTCGGCAGCACCATCCCATGTCGCGGCAGCCATTGCTCGCAATCGAACCAGGACATCTGCTCCACCGGGTTAGACCACGAGATGCGCTGGCCGACAGGTGACGAGCCCGCCTTGTAATTGCTCGGATCGCTGCCCGTCAGCCGCCTCCACTGTCCCTGCGTCACCTCGTGCCGTGCCAAGAAGAACGGAGCGAGCGTCAGCTGGAGCAGAGTCTCCTCACTCTGTGCAACCGGATCGTAGTTGGGTCCCTGGGAATCCTCCTTCTGCGCCCCCATCGTGAAGGTCCCACCCGGCAACAGCACGAACACGATGCCGGTGTCGTCCTTCACCTCGATGTGGCCAGCGCGCTCACCATCCTGCACGTGCTGCGGGATCTCGATCGCCGCTGGATCGCACTTGCCGTCCCACGCCGAGCGCAGGTCGTAGAACTCCCACAGCTTCGTCTCCGGGTTCATCCCGATCGGCACCAGCCCCATCTGCGGCGGCAGGTCGATCGGCTGCTCCTTAGAGCGCGCTCGCCACCACGCCGTCGGGTGTCTTGATCGCATCGCGCGCCGCTTGCCACGTGACGTGCGCCTTCGGGTGGCCCATCGTGAGCGACTCGATCCGCTGCGCCCAGCTCAGGCGCTCGACCACGGCCTTGCGCTCGTTGGCTTCCAGCGCCGGCAGATTGCTCTGCAACTCGCTCAAGGTGTCGTGCAGGAAGCGCTGCGACTCCTCGCCGAAGCGATACGTCTGGGTCTCCTTGGGCGTGCGATCGAGAGCGCGCGTGCGTAGGTCGGCAATCGTCTTGTCGATCTCCGGCTTCGCCCGCAGCAGTCGGCCGACGTCTTCGTCCAGCCAGCGCTGCATGTCGGCGACCTTGTGCGGCCACGCTGGGTACAGCTTCTTCTCGGTCTCCAGCGCGCTCTTCAGATGCACGACACCGGCGAGCTGGTCGAACTCGCGCACCTTGCCCGCGAACAGTCTCGCGTTGTCTGCCGCCTCCTTGGCCTTCGCCTCGGCGATCTCCTCCTGCCGCTTCGCCTCGATCCGCGCCTTGTTCGCGACGTCGGCCTGCGCCTTGGCGTCCAGCCAGAACCAGGTCGTGCCCGCGAGCCCCGCCGCGATCGCCAGCAGCACCAACGCCGCTGCGATCACCTGCACCCGGTACCGCCGCGCGAACTTGCGCAGCCGATACCCGACGCTCGGCGGCCCGGCCACCACCGGTTCGTGCCGCAGGTAGCGACCCAAGTCATCCGCCAGCGCCGTCGCCGCGTCGTAGCGCCGCTCCGGCTCCTTCGCCATCGCCTTCATCACCACCCAGTCGAGATCGCCGCGCAGCGCGCGCGACAGGCTCTCCAGCGAGGTCAGCCGCCGGCTCGCGACCTCGCTGCTCTTCTCCCGCAGCGAGATCAGCTTGGTGCTGGCTCTGGGCGGCTCGGAGTCCGAGATCAGCCGCAGGGCGCCTTGGTGGCCGGCCTGGCGCAGCTCGGCGGTGGTGAACGGCAGCACGCCCGCGAGCAGCTCGTACAGCATCACCCCGAGCGCGTACACATCGGCGCGCGCGTCGATCGCCTCGCCGTCGCCAGCGGCTTGCTCGGGCGACATGTACTCGTACGTTCCCATCACGCGGTCGCGCTCGGTGAAGAACGTGGCGTCGAGGAAGTCGCGGTTGGTCGCCTTCGCCAACCCGAAGTCGAGGATCTTCGGCACCGCCTCGTCGCCCTCGCGCACCACCATCACGTTGGCGGGTTTGAGGTCGCGGTGCACGATCCCCTTCTGGTGTGCGTGCTGCACGCCAGCGCAGATCTGCTGGAACAAGCGCAGGCGCTGCTCGATCGCCAGCTTGTGCTTGTCGCAGTAGGTCGTGAGCGGCAGCCCCTCGACGAACTCCATCACGAAGTAGGGCTCGCCCTTCTCGGTCGCGCCGGCGTCGAACACCTTGGCGATGCAGCGGTGGTTCATCGCCGCCAGCGCGCGTCGTTCGAGATCGAAGCGCGCGAGCACTTCCTTGGTGGCCATGCCTTGCTGCACGACCTTGAGCGCGACGAGGCGGCGCACCGGCTCCTTCTGCTCCGCCTTGTAGACCTCGCCCATGCCGCCCTTGCCGACGCGCTCGAGGATGCGGTACGGGCCGATGCGAGCGGGGACGGGGTCTGGTTCGCGCTGGCCGCCACCCACGGCACCGATGGACGTCGCGCCGACCAGGTACTCTTGGGCGCGGCACCGGAGTGCGGCAGCGTGTTCCGGATGTTCGCGACACAGGCGCTCGACGGCTGGCAAGAAGCCGTCGCGCTGATCGAGCAGGCGGGCGAGACGCGTTACGAGGTTGTCTGGCAGGTCGTCCGGCGACGCCGTCATGGGGCGAAGGATAGCGGTCCGCGGCGTATCTCTGCGGTAGCATCGCCGCCCTATGGCCGAGAGAACGCGACGCAAACCCAAGGCCAACGGTGACGGCGCCAACGGCACGACGGCGGTGGGCACGCGCAGGCGCGAGGTCGTTCGCGCGGCGGCGTCGATTGGGAGCGACCTGCCGTTCGGCGGCGTGTGGAGCTACGCGCCGGCGCCGGAGACGCCCGACCACTTCGTGATCCCGCCTGAGGTGGGGATGTTCGTCGATGGGCAGTTCGTCGCGGCGAGCGGCGGCCGTACGTTTGCGACGATCAACCCGGCCACCGAGGAGCAGCTGTCGGAGGTCGCGTTCGGCAACGACAAGGATGTCGACAAGGCGGTCGCCGCGGCGCGCAAGGCGTTGCCTTTGTGGAGCGGGCTGCCGGGCAGCGACCGCGCGCGCTACCTCTACCGCATCGCCCGCATCATTGCGGAACGCGCGCGCGAGCTGGCGGCGATCGAGACGATGAACGGCGGCAAGCCGATCCGCGAGGCGCGCGACGTCGACGTGCCGCTGGCGGCGGCGCACTTCTTCTATCACGCAGGGTGGGCCGACAAGCTGGAGCTGGCCTTTCCGGGCGAGTCGCCGCAGCCGATCGGCGTGATCGGCCAGATCATCCCGTGGAACTTCCCGCTGCTGATGGCGGCGTGGAAGCTGGCGCCGGCGCTCGCCTGCGGCAACACGGTGGTGCTGAAGCCGGCGGAGACCACGCCGCTCACCGCGCTGCGCTTGGCTGAGATCCTGCGGCAAGCCGAGCTACCGCCCGGCGTCGTCAACATCGTGCCGGGCGATGGCACCACGGGCGCGGCGTTGGTGCGGCACCCTGGCATCGACAAGGTGGCCTTCACCGGCTCGACCGAGGTCGGCAAGCTGATCCAGAAGACGCTCGCCGGCAGCGGCAAGCACCTCACGCTCGAACTCGGCGGCAAGGCGGCGCACATCATCTTCGAGGACGCGGCCATCGATCAGGCCGTCGAGGGCGTGGTGTGCGGCATCTTCTTCAACCAGGGTCACGTGTGTTGCGCCGGCTCGCGCCTGTTGTTGCAAGAAGGCATCCACGACGCGTTCGTGCAGAAGCTGCGTCGACGCATGGATCGCATCCGTGTCGGCGACCCGATGGACAAGAACACCGACATGGGCGCAATCAACAGCCGCGCGCAGCTGAGCCGCATCCAAGAGCTGGTGCAGAGCGGCGCCGCCGAAGGTGGCACGCTGCATCAAGCCAAGTGCGCGTTGCCTGAGCGCGGGTTCTGGTTCCCGCCGACGATGCTCACCGGGGTGGGCCAGAGCCATCGGCTGGTGCGCGAAGAAGTGTTCGGCCCCGTCCTCGCCGTCAGCACGTTCCGCACGCCAGAAGAAGCGGTCGAGAAGGCGAATAACACGTCGTACGGGCTGTCGGCCGGCATCTGGACCGACAAGGGCTCGCGCATCCTGTGGCTGGCGTCCCGCATGCGCGCCGGCGTGGTGTGGAACAACACGTTCAACCGCTTCGATCCCGCGAGCCCGTTCGGCGGCTTCAAGGAGAGCGGCTTTGGACGCGAGGGTGGCAGGCAGGGTCTGCGGTCGTACGTGCGCCTGCCGGGCGCACTCGAGCAAGGCTGAGGCAGCACATGAGCGTCGACATCCGCAAGACCTACAAGCTCTACGTCGGCGGCAAGTTCCCGCGCAGCGAGTCGGGGCGTGCGTATCAACCTGCCGGTTGTCCGCAGGTGAACGTCGCGCGCGCCAGCCGCAAAGACTTGCGCGACGCGGTGACCGCGGCGCGCACCGCGCTCGAAGGCTGGAGTGGGCTCAGTGGCTACAACCGCGGCCAGATCCTGTATCGCCTCGCCGAGATGTTGCAGACCCGCGCGGTGTCGCTGGCCGAGGAGATCGTCGCCTGCACTGGTACCAAGCCGGCAGCGGCGCGCAGCGAGGTCGAGGCCGGTATCGAGCTGACCACCTGGTATGCGGGCTTGCCCGACAAGCTGCAGAGTTTGCTCGGCTCACAGAACGGAGTGAGCGGCCCGTTCTTCAATTTCTCCACCGTCGAGCCCACCGGGACCATCGCGATCGTCGCGCCGGCGCAGCCGCCGCTGCTCGGGTTGCTGGCGTTGTTGTTGCCCGTGTTGGCCGGCGGTAACACCGCCGTCTTGCTAGCGAGCGAGCCGTCGCCGCTGCCGGGCCTGGCGCTCGGCGAACTGTTGGCGGTGAGCGACTTCCCCGGCGGCGTGGTCAACCTGCTCGCGGGCGTGCACAGCGAACTGTTGCCGCAGATGGCGAGCCACCGCGACATCGACGGCCTGCTGCTGGCGGGTCCGCCCGACAAGAAGGTCGGCGAAGCCGCCGCCGACAGCGTCAAGCGCGTGCGCTTCGCCACGTTCGGCGACAAGCCGGTTCGCAACCTCGCGGCACTGAAGAAGCTGTCCTTCGTCGAGCCCTTCGTCGAAGTGAAGACGTTCTGGCATCCGGTCGCGTACTAGTCTGAACGCGTCACGCTGAGCGGGCGACGGCGGCGACTTCTTGGAACAGACGGTCGAGATCGAAGGGCCCCGCCCGCAGATCAGAACTGGAACGGCGTGAATCGAGCGGCGTCGGACAGGCTGCGGAAGCCGTTGTCGTTCACGACCCACTGCGCGAAGATCGTGATTCCGAGCGACGCCGAGTCGAGCGGGAACGGCACGTTCAGGGTGGCGATACCTTCCGAGTTGGTGGCGCCAGCAGCGACGGTGAAGAACGGAGTGCCGATCCAACGGACCGGGCCGGTGCCTGCCGTGTTACTCCACAGCAAGGCGCTGACGCTGTTGATGGCAGCATTGCCAACGCCCACCTTGAACCAGTTGACCGCGCCCGCCGGTGCCGGCTTCAACACCAGCGGCGGCGAGTCGGCGATGATCTCGGGCACGCCGGTCGAGCCTGGCGTCGGCGTGCCGAACTCGTTCACTTCGAAGGGCGAGAACTCTGGCCGCTCACTCGCGAGCTGTGGTTGATCGAACGGGAACGTCCGATTCGCGACCCGTGGATCGGTCAAGGCGTTCACCAAGAAGTCCTGCACCTCAGCGCGTGCCTGCGAGCCAGCCGGAATCTGATTGCCGAAGCCGAGTGGCGGCGTCCGCACGTTGTAGAAATCGAGCAAGGCGGCGATCGTCGTGATCGTGCCGACGCTGAAGAACCGCTTGTGCAGGCCGACGTTGCGCAGCGTCGGTGTTTTCTTGGGCCCATCGCCGACGACCACGTTGATGTCGTGCGTGTCGCCGTCGGTGAGTGGGTTATCGAAGGCGTCCGTGAGGTTGTTGGTGGCGGTGAGGAGCGGACGCTGGTTGGCGAGCGGCGTTCCATTCGGCGTCCCTGTGATCGAGTGACAGCCAAAGCAACCAACGTTGCGCATGCGGTTGAAGCCCGCGACCTGTGCGGCGGTCATCGTGTTGGGAACGTCGATCGGTGCCTGATCGGGGACCAGAGTGCGCTCATAGGTCGCGATCGCCATGGCGATGCGCTCGCGCGTGACGCCTTGCGGCGCGCTGATGGTGGGGTCGGGATCGGCAGAGAACGTGATGTCGAAGATCCGCCTGTACGCGGAGCCCGAGGTGACGAACGAGACCACGTCCGGTGGCACGGTGGCGATGTCGACCAAGGCCAGCGGGAGCGCGTTGCTCAGCTTCTGCTCGATGAAGCCGGAGTTCCAACCCAACGCTTCGTGCCCCATCTCCACCACGCTGAGCGGGGGCTCGTGGGCTTGATCTTCGAGTCCGGCCCAGTCGCTGAACGGTCCGGGTGTGCCGGGGACGCCACCGCCGAACACGCCGCCGGCGCCATCGTCCAATGCCGGGCCTGAGCGGCCATCCCAGAACTGCACGTTGAACATGAAGGCGCCGATCATGGTCGGTGCCGCCAAGGGGGTGTTCTGCCGGTTGATGTTGGTCGTCGGCGGTGTTTGCGGCGTGGCTCCCAGGAAGCCGTACTTCACCTGGTTGAGGGTCGCGTGCTGACGGATGACGCCGAAGGTGCCACCCGTGCCGCCGGCACCTGGTCCGGCCCGTCCGTCCGTGCCGCCCGCGTTGATCGCGTGACACGTGCCGCACGCCATGGTGAGGCCCGAGGACAGCTGTTCGTCCCAGAACAGCATCTTGCCCAGGACCCGCTTGCGCTCGCGATAGGCCAACTCCGGCGCGGTCGCCCCGCTGCGTGGGAATGGGTTGTTGTTTGGCGCTGCCGGGTGTGGCCAGTTGGACGTGTCGAGCGGCAGATCGCCGTTCACCGAGCCGAACGGGTGGATCTGAGCGAAGGTCGGATTGGTGCGGTGTTGCCGTTGAGCGGCTATCGGGCCGGCGAGCATCGAGGCGCAGATCGCGGCGAGGGTCGCGGATGCAGTCAGGCCGTAGAGAGGTTTCATGATGAGCCTTGGAGCCATGGTTGAGCGGGTGACGACCGAGACCGCCGAGGGGCTGCGCGCGTCGCAGCTCCGCGTCGATCGCGCGTAGCGAGAAGATGTTTGCTGGCTCCTCGCCAGTTGTGCAAATCCGGCGCTTGCCGGCTGCGGTGTTGGACGTGGTCGGCGTGAGTCTCTAGGTCGAGTCGGTGCCGCACGGCAGCGTCGACGCATTGCGCATCAGCGCCAAGGACCAGCCTCGCGACGCGTCGAGCGTCTCGTTCGGTCATGGCGCGGCGAAGCACGCGGTGGCTACACTCTGTCACGGCATGCGACTAGACGACGTGAATCACGATGGCCTGTTGGCCTTCTCGCGCCGGTCGCGATTCGGAACCAGGGTTGACCTCGGCACGAATACGACCCTACGCCCTTCGATCCGAGCCGAGGTTCGCGCAGAGGCCATTCCTGTCGCGGGCGGCGAACAGCGACGTCCCGAAGGCAAGGAGCAGCGTTCATGCGCGCCCACCCGGCAGAGCTGATCAAGAAGAAGCGTGACGGTAGCGAGCTGTCCGAGGGCGAGATCCGCGATCTGGTCGGAGGCGTCGTCGACGGGTCGCTCGGCGACGCGCAACTCGGCGCCTTCCTGATGGCGGTGTGCTGTTGCGGCATGAGCGTCGCGGAAACCACGCAGCTCACGCTGGCGATGCGCGACTCCGGCGTCGTGCTCGACCTGTCGTCGATCAAGGGACACAAGGTCGACAAGCACTCGACCGGGGGTGTCGGCGACAAGGTGTCGATTCCGTTGGCGCCGCTCGTGGCTGCGGCGGGGCTCGTCGTGCCGATGATCTCGGGTCGCGGCCTGGGTCACACCGGCGGCACCATCGACAAGCTGGCGGCGATCCCGGGCTACCGAACCGACCTGTCGCTCGTCGAGTTCCAAGCGGTGCTGCGCGACTGCGGCTTCGTGATGGCAGGGGCCTCGGCCGAGGTTGCGCCGGCGGACCGGCGTATGTATGCGACGCGCGACGTGTCTGGCACCGTCGAGAGCATCCCTTTGATCACGGCGTCGATCCTGTCGAAGAAGCTGGCGGAAGGCATCGACGGCCTGGTGATGGACGTCAAGTGCGGACGCGCCGCGTTCATGCAGCGCGAGGCGGATGCGCGCGCGCTGCTCACGAGTTTGGTCGACACCGGCCGTGGCACCGGCACGCGCGTGAGCGCTTTGCTCACCGACATGGACACCGTGCTCGGCTTTGCCGCGGGCAACGCGCTCGAGATCGAGGAGTCGATCGCCTGCCTGCGCGGTGGTGGCCCCGCCGACCTGCGCGAACTCACGCTCGCGCTCGGCGCCGAGATGCTGCTGCTGGCTGGCGTCGACGCCGATGTGACGTCGGCAACCGCGCGTTTGGCTCAGTTGCTCGACAACGGCGCCGCGCTCGCGCGCTTCCGGCAGAACGTGGAACGCCAGGGTGGCGACCCGCGCGCCATCGACGAACCGCAGCGCCTCGGCACGGCGCCCGTCGTGGTGGAGGTGAAGGCCGCGCGCAGTGGTTTCGTAGCGGATATCGATCCGCTCGCCATCGGCATCGTGGTGCGCGACCTCGGGGGTGGGCGCCGTCAACCCGCCGACCGCATCGACCCACTCGTCGGCGTCGTGCTCGCGCACAAGCGCGGCGACTCGGTGACCAACGGCGAGCTGCTGGCGCGCGTGCACGCGCGCGCGCGGGAGCAAGCGGTCGACGCGGTCGCGCGGGTTGCACGCGCGTTCCAGATCAACGACACCCGGTCTGCGTCTCGCCCGCTCGTGCTCGATCGCCTGGCCGGCTGACTGAGCCGGGCCCTCAGCGCAGGACGATCAAGGTGCCACGCTGGCTCGTGTGCGGGCCGAACTGTGCCGTCCAGCGTTGCTCTCCCAGCCGGGCGCCCGGGCGGCCTCCCGATGAGGCTACGCGGCTGGCTCGGTGCTGCCGCGGTGCCGCATCACCGAACGCACCAGTTCTGCCAGCGAACCCACTTCCATCTTCGCCATCACGTTGGCGCGATACACCTCGACCGTCTTGGGGCTGAGCGACAACTCGGCGGCGATCGCCTTGTTGGCCATGCCCTTGACCACGAGGTCCATCACCTGATTCTCGCGCCGCGTGAGTCGCGCCACGCGCCGGCCGATGTCGTCGACATCCGCCCTGGCCTCGCGGTTCTTGGCGTCACGCGCGACCGCCGACAGGATGGCGTCGAGGATGACTTGGTTGGAGAACGGCTTCTCCAGGAAGTCGTGCACGCCCATCTTCATGGCGCGCACCGCGTGCTCGACCTCCGCGTAGCCGCTGATGAACAGGATGGTCTGCGTGGTGCCTAACTGGCGCAGGGTGGCGAGCAGGTCGATCCCTGTCATGTCAGGCAAGCGCAGGTCGAGAACCAGGCAGCCTGGGCGATTCGGATCGAGCCCGGCCAGGAACTCTTTGGCGCCGCCGAACCCGGCGACCTTGATGCCGCGATCTGCACACAGGCGCCGCAGCAAATCGACCACGGCTGGCTCATCGTCCACTACGTAGACGAGCGGGTCCTGAAACGGACGCGACGGCACGGCGGAATCTGGAGCGGTCATCCGAGCTTCCTGATGCCCTGAGGCGAGAGAGGCAACCATAACACCGCAGGCTAGGGACGATCATGGCCTCGCGCAATCTGTGGGTGGCCTCAGGGCGACCTGAGGGCGGGCGTCCACAGACGCGGCGCGCGATGGCGCCGGTTGGAATCTCCGCAGCCCAGAGCAGCGGAGGGGGGGGCCGCACCGCGCAATCCACCTCAGATTCGACCCCATTGACGGCCGTTGGATCTGGCACGAAAGATCACCGGCTGACACTCTGTGGGCATGCCGAAAGTCTTGGTCTCGGCCGGGCCAACGCGCGAGCACCTCGACGACGTGCGCTTCCTGAGCAATGGCAGCACCGGGCGCATGGGTTACCAAGTCGCTGCCGCGGCGCGCGCGGCGGGCTGTGACGTGGTCATGGTCAGCGGCCCCTGCCAGCTCGAGCCGCCCGCCGGCGTCAGCGTCGTGCGCGTCGTTTCGGCGCTCGACATGCTCGCCGCCTGCGAGCGAGCGTTGCCAACTTGTGACGTGGTTTTTGCGGTCGCTGCCGTGGCGGATCATCGGCCGCGGCTCCGGCAGCCGGGCAAGCCCCCCAAGGCTGAGGCCTACGCGCTCGATCTGGTTCCCAACCCGGACATCGTCGCCACGTTGGCCCGGGCCGGCGGCAGGCGCGTCATCGTCGGCTTCTCGCTCGACGCAACCACAATCGACGGGCTGCAACAGCAGGCGCGCGCGCGCGACAAGCTCGCGCGCAAGGGGCTCGACCTGATCGTCATGAACGACGTCAGCGCGCTCGGCAGTGAACACAGCGCGGTGCAGGTACTCGACGCCGAAGGCCATCGTCACGCCCAGCCGTTGCAGAGCAAGGCGGACACCGCGCGCTGGCTGGTCGACTTGGCGCTGCATCGGTGGCGCACACGTTTTCCCCCACGAGCATCGTGAGGGTGAAAGCCGACGTATGCACTTAGCCACGCCGCGCGTCTTGCACGACGATGGCACGCTCCTCGTGCTGGACAAACCGGCCGGCTTGCCGACGGTGCCGTATCGGCTCGGCGAGCGCGAGCAGTGCCTCCGCGCGTGGGCCGAGGCGGCGTTCGGCAAGCGTTTGTTCGTCGTGCACCGGCTCGACAAGGAGACCAGCGGCGTGATCGCGTTTGCGCACGATGCTGCGACCCATCGCCACCTGAGCATGCTGTTCGAGCGTCGCGCGGTCAGCAAGACCTACCTCGCTGCGGTGCTCGGCCACGCACCGGCGTCAGAGTTCGCCATCGACGCGCCGCTGCGTGAGTTCGGCTCAGGCCGCGTCGCCGTCGACCCGCGCGGCAAGGTCTCACGCACGGTGTGTCGCTTGCGCGAGCGGTTGCACGATGACGACCTGCTGGAGGTTGACTTGCTCACCGGCCGGCGGCATCAGATACGTGTGCACCTGTTCCATCACGGCCATCCGGTGTTGGGTGATCCGTTGTACGGCGCGGCGCGGCCGGTTGGTGGTGCGCGTCGACTGATGCTGCACGCTTGGCGACTCACGCTGCCGGTCGGGGGCGCCGCGCCGTTGTGTTTTGAAGTCGCACCGCCGCCCGCGTTCGACGCCGAGTTGGCGGCACGGCGCGGGGGCGGCGCGTCGCCGTCTGCGTGACCGGCGGGCCGCACCGACCTCGACAGCCTCCCACACGACTCCACAAGTTGAGTCTCCCTCTTGTGGTCGTGCCGTCCTTCTTTAGAACAGCACGACCTGGCGTTGCTCGCGCTGCTTTTCGGCGCGCACGGTGTCCGTGTTGTGTGCTTGCGGTGGCGCGGCGCACGGCGACGACAGGGAGGCTCTGGTCCGGGTCGCATGACGCTGCGGTAGGTAGTCAGTTCGCTGGGTATCGGATCGCTGGGTTGCCGTTGGGTTGTCGGAAAGCGCCAAGCTCGGCGCAGGCGGTAGGGTTGGCTGATGGTTGACTTCGTGGCGCAGGAGCGGGGCGTCCCGCGCAACATCGACGCCGAGCGCTCGGTCTTGGGAGCCCTCATGCTCCACGCCGATGCGCTCGGCGACGTGTCGGCGGTGCTGCGGCCCGAGGACTTCTACCTGCCGGCGCATCAGGTGATCTACCGCTCGATCTGCGAAGTGCACGACCTGCGCGCGCTCGCCGACCCGATCGCGGTCGAGGAGCACCTGACGCGCAAGAGCCTGCTGGCGGAGGCTGGCGGGCGCGACAGCCTGATGGATCTCGCCGCCTCGGTGATGTCGGCGGCGTCCGTGGTCTACCACGCCGAGTTGGTGCGCGAGAAGGCCGTGGCGCGCCGGCTGTTGGAGGTCTGTCTCGATGTCTCGCGGCAGGCCTACGAAAACGCGATGGATCCGCGCGAGCTGCTCGAAGACGCCGAGCAGCGCATCTTCCAGATCGCGCGCGAGGGCCAAGCCAACGAGGCCAAGAGCATCGATCAGATCCTGGCCGACACGTTTGATCGCATCGATCATCTGCGTGAACGCGAGGGCCGCCTGACGGGGCTGGCGACGCACTACTTCGACCTCGACGACATGACCGGCGGCCTACACCCCGGCGAACTCCTGATCCTGGCCGCGCGCCCGTCGATGGGAAAGACCTCGTTCGCGCTCAACGTGCTCGAACGCGTGGCGCGTGACAAGCAGGGCGTCGTGTTCTTCAGCTTGGAAATGTCGGCGCAGCAGGTGATCCAGAACATGCTGTGCTGCCGCGCCCAGATCCACGGCATGGCGTTGCGCAAGGGCCGCATCACCAACGAACAGTACCAGCGCCTGCAACAAGAGGCCGAGGCCTTGTACGAGGCGCCGATCTTCGTCGACGACTCGGCCGGTCTGTCGATCGTGCAGGCGCGCGCCAAGTGCCGGCGCCTGAAGCAGCGGCACAAGGACAAAGTGCAGTTGATCGTCATCGACTACTTGCAGTTGATGACGGCAGGCGCACGCATCGAGAGCCGGCAGCAGGAGATTGCCACCATCTCACGCGGCCTCAAGGCGATCGCGCGCGAACTCGAGGTGCCGGTAATCGCGCTGTCGCAGCTCAACCGCGACGTAGAAAACCGCGACGACCATCGCCCGCGCATGAGCGACCTGCGAGAATCCGGGGCCATCGAGCAGGACGCCGACGTCATCATGCTGCTGCACCGCGACGAGTACTACAAGCGCACCGAGGAGAACGCCGGCTTGGCGCAGATCATCATCGCCAAGCAGCGCAACGGCCCGACGGGCGAGGTTCAGCTGCGGTTCTTCCCGGAATACATGCGTTTTGAGAACTTCCAGCGTCGTGCCGAGCCGATCGCTTGATCTGTTCCGCGTGCGACGCGGGACGGGTCGAGTATTCGCACTGACATGGCTACTGACATCGTTGGCGTCGCTCGCGGTGTCCCAAGATCCGTTCGGCTGGGAGGCGGCTGCGAAGTATGAGGGCCGCAAGGTCGCCGCGGTGGAGGTGGAGCCCGGGGGCACGCTGGGCGACACCGTCCGCGGCATGCTGCGCGTCAAGGTCGGCGAGCCGTTGCAGCGGCGTTTGGTGGCCGATGACGTGCAGGCGATCTGGACGAGCATGAACTTGCCAAGCCGGGTCGATGTGCGGGAGACCGCCGCGGGCGACGTCGTCGTGGCCTACCGCGTCAAAGACGCCACGATCTATGCGCGCCACGAGTTCAAGGGTCTCGATCACTTCTCGCTGTCGCAGGTCAACTCCTTCCTCAAGGTCACCGGCGTGCGCCAGTGGACCGACTGGCTGGCGGCGACGCACGCGCAGCAGCTGCAGGAACGCTACAAAGAAGACGGCTACCTGCACGCGCGCATCGACGTGCGCGCCGACCCTTTGAAGCGCACCGTCACCTTCGTGGTCGACGAAGGGCCACGCTGCAACGTCCGCAATATCTTCTTTCGCGGCAACGCGTCGTTCCCGGCCACCGTGCCGTTCAACTTCACCGACAATCTGATCGGCGGCGCCAAGATGGAGTCGTCGCCAGCGGCTTGGTGGACTTCGGAGCCATACACCGAGCGCAAGGTGCATCAGGACGTCGAGCGGCTGTCGCTCTACTACCGGCGCAAGGGTTTCCGTGACGCCGAAGTCGATCTGGTCGGCGCCGACTTCACGGCCGACGGCCGAGACGTCGACCTCACGTTCTTGGTCAACGAAGGCGAGCGCTATCGGGTGGCGAGCGTCGACGTGCGCACGACCCCGCCGAGTGGGCGACCGACGTCCTTTCATTCGTCGGACGAACTGCGACCCCTGATCAAGACCAAGGTCGGCGACTTCTACGATCGCGACCAAATCAACTTCGACATCCGCGCGCTCGAGAAGTTCTACGGCCAGCGTGGTCACCCGTCGCGGCGGCGCTATCAGCGCTCTTCATCGCTGGAGAACATGTTCGACGTCGAGGGGCCGATCGAGACCATCGACGTCGACACGCACACGATCCACCTGGTCTTCGACGTCAGGGAAGGGTCGCCCAAGGTGGTGCACGACGTGATCGTGCACGGCAATACCGGCACCAAAGACTACGTGATCCGCCGTCGCGTGCGCGTGCTGCCGGGCGAGACGCTCGACATGGAGCGCCTCGAGCGCGCGCAGAGTTCGCTGGAGTCGACGCGGTTCTTCGAGACGCCACAGTCGCCCACAGGCGTCGACGTGATCATCGACAAGCCACCGGGCAGCGATCAGCCCGACGAGGTCGATGTGCGCGTCGACCTGCAAGAGGGCGATACGGGGTCGTTCCTGTGGGGTGTCGGCGTCAGCTCCGACCTCGGCGTGCAGGGCACGCTCGAGTTTCGCAAGCGCAACTTCGACCTCTTCCGGCTGCCGTCGTCCTGGAACCCCGTGACCGTGATCGGTGAAGTGGCCAACAACGAAGCGTTCCACGGCGCTGGCCAGGACCTCGACATCCAGTTCCGTCCGGGCTCACGGCGCACCGACTTCTCGATCGGCTTCTACGAGCCGGATCTCTTCGGCCAGCAGTTCGACACCATTGGCCTGCGCGTGCGCGGCTACCGCTCGCGGCGACGGTGGGAGTCGTTCGTGGGCAGTACGTTCGG
The DNA here is from genome assembly GCA_031423015.1 of Planctomycetota bacterium. Classification (GTDB taxonomy): domain Bacteria; phylum Planctomycetota; class UBA1135; order UBA1135; family UBA2386; genus DATGPD01. The sequence continues at coordinate 1,814 of JANPER010000185.1, read as the reverse complement.
CGGCACGGTAGGCCTGGAGCGCAACCTGAGCGAGTTCGTCCGCGTTGGCGTGACCGCGCAGCACGAGACGGTGCGCGTCCGCGACATCGACGCCAACGCGCCGGCTCTGGTGTGGGACGTGGAGGGCAGCAACGAGCTGCGTTCGCTCGGCGCCGACATCCGCTACTTCACCGTGGACCGCGCGTGGCGGCCGACGCAGGGTGTCGACGCGCGCGCCTACTACGAGTTGTTCGGCGGCTTCCTCGGCGGCAGCGCCGACTTCTTCCGCACCGGCGTTACCGCCGCCACCTACTTGCCACTGTGGGAAGACGAGCGCGAGCGGCGGCACGTGCTGTACCTGCGCAACGCGTTCGAGATCGCCGACACGTTCAGCCTCACGCGCAACGCGTTCCCCACGGAACGCTTCTACATGGGGGGTGGGCAGATCGGCGGCGCTCTGCTCCGAGGCTTCTCGCGCGAGGGCGCCGGCCCCAGCCAGTTTGGTCAGCCCACCGGCGGTGAAGCGCGCTACATGGCGACCGCGGAGTATGGCTTCCCGCTGTTCTCGACGCGCCTATCGGGTCAGTTCTTCGAAACCGAGATCATCCGTGGCGTGTTGCTGTCCGACTTTGGTCTGCTCGGCAGCTCGCTCACTGCCGAGGACTTCGGCGAGCCGCGCTTGGCGGTTGGCTGCGGCCTGCGCATCACCATTCCAGGGCTCAACCTGCCGCTGGCGATGGACCTGGCGTGGCCGATCTTGTTCGAAGAGACCGACGACCGGCGGCAGTTCTACTTCACGCTGTCGCCGCGGTAACGCCTCAGATGATCTTCACCAGCGTCGCCTGGCTCGCGGTGAAGCACGCTGCACCTGACACCTGGCACAGGCACTGGATGCACAGTTGCAGGCAGATGAGCGCGGGGTTGTTCGGGATCGCGAGCGTGGCACCTGGCGCGGTCAGGATGACGATCGGCTGGCACCCGAGCATGCAGCCCACGACGCACATCGGCGGCGACGGCAGTGGCAGTGGCGCGATCGGGGTGCCGATGATGATGAACTGCGACACGCTGGGGAAGCAGGTCGGCGGGCAGCGGAAGATGAAGTTGGTGCCGATCATCGGCGGCGTGCCGCAGATCGGGCTGGTTTGGCCCGGGCAGCCGGTGCCGGGAATCGGCGTGCACTGTGCGGTGGCGCGGCTCGACAAGCACAGGCCGAGGGTGAAGGTGAGCAAGAGGCTGATCAGAGTACGCATGGATCCTCGTTTGAAGTTTGGCAGGAGTCAGCATCCTACGACGAGCGGGCGTCGCGCGCAGGTTCCGCCCCCCGGCCTGGGAATCACCCGAAGCGGCCGTGACGCTCATAGCAACGCCGCAATGTCGTTCCACCGTGCCGCCAGGGCCCTGCCGATCTCGTCGCGCGCCTGACGATACTCTGCCAGACTCTGGCCGTGGGGATCGTCGACGTCGGCTCCATCGGGGCGCAATACGTCGAGCTTGTCGCCAGCGCCGGGCGCCAGGCTGCGTAGGCGAGCGAGGTGGCTGCTCGTCATGCAGTACACCCGCGCGGCCTGGGCGATCAGCTCGAGCGTCACCGGCTGTGCCACGTGGCCGTCGAGGTTGCAGCCCACCTCGGCTGCGCCGCAAAGCGCGCCTTCGCTGGCGGGATCGCCAAAGCCGGCCGCCAGCCCGGCGCTCACGAAGCGCAAGCCGCGACTGATCAGCGCCGTGGGTTCGAGCCCGAGTCGCGGGGGGGCCCCCCGGGGGGCGCGCCCCCCCGCCCACCCCGCGCCGCGGGGGGTGGCCGGGGGCCCCCACAAAAACGGGGCGGCGGCGGGGGG
>JANPER010000184.1:0-23890 GCA_031423015.1 Planctomycetota bacterium | reverse complement strand
ACGGCCGCGTGCTCGGCTACACCAACCTCGACGAGCTGCGCGTGAACGTCGCGCCGGTGCTGCTGCGGCGCACGCGGGCGATGGTGATGCGCGAGCTGCCGCCGCGCACCACCGAGCTTGTGCGCATCCCGCCCACCGACGAACAAGCGGAGCTGCACGGCGCGCACATGAAGATCGTCGGCACCATCCTCAGGAAGCACTTCCTCACCGAGATGGACGTGCTGCGCCTGCGCAAGGCGCTGCTCATGGCGCGTATGAGCGCCGACTCGACATTCCTGGTCGGCAAGCAGCGGCCGTCGTACTCGAGCAAACTCGAACGCCTGCGCGAACTGCTCGACGACCTGTTGGCGGAACGCGACCGCAAGATCGTGCTGTTCTCGGAGTGGACCACGATGCTCGACGAGGTCGAGACGCTGCTGGCGGCGCGGCGCGTCGCGTTCCTGCGGCTCGACGGATCTGTGCCGCAGGGCAAGCGCGCCAAGATCGTCGGCGCCTTCCAGCGCGATCCCACAGTGAAGCTCCTGCTGATGACGAATGCCGGCGCGTTGGGCCTCAACCTGCAAGCGGCCAACACCGTCATCAACGTCGACCTGCCGTGGAACCCGGCGGTGCTCGAGCAGCGCATCGGCCGCGTGCACCGCATGGGTCAGAAGCGGCCGGTGCAGGTCTATCTGCTGGTGACCGAAGACACCATCGAAGAGAGCATGCTGGCGACGCTCGGCAAGAAGCAGGACCTCGCCGTCGCCGCGCTCGATGCCGAGTCGAGCGTCGACCAAATCGAGATGGCCAGTTCGACCGAGGACCTGCGCCGCCGGCTCGAGGTGTTGCTGGGTGCCAAGCAGGACGCCGCGGTCGACGAGAGTCAGCGCGCTGCGGCCGTGCGGGCGGAAGCCGACGCGCTGCGCCGCGCGTTCGCACCGAGCTTGGTCGACTTGCCAACCGGGCAAGTCGAGCTGCGCTTTCTGATGCCCGATCGGGCGGCGTTCGAACGGTTGCTGGGCGCGATGGCTGAGGTCTTGGCGGGCAGGGAGCAGGCCCGAGTGGAGACACGGCCGAACGGAGACACGCGCCAACCAGTCGCGGTCCGTGGCACTCAAGGGGCCATGAGCTTCACGGTGGGGAAGTAGGTTCGGTAGCGCGCTACGTCGCGGGTCAGGAGCCGAAATCCGGAGATGGCGGCGTGGGCTCCGATGTAGAAGTCCGGCAAGGGTGAGCGCTTGCGGCCGCCGCGGCGACGGTAGTCGAGAAAACTCTTGCCGGCGAGAAACGCTGCCTCGTAGGGCAAGGCGGCTCGGCGAAACACGGACGCAGGCAGAGCTTCTTCCAAGCCCTCTACGGTGTCGTAGCCCATCGACACTTCCGCGTAGATCAGAGGATTGATGACCAGAGGCGCCTCGTCCGCGGCCGCCTGCAAAGCTCGCGCGGACCACTCGCCCCACTCAGGATCTTCCGTCGCGACATCGAGCAGGACGTTGCTGTCGACCAGAACCTCGGTCATGCGCCCCTGCGCGTCAGGGCGAGGATCTGGTCGGTGGTCATCGAAACCGTTGCGCTGCCGCGCAGCCGGCGGACGATGCCGTCGCCGCGGCTGCGACCACGTCGTGGTCGCGCTTTGACGATGCGCACGACACGTCCGTCGACGACGAACTCGACTTCGGTGTTGGGGAGGAAGCCCAGTTTCTCGCGAATCTCTTGCGGGATCGTGACCTGGCCCTTGGATGTGATGCGCATTGGCGTTCGACTCTGGTAAGAACGCGCTCAGTAATACCGGGTCGTTGCAGTGGCAGCAGCAGACATTGCGAAACGGCGATGCGCGTCCGCGCACCGGGGCGAAGTCGCAGCTTGAACTTGGCGGGGTCTCGACGCGCCCGCGCTGCGAGTGTTGCCCGTTGAATTGCCGAGCCCTACATCGCTTGCGAGACGTCGACCTTGGACGCCGAGGTGGCCGGCCGCGCTGAGGGCGTGGTCAGTTGTTGACTTGTGGGTTCGGCGAGCGGGATAGCCGGAACCGCACCGCCTCCGTCGGTCCCTTCAGGCCAGGCACCAGCCCCATGATGCCGGTGTCCAGGCTCTTGCAATAGAAGAACATCATCAGCCGGCCGTTGGCGGCGGCACACCCGTGATAGAACCCGTGCTCGCGCACATGCAGCATGACCAACGCCGTTAGCTGAGTGCGCTTGCCCAGCACGCCGCAGGTCGCTTCGGTGAGCAGATGCCGCAGACCAAGCGACTCGTCGCGTTCGCCCAGCCCGCTCACCTTCGTGTCTTCGGCAAACACGTTGAGGAAGTAGTCGAGCGCCCGGTCGTACGCGGTCGGGTGCTGCATCCGTTCGCGCAGGATGGCCAAGTGCTGTTCCAGCGTGGGAGAGGCGGAGCTCATGCGCCGTCTCCTTGGCGATGGCGCGGTCGTGCGTGGCTGGGCCGCCGTGCTGGCGACCACGCAGCAGGTGCGGGACCTGCGACTGTCAGGCAACCGAATCGGGGGACACACTGTTCTTTGACCATTGGCTATTGCTCCGTGCGCTCCGTGCGAGGGGGCGATCGTCCAAACAGTCAGTGGCTCGATTCACGGCAACGGTTACATGCGATCTCGGAAAAAGCCAACGCGCGGCGCCGGGCAAGTTTCTCCGACGGAAGACCCGGCAGCGGGACAACCGATGCCGCGTGACCGACGTGACCGCGACACGGGTGGCGTCGAAGGCTCGTTGCTTCTGCGCCTCGTGCGACCGCTGGAACTCCGCGCAGGGGCAAGGGCAGGGGCGCGCACTGGCGCGCACGGGGAGGGCCCGAAACCCTTCCCGTTGCTCAAGGTGAGAGCCACACCCGACTCGCGCACCGCGCATCGCGCCCGGCTGCCTCACGCAAAGCCATCGTCCGCGAGCGTGTGCAGAGCGGCAAACCGCGGCGCGTCGGCGAGGGTGACCTTGAGCTGCGCATGCAGCTTGCGCCGATGGTCGCGCGTCGCATGGAACAGCTTCTCGCGGTCGTTCAGGTAGAAGCAAGCATCGGCGTAGCGCTTCAGCAGCTCGATGATCGCGGCGCGCGAACACAACATGCGCGCGCGCCATGGCATGTGAGAACCGAGCGGCAGACCTCTTCGCGACAGGACGTTAGCACGGCGCGACGGCGATGCACGCGTCGGACCACTCTACCCTGGCCCGCGCGACGCGGGCTCGGCATGCTTGCCAAGCGATGACCGGGCGCGGCGCGCGGTCGCGACCTCGGGGACCAGCATCGACCCCGTACTACACGTTCGCCACGGCGGCGAAAGGCGGAACTCGCGTGCGCGCGTGGTCCAACGGTTCGCCCGTGGCGGTTCTGCCCGTGACAGTTCTGCCTGTGGACAGGGCAGCCGTCCGTCGGCCACGATTGCCTGCATGATGACCGAGCCCACGCTCCCCGCGTCGCACTGGAAGCAGTGGCACGCATTCGGCCTCCCCGGCGGCAGCATCCGAGCCCTGCTCGCCATTGGCCTGGCGGGCACGATCTGCGCCGCGCTCGTGTTGTGCCCACAACGGCAGATTCCGTACTACCTGCAGAACGTCATGTTCATCGTCCTCGGCCACTACTTCGCCGCGCGGCACCGTCCGACGGCGGAACCCGAGGCCGGCCCGCCGCCGCTGTATCTGCCGCGCGGCGCGATTCGCATCGTGCTCACCTGTGGCTTCCTCGCGGTCGCCGGCTTGCTCTACCAGCAGGGCCGCCTGCTGATGGTCGGCGACAACCCCGGCGTCGTGTCGCTCTTCCTCGTGCTCGGCTTCTTGCTAGGCGTGGTGTTCACCCGCCTCTTGGCCATGCGCAAGCGGGGTCCGTCGCGGCTGATCGAGGACCTGCGGGCCATCCTCTCGTTGGCGGCAGCGATCGTGCTGGTCTTCATGGTCGCGGGGGAACTCCAGGGCTTGCCGACCGAGGGCGCCCTGCATGCACTGCATGCGCGCATGGCGCAGTGGCACGCCCAGTACGTTGCGGCCGCGCTGGTGACCTTCTACTTCGGGTCGCGATCCTGAGGCGTGGTTTCGGTGCGGTAGTTGATGAACGGGCGCTGCATCGGAAAGACTTCGCCCTTGGCGATCTCGCGTTCGATCGCGGCGCTGCCGCGCTCACCCAGCAAGAGGGCGAGGTAGGCGGCCGAGTCAAGGTGGCCACGACTACGGCTGCGACACGGCGCGACCGCCGATCAACACGCCCGCCGCCACGTAGCACCCCACCCCCACCCACGCGACCGCGGCAAAGCCGATCGCCATCGCCAGCGCCAGCGAGCACACGCTGGCGAGCACGCCACACGCGCCGTTGAGTGCCCAGTACCACGCCTTGTTCTGGTCGCCAAAGCGCAGCATGCCCAAAGGAAAGAAGTGGCCGAGCACGAAGCCCACGGGCAAGAGGAGCGCGACGGTGAGCGCGATGCGGGCGGCGGCTGACCAGCCGAGGGCGTATTCGAACAGCGACGGCATGCAGACGTTGCAGGTGGCGAGCAGCAACGGTGCCACGACCCACAGAGTTTGGGCGCGACGGAGGCCCGTGCGTTCCGAAAGCAACGCGCCGGCGCCGGCGCCCAGCAAGAGCGCGCCGATGGTCACGGTCGCCGCCACGCTCGGGTGGCCGACGAACAGCACCAACCGTTGCAGCCAAGGCACCTCGATCAGCATGAACGCCAAGCCGATGGCGGCGAAGTAGAGACTGCCGCGCCAAAAGCCTGCGCCGCGTGGCAGCGCGCGGCCGAGCGCGAACGGCAAGAAGAACAGCACGACGGTGACCAGCAAGAGGATCGCCATCAACCATTGCAGCGAGCGCACCGACATCGCGTTGATGCCGAGCTGCATCGACGCGGTGTCGATGGTGCCGAAGATGGGAATTGACTGGAAGAAGAACGGGCGGTCATCGGTGGGCGGCCGCATCGACAGGCCGTACGCTTCCAGCGGCGCATAGCCGTTCGCCAACACGGTGGGCACGTCGGTGAGGTTGCTCGGCTGCGGCACCTGCGGGAACAACAACTCGAAGCCCCGTTCCTCACACGCCGCGCGCAGCCGCGTCAACTCGGCGTCGCTGAACGCCGGTTTGCTGGTGAGCACGGTGGCCACCTCGCCGCCGCGCACCACCGCGGTATGCGCCTCAGGATCCGATACGCCGCTGTCGCGCAGGGCCTGCTGGTTCAAGAACAGCAGGCGAAACAGCTCCAGGCGATGGTCGCCGCGCGCCCAGCGGCTGGTCGAAACGAAGCCCGTCGCCGACAGCTTGCTGAGATACAGCCGATACGCCTCGACGGTGTAGAGATTGTTCTCCGACAGCGCGTACGCGCCCGCCGCGGTCGCCGCCCAACTGTCGATGAGCGAGATCTGGATGCAGTCGTAGTCGCCGGTCGAGCGCGTCAGATAGCTGCGCCCTTCGCTCACGTGCGCCTGCACGCCCGGCGCGTGGTAGATGTCGCCGCTGAACTCTTTGAAGCGCGTCGAGATCGTCTCCACCACGCCGGCGTTGAGTTCGACCGCGTCGATGTGCGCCGCCTTGGCCAGCAGCGCGGTGAGAATGTCGCGCCCGCCGCCGCCGCCGATCACCGCCACACGCTGCGGCGGTCGCACCTGATAGCCCACGGTGGTCACGTCGAAGAGCAAGAAGGCCAGCTCCGACAGGTCGCGCACGTCGCCGTCGAACCTGGTGATCGGCGTGCCGGCGCTGCCGTCCTGTTCCATCCACATCTGCGCCGTCGGGATCTTGGGTGCCTTGTCGCCAAAGCCCCAGCCGAAGCCCTTGTCCGCTTCCTTGTGGAACAGCAGCGTGTCGAAGAACGCCAAGCGCGCGGTCGGCGTCCAGCGCACGTAGATCGGCCGCCAGATCGCTTCGTCGTAGTCCTTGATGCGGCGCACCTCGAAGGGTTTGCCCAGCACGGCGAGGGCCACGATCGCCGCGACGCCAAGCCCGCTGCATAGGCGCGATCCCCCCACCACGAGCGCCGCGAGCAGCGGCAAGACGCCGAGCAGACCGGCCACCATCGGCGTCGGCAACGTAGATGACGCAGGCAACACCACGGCCGCGGCGAACGCCGCGCCCAGCAGGTCGGCGCCGTACATTCGACTCACCGCGGCGCCGCGCGCCAGCATCAACAACTGACACACCGCCGCGCCGAGCAACAGGAACGGCACCAACAAGCACGCCATGCACGGCAACACCGACCACGCGCCAAATCGATTGCCGATCTGCAGCACGCCGATCACCGCGGCTGGCAACGCCAGGCCGCCCAGCAACAGGAACCAGGGCAGCGCGCGCCAAGGCGGCGGCCGCAGCGCGAACCACACCCCCGGCGCCCCCAGGCCCAGCATCGACAACGAGATCGACAGGAACGCCCAGTGGTACCACAACACCACGCTGAGTACGCGCGTGATCGCGATCTGGAAGAACAGCACCGCGAACGCCGCCAGCGCGATCGCCAGCAACAAACGTCGGACAGAAGCGGCGGGCGGCGCGGCGAGACCTGACATGCGGGCGCGGAAGTCTACGCCGCGCACGCGCGATGTCGCGCTCAGGCTGGGCAGCAATCAGCGAAGTCGTCAGCGCAAAGGCGCGATGCCATGGTGCATCGGTCTCGAACGCAGACGGGCCGCTTCACTCGTGCGCGGGTTCGTCCGACGTTCTCTGGCGATGCCGCGTTCTCATCGCGCCCTTCTGTTGGCCACGAGCCTCGGCCTTGCCGCCTGCGGCGCCACGGGTGGCGGGATCAACTCAGCCGGCCATTTGCCCACTGCACCTACGGAAGTGGGCGCCACCGCCGAGTCGCAGGGCGTGGTGGTGCGCTGGACGCCGGTGCAAGGGGCGCGCAGCTACACCGTGTACTGGGGCCGCGCCGCCGGGGTCACGCCGGGGAGTGGCACCGCGCTGGTGGCGCAGGCATCGCCCTTCGTGCACACCGGAATCACGCAAGGCCGCGCGCACTTCTACATCGTCGCCGCGATTAACGACGTGGGCGAGGGGCCGCCGTCGAGCGAAGTGAGCGCCACCCCCACGCAACCCACCGCCTACGCGCCGAGCTGGGCAGCCGTGACGCCAGCGCGCGTGCTGACGCACGCCTACGACGGGAGCCGCAACGAACTCGACAACGGTGCGGCGCTGCGCAGCGCGATCCTTCGCCTGCAGCCAGGCGAACGTCTCGAGATCGGCGCCGGCCGCTACTCGATCGCCGCGCGCTTTGGCATCCATCTGCAAGGCACCGCGACCGCGCCGATCTGGATCGCGGCGCAAGGCGGCGGCGCGGTCGTGCTCACCCGCCCCGACGCTGACCAGAACGCGGTCAACGTCGACTTCAGCCGCTACCTCGCGCTGCAAGACCTCGAAGTCACCGGCGGCGACACCGCGGTGAAGCTCTACGACTGCGTCGAGCTGTGGTTCGATCGTTGCCACATTCATCATTGCGGCGGCGTCGCCGTGGCCGCCAACTCCGCCGACACGCAGGCGCTGTGGCTCACGCGCAACGACATTCACGACACCTCGGGCAGCGGCGGCGAGGGCATGTATCTCGGCGCCAACAACGGCCAGTTCGTGACGCATCACAGCGTGATCGCACGAAACCACGTCTATCGTTGTGCCGGCACTCAGGGCGACGGCATCGAGCTCAAGCAGGGCAGCTACGCCAATCTGCTGGTCGAGAACGAGGTGCACGACACCAACTACCCGTGCATCCTGGTGTATGGCACCGGCGGTCGCGAGCCGAACGTCGTCGAGCGCAACACGTGCTATCGCAGCAACGACAACGCGCTGCAGGTGCAGGGCGAAGCGATCGTGCGCAACAACGTGGTCTTCGGCGGCGGCACGGGCTTCTCGAGTCACGACCATCAGGGCCAGAGCCGCGATCTGGTGTTCGTGCACAACACCGTGCTGACCGATGGACGCGGCGCGAACCTCGCGGCGTGGAACAACCGCCCCGGCATGGTGTTCGCCAACAACGTCATCTACAGCAGCCGCGGCGACGCGGTGCGCTTTGGCAATGGCAGCCTCGGGGTGCTGATCAGCGGCAACGTGGTGCTCGGCACGACCGGCGGCACGAACGCCGCGTTCTTGCCCGGCGCAGGACTCGGCGACTTCGAAGGCGCCAGCTTCGACGGCACCGCGCGCGACGTGCGACCGAGTGCCACGTCGGCGATCCTCGGCACCGGCGATCCCGCCTTCGCTACCAGCACCGACCTCACCGGCGCCGCACGCACCGCGCCGTTCGAAGCTGGTTGTCGCGAGCGCTGATCGGCGGCTACTTCGGCGCCTGCCCGTCGCCGATCATTCCTAGTCGGCTCCCGGCCAAGCGCACGAGGTCCACTTCAACCGCGTCGGTCGGCCGGCTCGCGCGGATGAATTCGAGCTGCTCCTTGGCGCCTTGGTCGTCGCCACGGATCTTCAGCAGGGTCGCGAGATCCATGCGCGCGGCGAGGAACGCGGGCTCGAGCACAAGCGCACGCTGCAGACGGCGCTCGGCCTCGGGACGTTGATCGATGCAGCGATGCGCGTTGGCGATGAGATGCTCGAGCACGCCGGTCGGCCAAAGGCCCGCGCGCTCGGCAGCGTGCAGGTGACCCAGAGCCGTGGTGATCAGCGGCTCACAGTCGGGGCGGGGCAGCACACGACCAGCGAGCAGCGCGGCCCGACCGGCTTTGGTGTGGTACTGCACGTAAGCGCTGTGCGCCACCAGCGCCAAGAACAGGGGCAGCAGCACGAGGGCGCCGCGTCCCGCCAACGTGAAGCGACCGCCGCGACGTAGCCACAGCGACTGCAAGCGGAACTCGGCAGACAACAGCAGCCGCAGCAGGGCGTGACTCACGAAGGCGGTGATGGCCGCCAGGCCGAGCGCCAGCAGGAACGGGATCGCGTTGTAGAGGTTGCGGAACGCATACAGCGCCACCAGAAACACCACCGCAACCCCGACCTCGCCCCACCACGACAGGTCGTACGTCTTGACCGAGCGGTTGCGTACGACGCCGGCCTTGCTGAGCGCCGGCTTGCCGAAGCCAAAGTAGAGCGCCTCCTTGGGACAGACGCTGACGCAGTCCATGCACTTCATGCAGCCCGGGTCCACCACCATGCCGAAGCGCGCCACTTCCTCGTGCACGCGCACGTTGCTGGTGCAAGTGGCGGTGCAGTGGCCGCACCCCTCGCAGCTATCGGTGACGCGGATCCTGCCCGTCGCAAAGCGATCGACCGCGCCGAAGATCGCGCCGTAGGGGCAGCCGTAGGTGCAGAAGCCCTTGGCGCCGAGAAACCAGACGATCAAGAACCCATCGACCAGGAGCGTGAGCAGCGCGATGCCAGGGCCGGGGAAGGTCTGCCAGAACGCGTCGGTCTCGAGGTGCATCGACAGCGTCGGCGCGGGCCGCCCCTGCCACAGACGCAGCAGCGTCGGCCAGAGGAACATGTAGAACGCCGCGCCGAGCGGCACGAACACCAGCAGGCGCGAGCGGAACGGCCGCGGACGCAGACCGACCTTCTTCAGCAGCCACGCGCACAGGTCTTGGTACGCGACCACGTGGCACGCCCAGCCGCAGAAGAAGCGGCCGAGCACGAGCGTCGCCAGGATCAGCACGACGAACAGCAGGAAGCCGGCGTTGACGTAGCCCAGCTCGAGCGTCTGCATCGCCTCCGAAGGTTCGACCGGCGTCAGCGTCGTGCCCGACACCTTCCAGTGCGCGAGGTGGACCAGCACTGCAACGTGCACGCCGATCAAGGCGAGCGCGCGCCAGCGGCTCTTGCGCGACCGCTTGACCGGTGCGCCGCGCGGTGCATGCGGCCTCAGAAGCGGCAGATCCATGGTGAGTCCGCGCGCTGGTTCAGGGACGTTGGGCTGACTGGTTCATGAGACCGCCGGGTCGCCGCGATCGAAGTAGCTGCCCACCGGGTTCCACGTGCCGAGCCACGGATTGATCTCGTCGGTCGGCCCGAGGTTGCTGGCCGAGCTGAAGCCACTGCTGTAGGTATCCGAACAGCCGACGCTCCACAGGTTGCTCCCCGCGTTCGTGCACGGCGCGCACGGCCCACTCGAAAAGTTGAAGGCGATGCGCGAGTGCTTGAGGTTCGACTTGCCCGACACCTGCACCATGCGCCCGTCGCTCTCGCGGGCCAGCAGCGACGCGATCTTCGGGAACGTCTGCGCCATGACTCCCCCTGGACCACTGCCGGTCCACGTGAGGTTCACCGAGCCGCCGTTGCACATCGCGTGGCCGATGTTCAGGCCCACCTCGCCGCCCGGGAACGTCGGGCCGCGTCGGCCATAGACCTGCACGTTGACGACGTCGTAGAGACCGACGTCCAACCCGGGCACGGCATTGCTCTGCGCAATGGCCGGGATGGCGAGAAGAAACGCTGCGAAGACGTGACGCATGCGACCACTCTGGCCAGCCAGCCCGCCACCGTCAACGGTCGGTGAACGTCAGCCCGCCGATCGCGAAGATGTTGTCGCCGGCCACTGGCACGACGAGAACGACGTCGAAGCCGGCCCGGGCCGTGCCCTCGGGGATCTCGACCGCGTGCTCCAGCATGCCCGCTGCATCGTTGGTCGCGGGCAACAGGGTCGGGGTGGGCTGAAAGCCCGGCGTGTCGAGTTCGGCGGCGCGGACGAAGGCCACGGCGTACTGGTCGTTGCCGTCGAGCACGATCTTGGCGTGCCGAGCGTACGACGTCTGCGGCAGCGCGATGCGCAGACCGTCGTAGTCGAAGGTCTCGACGCGGTCGTCGTCCCACGCCGTGCCGGGTGGCACGGGTGACGAGAACGCCATGAGGTCGGCGCGCTTGTAGCCCGGCGTGCAGTTCTTGATGTAGTCCGCGAGGAGTCCGTCGTACTCGCCGATCAGGAAGCCGAACACCGAGCGCAGCCGTTCCGCCGACCAGATCCGACCCGCTTGGACAAGATGGAGTCGATCCCAGTACGCGCGCAGGGACGGATCGGTGATCACGTTCTTGCCGGTGGCGAGGGTCCGCAGGTAGCCGTCGGGGATCGCGCGGCGGTAGTGGCCGGCAGCGACCTTCAGTCGGTTCGGCAGGCGCGCCAGGATCGGATCACCGAGCCCGTACAGATCGATCACGTGCGTCTGCCGCGGGGCGATGAAGGCCGCGTAGCCCATCATGTTCCACACGACGAGCTTGCGCCCCTTGAACGGATTGTCGGCGTAGTCGGCGACCGGATCACGGCGCACGGGGCTCAGCAGGCCCAACCCCTTGCTGTAGTAGAAGCCCCGTTCGTCGGTGATGCCCTGGATCTTCGGCAGGCATTCCTGGTACTCACGGTCGGACAGGACGGTCGCCTTGCAAGGCACCAGCACGATGCCGAGGATCACCGCGACCACCACACCGAGGGTGCCGAACGCGATCTGCACGCGCTTGCGGTCGAAGCGCTTGGACGCCAGCGCGACCACCGCGACCATCAGCGGTCCCGACAAGAACCGGCCCGACATGTAGTCGCCGCCGATCCAGAGGACATAGACGACGTAGAGCGCGCTGCCGAGCACGAACGCCCGCCGCATGCCGGCTCCCACCACGAGCGCCGCGAACAACCCGATCGCGATCACAACAAGCGTGATCGGGTCACGCTGTCGCGAGTCATCCAGATAGCCGAGGCCCTGCTTCAGCAGGTCGAGGCGATCGATGCCGACGGTGAACGCCTTGGCGTAGGCGGTGTTCGGGAACGGGAACCCGTAGTAGACGATCGAGAACACGATCCAGGCGATCACCGGCAGGAAGCCGATCAGCAGCGGCAGGATCGCGCGACGCAAACCGACGCACCACGAAAGCCACGCGAGTGCTGGTGCGAACAGCAGTACGGTGTCGAGTCGGTTGGTGGTCGCCAGCCCGGCGACGATCGCGAATCGGCCCAGCGTCCGGCGGTCCTGCGGCTCGCCCGAGACCAGCGCGAACCAGCCGAGTACGACGAAGAGGTGGGTGAAGGGGTTCTCCAAGCCACCGGTCGAGTAGTCGGTGAATGCCTTGGACAGGATCAGCACGAGGCCGCCAAAGAGGGCGGACGAGGTGGCCGGCGCGGCTTTCCACACCAGCAGCGCAAATGCGGCCAGCGAGGCCGGGAACGCCAGCGCGAGCGTCGATACACACGGATCACCAGTCAGCGCGGCCAGTCCCCCGACGGACAGCGTCCAGAGCGGGGCAGTGAAAGTCTGCACGCGCTCGCCGATGTTCCAGACGAACCCATCACCGTGGACCAGGTGCGCGACGCTCCGGAGCCCGATGAACGCGTCATCGGACAACCAGGCGGTCATCACCAGCACGTAGCCGAACAGAGCGAGCAGTGCTGCGGCGATGACGTGGCGTGCGACGGGGTGAGGGATCCGCATGGTGGAGGACACGTGCGCAGAGCCGCCGAGCGGGTGCGACATCAACTGGCGACCGGGCCTTGGACCCTCGGCGACGGCTCCAGCGCAGCATCAGGTCGACGAGGTCGAACCGCGCGAGACGATGACTGCATCGAATCGCTGAAGCAAGCTGTGTTTCCAATGGCGGTCTTGGGCCGCAAGTGCCGCGAGTCCTCGCGTGGCGCGCGAATCTGCGGCAGTTGGAGCGTGCTACTGCAGCAGCTCGACCGCGGCGGCGGTCATGGCGGCGATGCCGGTGCGCAAGCTCTCTTCCGCGTCTGGGTAGTAGCGGGCGGAGTGCAGCGTGGGCGGCAACTCGCCTTGCGCCGCCATCTGCGCCAGGCGCGCCGGCGCGACGGTGCCAAGCCGGAACATGAAGGCGGGCACGCCGGCAAGGCCGTAACGCGCGAAGTCTTCGGCGCCCATGACCGGCGCGATCTCGACCACGTTGGCTGCGCCGAGCGCGCGCTCGAGGACCGGCACGACGCGCGCAACCAGGCCCGCGTGATTGAACAGCGCGGGCGTGCCGTCCTTGAACGTCAGCTCGGGCTCGGGCGCGCGGTGGGCGGCCGCGAGGGCCGAGCACTTGCGACGAATGGCGGCGTGGATGTGAGCGCGCGTCGCCTCGGCGTAGCTGCGCACGGTCAACTGCAGCTCACAGCGGTCGGGAATGATGTTGTGCTTGCTGCCGGCATGAATGGCGCCGACGCTCACCACCGCCGGCTCGTTCGCCGGCAGCTCGCGCGACACGATGGTCTGCAGGTCGGTGATCAAGTACGCCGCCAAGGTGATCGGGTCGATGGTCAGGTGCGGCATCGAGCCGTGACCGCCGCGACCGAACACAATGATGTCAACGCTGTCGGCGTTCGCCATCGCCCAGCCGGCGCGCACGCCGACGGCGCCGGTTTGCAGGTCGTGCGCCGTGTGCAAGGCCAGCGCGAAGTCAGGGCGCACGAAGCGTTCGAACAGCTTGTCCGCGAGCATCGCCTTGGCGCCGAGACCGCCCTCTTCGGCCGGCTGGAACACGACGAGCAGAGTGCCGCGCCAGCGCGTCTTGTTGGCCGCGAGCCAGCGCACGGTGCCGACCAGGTTGGTCATGTGCAAGTCGTGGCCACACGCGTGCATGATGCCGACCGGCCGGCCCTCGTCGCTCTCGCCGCGGATCGCCGACGCGTACGGCAAGCCGGTCTCCTCGGCGATCGGCAGCGCGTCCATGTCGGCGCGCAACATCAGGGTCTTGCCGTCGCCGTTGCGCAGCAGGCCAACCACACCGTAGCCGCCGACGCGCTCGGTCACTTCGACGCCGACACGCCGCAGTTCCTCGGCCATGCGCGCGCTGGTCTGCTTCTCGCGCAGCGACAACTCCGGATGGCGGTGCAGATGCTGGTAGAGCGCCACCAGCTCGTTCACTTCGTCGCGCGCGAGCGACGTCACGTCCTGCTGGGCAGCGAGGCCCGGCACACCGACCAACAAAATGGCAAGGGACATCGTCACCGCGCGCGGTCGGTTGGCTTTCATGCACGCTGGCATAGGCGGCTCGGCGGGCCGCTGCAATGCTGGGGCAGCGCAGACCACGCTGCGTCTCTCACACGCCGACCTGCATCTCGACGGCGTTCGACACCAGCAGCGTCGCGCCGCTGAGCATGACCGCTTGCACGTAGAGCCTGCCCACCAGGTTGGCACCGCCGCGGATCGGCAGGCCGAGCTTGCCGAGTGCGTTGGTGTTGCCGACGAACGCCAGGGCGCCGCTCGCTGGATCCGGCAGCAGGAGCCCACCTCCGGGCAGGGGCACTGGCGTGACAAAGCGGCTGGTCGAGACCACGAGCAACACGGGGTTCGCCGCCGGGCCGCCGCCGACTTGCACTGTCGCACGACTCCCCGCCTGCGTGAGGTCGTCGCCGCCGACGATCAGTTGCAGACCGGAGCCAAAGCCGAGGTCGGCCTGCCGGAACTGACAGTCGTCCGGAATCGTGTCGGCGTTGCTGTCGAAGGCGAACCCGACCGCCAGGTCGCTGGAGTCGTGCACGCCGTTTTCGTTGCAGTCACCCAGGCGAAGGAACCACACGTCTTGTTCGAGGTTGTGCGTCGCGGAGTAGATCAGGTTGGCCGCGGCGCCGTCCGAGCGCATGTCGTAGTAGTCGCCGATCTTGTTCTGGTTGGGCCAACCGATCGTGCTGTCGAACTGCGGGCTCACCGGCGTACTCCGCGAGAAGGTCAGCCCGGCGTCGAGCGAGTACGCGTAGTAGGTCTCGCTGCGGTTGGCCACGCCGCTGGTGCGCGTGTCGTTCCACACCACATCGATGCGACCGTTCGGGGCGACGGCGAGCGTGCCGAACCAGTGCCACGCGCCGCTAGCCGGGTCGTCGTTGACCCGCATCGGTGCGGAGAAGGTCTGACCAAAATCGGTGCTTCGCACGAGATGCACGTCCATCGCGTTCTGGCCGGCAGTGGGGATGACGGAGCACAGCTCATACACCGTGCCGGGCCTTGTCGGGTCCACCGCGACCTGCGCCTGTCCCAGGAGTCCACCGGGGTTCGGACCTTGGCTGATCGCCATGCTGCCGCCCATGTCGATCGCCACGCTGGTGAACGACGGCGTCTGCCCGGCGTCCTTGGCGTTGGTCGAGCGCACCATCAGGAACGACGCGAAGCGCTGCCCGCGCAAACCCGCTGCGTACAGCGTGCCCGCGTTGTCGACCGCGAGCGTGCCGAAGGTGGGCGTGTTGCTCACCGCGATCGCCGGCGCAAACGAAGAGCCACCGTCGGTCGAGCGGATGAACGTGTTCGGCCCGCTCGCGACCTGCCACATGATGTAGATGTGACCGCGGCCGATCGAGTTGGTCTTGTCGATCGTCATCCAGGCCTTGTCGCCACCGGGCGTGACCACGGGCCCAGTAAAGGAGCTGCCGGCCGTGCTCGAGCGGAACAGGTTGAGCGTCGAGCCGGATGGATAGCCGAGATAGAAGAAGGTCCCGAGCGCGTCGGTGTCGATCACCGGATCGCTGTTGAAGCTGCCCGGCTGAAGTGATCCCGGAAACGTCCAGGTGCGGCCACCATCGCGACTGTAGGCGTAGCCGGCCTGACGGAAGTTGGACGCGACCGTGTCGAATTGCCGCCAGCCGGCGACGATCCGGTTCGGGTTGGTCGGGTCGATCGCGAGCGATGGTTCGTTCGCTGCGTCGCCGACGATGTTGTTGCCGGTCGGCCCGACATTGATCTGGTAGCTGATGAACGGGCCGCGCTGCACGGAATGGACTGCGGCCGGCGTGCCACTTCCGGCGCCTTTGTTGGCATGTTTGGCCGGCGCGTCGCCAGGCTTCTCGAGCACCTGGGCAGCAAGCGAGGAGGTCACGGCGACGGGGACGAGCGCGGCGAGGAGCACGCGTGAAAGGAGAGAGGCGTGTTGAAGCATGACGGTGGTGCGACGAACCGAGACCGGGAAGGCGGGCGAGCCGTCGCCAAGCGTAGCGCTCACGCGACGCCGCGCGTGCCGTCGGCTACGCGGCGACCCGTCACTTGGGCTTGCTGCCGTCGGTGCTCTTGAGGGCTTCCTCGACAGCGCGCACGCGCTTCTCCAACGAGGTCAGACGGTCGTCCTCGATCTTCGAGAGTGGCTGCGGTTGGTCGATCTCGGCGATCGTATCGAGGGCCTGTGCCACACTGTCGGCGACGCCCTGCAACAGGATGACGTGCTCGTTGCCCGCGGTACCGATGTTGAGGCAGCCGCCGGCGCCGCCGGCGCCAGCGAAGAAGGGGCGCAGGGTTTGCACGACCACGGGCGCTCGCGTGTGCTGCACGGTGACCTGGGTCGTGACGAAGACCCGCACGTCACGCATACGGCGCACCTCGGCCGGGGTTGCAGCGATGGCGCGCGCCATGGCATAGGCGCGCCTGGCGCCGTTCATGTTCACGAATTCCCACAACCCACGGCCGCGGTCGAGCGGCGTGGCGATGAGGTCGTGCGTGAACGCGATCTGACTCACCACGGCCTCGCAACCGGCGGCGTCGAGTTCGAGTCGCCGCGGTAGCTTCACCATGGGGCTCTGCGCAGGCAGTTCGGACGGCGCCAGGAGAACCATGCGGTCGAGGAACTTCCCGGATGCCTCGATCACTGCGACGAGTTCGTGTTCCCCGGCATCGAGGACGAACTTGCTGGCGATTGGTTTGGCCTGATCTTGTGGCGTGCTGCCGAGGAACAGGCTGCTGAGAAGGATGACAAGCGGGGCAATGATTGTGGTCGTGTTCATTTGAAGACTCCTTGCGGCGTGGTCGGACCGCGACCGCAACGAGCTTCTTCCCGAACACTGGCGCCTTCTCGCCGGTCAACTGTCGTGGTCGTTTTCGACGTCGAGGCCGCGTCATGGCACGCGGTCGCTGGACTTTCATACAGGCGCGTAGGCGGCTCGGCGGGTCGCCGCAATGATGGGCCGATGCGCAACGCACTGGCATTCGCTCTGATCGTCTTCGCCGCCGCCTGTCAAAGCCCGGGCGTGCAACCCAGCGCCCTGCGCCCCATCGCCCTGTGCAACGGCCGTGACCTGGCTGGCTGGCACGCCGATGTGCCTGACGCCGATGGCGGCAAGCAGGTGTCGCCCTCGTTCGTGGTGCGCGACGGCATGCTGGTGAGCCAAGGCAAGCCGGAAGGCCACCTGATCACCGACGCGTCGTACCGCGACTACCGCCTGACCGTCGAATGGCGCTGGCCCGGTGAGCCCGGCAACTGCGGCATCCTCGTACACGCCTCGACGCCGCGGCGCCTGTACGCCATGTTCCCGCAGTCGGTCGAGTGCCAACTGCACGCTGGCAACGCCGGCGACTTCTGGTGCATCGGCGAGGACATCGTCGTGCCCGACATGGAGCAGCGGCGCGGGCCGAAAGCGAACTGGGGCGTCGACGGCGACAAGGCGCGGCGCATCCGCAACCTCACCGATGACTCAGAGAAGCAAGCTGGCGAGTGGAACCAGATGATCATCGAGTGTCGCGGGCGCGCGGTCGCGATCTGGGTCAACGGCGCCGCGGTGAACGCCGGCACCGACTGCACGGCCGACCATGGCCAAATCGCCATTCAGGCTGAGGGCGCAGCCTGCGAGTTCCGCAGGATCGAGCTGGTGCCGCTGCAGTGAGGTGCGCGGCTAGCGCACCACCGCGACTTCGGGGTTGCTGAGTCGCAGACCCGCCGGATGCGAAGGATCACCCACGGCCGCCTGCAGCGCGATGGCGGCGTCGACGGGGATGCCGAGCGGAATCGGCAACGACACCATCGCTTCGCCAAACGAGTTGGTCACGCCGCCGGGCAACACCACGAGCACGTTGGGATCCAGGTTGAAGATGCCGAACACCAGCGGCAACCCGGGCGCCTGGGCGATGCCGCCGAACACGCCGAACGGCTGGCCGGCGTTGCCAGTCACGCCGATGAACAACGTGCGACCGGCCAGCGTCGAATGCGACGGAGTGGCACCGTAGCCGGCGCCGCGGGCGAACTCGTCGACGCGCAACGTCGCGCCACACGTCGGCGTCTGTACCCCCACCGGCCAGCTGTTGGCCTGCCGGTACACCAACACCAAGTCGGCCAGCTCGTCGATGCCGAGCACGTCGAGATCGCCGTCGCGATCGTCGTCGACCATCAGCGCGCAGGAGCCGGCTTGCGGCGCGGTCAGGGTCACCGGCGAGCCGAAGCCGCCCGTGCCGTTGTTCCAATAGAGGGTGAAGGTCGCCCCCGAGTAGTTCGATGCCAAGAAGTCGAGCGCGCCGTCGCCGTCGACGTCGCCCAAGTCAATGGCCAGCGGGAACGAACCCACCAGGTAGTCGACCGCGGGCAGCAAACCGCCGCTGCCGTTGCCGCGCGCCACCGCCACGCGCGGCTGGCTCGACGTGCAGACCACGGCGTCGATCGCGCCGTCGCGGTCGATGTCGCCGATCGCGATCATCCACGGGTTGCCCACCACGCCGACGCTGCTCGCCAAGGTGAACGTGCCCGTGCCGTTGCCGAGCAGCAGCGTGACGGTGCCCGACGTGTAGCAGCCGACGAACAGGTCGGCGATGCCGTCGCCGTTGGCGTCCGCCGCGCCGATCGCCGTCTCGCCGCTGCCGCCACCCTCGAACAGCGTCGCAGCGGCGAAGGTGCCGTTGCCGTTGTTGCGGTGCAGGGCCAGGTTCGAAGACACGCGGTTGGCGGTCACCACGTCGACGTCGCCATCGCCGTCGACATCGAGCACACACAAGCCGCGCGTGCCGCTGCCGCTCGGGTAGTGCACGGCCGGCCGATACGTGCCATCGCCATTGCCGAGCAGCACCGACAGCGCGCCCGCCGTGATGTTGCCGACGGCCAAGTCGATGAAGCCATCGCGATTGAAGTCCTGGCCCTCGTTGGTGCTCGGCTTGTAGTTGGTGGGAAACGGATAGATCACCGGCAATGCATAGCTGCCGCAGCCGTCGTTGCGCATCACGCGCACGTCGTTGATGTCCTCGTTCGGCAAGCTCAAGTCGGGTGCGCCGTCGCCGTCGAGGTCGCCGGCGTACGCGCCGTAGGTGCGGATGCGACTCTCGCCGGTGCGCCGCACCGGGAGCGTGGCGGCGAGTTGCAGAGTGCGCGTGCCGCGCGCTGGTTTGGTCCAGAAGACCCACGTGTAACCGCCGGACAACACGCGATTCGACGTCGCCGTCACCGCGTTCGACAGCATCACCGTCACCGTCTCGCCGGCGAAGAACGGACGCGCCGGGGTGAACGTGACCGTGCGGTCGCCGTTGCTCAACGCCAGCGCGCCGGTGGCGACGCCGCTCCAGCGGCCGAACACGCGGAAGCTGCTCGGCGTGATCGTGGCCGATTGGATCGGCTCGGCGAACGTGATCGTTGGCGTCGTGGTGGTCAGCGCGGCGAGGGAGTGACCGGTCGGACTCACCGACGCGACCGCGATTTGCCCGACGAGCGGCGTGGCAACCAGGAGAGAGACCAGGAGCGAATGAAGCTGTTGCATGCGAAGGTGTCCGGCGGCGGGCTGGCGAGGTCATGCTAGCCTGGGCACCGGCTCGGTCGCTCCCTTCTCCCCCCTCGGTGCTGCGGAACCGAACTTTCCCGAAGGGAGACCACAGCCCAGCTCCCACGCCATCGCGCGCTACACTTCCCCGCCCCTCAATTCGCCCCCATGGCCGCGAGCCGCTTTCCTCAATCGATGTCGATCGTTCTTCCCGCCTACAACGAGGAGGCGAACATCGAGAAGCAGACGCGCGCCTGCCTCGATTTTTTGCGCGCGCACTACACCGACTACGAAGTGATCGTGGTGAACGACGGGTCGCG
This sequence comes from Planctomycetota bacterium, assembly GCA_031423015.1. GTDB lineage: Bacteria > Planctomycetota > UBA1135 > UBA1135 > UBA2386 > DATGPD01. The sequence continues at coordinate 4,270 of JANPER010000184.1, read as the reverse complement.
CGACCAAACCGGCGACATCGTCAAGAAGCTGATTGCGGAGGACAGCCACGTCCGCACCGTCATCCACCCCACCAACTTCGGCTACGGCCGCGCTCTGGCCGATGGCTTCAAGGCGGCGCGCTGCGACCTTTTGTTCTACACCGATTCCGACAACCAGTTCGATGTGCGCGAACTCGTGGACCTGATGCCCCTCATCAAGGGCCCGGGCAACGAGGATGGCGCCGACGCGGTGTTCGGCTTCCGCGTGTACCGCTACGACTCGGTGCTGCGCTGCCTGCTGTCGTGGACCTACAACCGCCTGGTGCGCGTGCTGTTCTTGGTGAAGGTGCGCGACGTCGACTGCGCGTTCAAGCTGTGGACGCGCGAGGTGAACGACAAGCTCGAGATCGAGTCGAGCGACTTCTTCATCGACACCGAGATGGTGGCCAAGATCCGCCGCATGGGGTTCAAGTCGGTGGAGAAAGGCGTGCGCCATTATCCCCGCACCGCCGGCTCCACCACGGTGCGCGCGGGCCACATCCCCAAGACTCTGTGGACGGTGGCGAGGATGTGGTTCCGCATCCACTTCCCCGGCAAGAAGGTCGCCGCGCGCGCGGCGGCCGAGCGCCCGGCTGAGCGGTGAGGCAGAGCGTCCACACCGAGTACCGCGCGCAGCGCGAGCACTGGTGGTTTCGCGCGCGCCGCACCATCTTTGCGCGCGTGCTGGATGACGTGATCGGCATGCGCGCGGGCGCCAGCGCGCGCATCCTCGACATCGGCCCGGGTTCGGGCGTGAACCTGCCGATCTTGTCGCCGCGCGGCAAGGTCACCGTGCTCGACTACGACCTCGCGAGCGCGCGCGCGTGCTTGCTCGCAGGCGCCGACACCGTGGTACGCGCCGACGCGCTGGCGCCGCCGTTCGCAAGGCAGAGCTTCGACCTGCTGTGCGCGCTCGACGTGCTCGAACATCTGCCCGACGACGAGGCGGCGTTGCGGGCGTGGCGCGACCTGCTGGCGCCGACCGGGTGGTTGCTGTTGTCGGTGCCGGCGTTCGCTTTCTTGTGGGGTCGGCAAGACGTGTTGTCGCACCATCAACGACGCTATCGCCGAAGCCAGTTGATCGAGAAGCTGACGCGCGCCGGCTTCGTCATCCGTCGCGCCACCTACTTCAACGCGCTGCTCTTCCCGCCGATCGCGATCGCTCGTTTGCTGATGCGGCCGTTCTTGGCGCGCAGCGTGGCCAAGGGCGGGTCCGACCTCGCGATGCCGGCGCCGTTCGGCCTCGATCGCTTGCTCTACAGCACGTTCGCCGCCGAAGCGCGCTGGCTGCCGCGGCACAACCTGCCGGCGGGTGTGTCGCTGCTGGTTGTCGCGGGCCCCGCCGCGCGCGAGTAGAACTGCGCCGCCTGCATGCGGCACTCGCTCCTCCTCGCCCTGTTGTGTCACTTCGTGCTCGCCGGCGGCTACTGGTGGGTCACGCCGGCGCTGGAGGCACCGCGCGAAGAGGAATACCTGGAGAACGCCAGCCTATGCGCGCTGCAAGGCGGCGCGCGCGACGCCTACACCATGCTCTTGGCAGTTCGTCTCGGCCAGCTGGGACAAACCGATCTGATCGCCACCGCGCTGCCGGCCGACGGCCCCGGCGCGTTGCGGCTGCGGCATGGGCTCGACGAAGCGTTGTTGACCGACGAGCAGCGCGCGCTATCGGCGTTGCGCCTGCTGTCGATCCTGCTCGGCGCCATATCGGTCGCCTGCGCGCATCGCGTGGCGTGCCTGGTGTTCCCAGGCACCGGGGTCGCCGCGGTCGCCAGCCTCATGATGGCGAGCCTGCCGCAGTGGGCGTGCAGCCACGCGGTGCTGTGGCACGGCGCGCTGCTCGCCGCCGCCGCGCACTTCGCGCTGCTGTGCTGCATGCGCGGCCTGGCGCGCGGCCGCTTCGCCGTGCACGACGGCGCGCTCGGCGGACTCAGCGCCGGGCTCGCGCTGGCAACCGCACCGGCGGGGTGGTTCATCGTCGTCGTCGGCACGCTGGCGCACGCGCTGGCGCTGCGCAAGAACATCAAGTGCGCGGCGACGTGGGGTTCGCTCGGCGCGTTCGCACTGTTCGCCGGCGCGGGCTCGCTCACCTTCGGCCTGACGCCGCCCTTGCCGCCGCTGCACGTGCCTGAGCGCGGCGGGCTCGAACTCGTGCATTCGTTCGTCGGTGAGTTCGGGCGCTTCGCGCTGCCGCTGCCCTGGCCGATCCTGCTGGTGACGCTGCTCGTGATCGGCCTGTCGGCGGTCGGGTTCTTTGTGGGCGCCGCACGCCTGGCACCACAGCGCGCGACGTTGATGGTGCTGTCTCTGAGTTGCAGCCTCGGCACCGTCGCCGGCGTGCAGGCGGCGAGCGGCGACGGCATGCACGGCCGCAACCTGCTGATCGCGCTCGGCCCGATGCTCATGCTCACGGGTGCCGGCTTGGTCGCGGGCTGGCGCCGGCTGGCGCCGTCGAGTGTGCGCGGCGTGATGTGCCACCCCGCCGCGGTGCTGGTGCCGTTCCTGCCAAGCCTGTTAGTGCTGACCTTCCAGGTCGCACCCAATGCGCGTTGCGCGGTGGTCGAGGATCCGCGCTTTGCAACGCTGCACGGTGGTCTTCGCACCATGGCCGGCGGGTGGCCTCGGGCTATCTTGGGCCAGCAAGCTGACCAACCTATGGTCTCCGCGGGGCCGATCACCCTGTCGGCTGACCCTACGGTGTTGATGTTGCCGTGGATGAGCGGTCGGGAAGAGTCCTACTCGATCCTGGGTTGGCGCGACGACTACCGGCTGGTGTTCGCGACCTACGAGCGTGACGGTCAATCGTTGGCAGAACCGTCTTGGCCGATGTCCGACGCGGTCTTCGATCGGCTGCAACCCGGCGAACGGATGTCGTGGCGCGTGCGGACGCTGCCCGACCTTCGCTTTGGCGCATCGACGATGCTGACCACGCCGCGCTGGTTCACCCGCGCGCCGTAGGACATCGGAGCCTCCTAGCAGAAGTGATCCGCACCGCTCGGCATCTCGGCGAGCGAGGTGACTACCGATCGCGTTTTCTACGACCCGGACGAGGCGCGTGTCGCACGCTCCTTGCTTTCTGAAACAGGTAACCACCGCAGTCCCGCCCCGGTCAGGTGCAGCGCCTGGTTCCTGGTTCGGCCTCGGGCGCGGCGTCTCGGTCAGCGCTCGACGGCGTACCGGGCTAGGAGCAGGCTCGATCTGTCGAAGGTGCGGGTGTCCAGCAGGCGGAGCGAGCCGGGCGGTCGGGTCTCGAATGCCCGCACGCCCTCGCCGACCACGCCGGCACCGATCATGAAGTGCAGCTCGTCTACCAAGCCGTTGGCAAGCAGGTCGTTCCAGAGGAGGTGACTGCCGAACACCAGGATCTCCCGACCCGGCCTCTCTTTGAGTGCGGCGACCTCCGCGTGCGCGTCCGCGCGCCGCACGACGCGGGTCGGGCCCCACCCCTCGACCTCGTCGGGCTTCAGGCTGTTCGAAACCACGACCTTCTCGATGGCGGCGTTGAGACGCGAAATCTCGCGCTCCACAGCCGGCTGGCTCACATCCTCGGCGATCGCGGGCCAGTAGGACCGGAAGCCCTCGTACGACGTACGCCCGAGCAGCAGGGTACGACGAGCTTGCGCATGGTTGGTAAACCGCCTTCCGACTGTTGAGAGGTGGAGCGGAGGCCGAACGGATCGGCCGCTCAGCCGCGCGCGGCTCTGCGCGCGTCGGCTGCTGCGGCTTGTTGGGCCGCTTTCTCGTAGAGAAACTCGGGCGCAAAGTCGGCGCCCGACGGCCACGTGACCGTGTTAAGTTCGTCGTCGAGTCGGAAGCTGCGGAAAACGTTGGGGTCTCTGAGCCCCTCGAATACTTCTCCCCAGAGTTCGGCGCCTAAGTCAATGTCTCCGGCTGTGCCGTCGGCAAACCTAAAGCGGATCGTGTGATCCTTGACGTACTCGGCGCTCTTGAGCTTCGGGATCATGCGGCTACTCTAACGGATCGATGTGGCGCAGGGGGCGCCGTTCACGCGCCAGGCTCCAATTGGCAAGGAGCTCAGCCTGGTGCACAGAATACCACTCGAGCACAAGATTGAGAGCTCGCCGTGGGAACCGACCATCAACGATACCATCGGTCCTACTTTCCGCAGAATAGACGCGCTCACGCGACTGGCGTTTTCGGGGCTCATATTCCGTAGTGGGCCGCAGAGACGCGAAGGAACTTGAGGAGTTGTTTGGCGACCTGCGAGAGCGGATCGAAGAAGGTGCGCACGACA